>DAOUBX010000262.1:0-8758 GCA_034432445.1 Anaerolineales bacterium
CTTGCGACCGGTTCCCAGCTTGAGCCGGCTCTGCAGACGCCCTGGCCAGCGCAGCCTTAAGTGCCCGGCACCTAGGGCTGAATAGTTGCTAATTGCCAATCTCAGTAGTTAACGCTTTGGCTCGTGGTGTGCACTCTAGCACGCTGTTGAACATTGACAGATCAACCCGACTGTGAAGCTGGGCATGTGAGTCGTGTGTTGGCGGCGACTACCGGGGGACGCCTCCGCTTGCGGCGTCGAAGATGCAAGTCTGAAGTTCCCCGGCTGGAAAACGGCGCCCCGTCAACGGGGCTGAAAGACGTGCCATGCACGCGCTAGCCCGTTTCAACGGGCGCTGTTATGTAGCTGGGGAACTTCATTCCCCGGCGAGCTCGCACCTGGACGCGCTTCGCTCTGTTGCCGGAGTATTGTCTTAAGCTTCATCATAACCGGGGCGGCTGCCGCTGACACAGCGTCCTCATCTCAACGCGCATGTCGGCCCGATTTGTCAATCCTCAAGAGCGCCCATTACAAACAGAGAATCGTGAACTACTGAGTTTAGGTAACGATTCAGGCGCCGGGCATTGGGAACCACGACCGGCTTACAGCTTAAGTCGGCTCTGCGGACACCCGTGCAAGCGAAGACTCAAGTGCCCTGCACCTATGATGGTCGGTCTTGCGCCTGCCTAAGGGGTAGGCGCGTTCCTTTTGCAGGCCGCGCAGCTTATGCCATCGTTGAACAGCCCCTTGCCTTATCGCCGCCTTGTGCTCAAGCTGGGAACCAGCGTGTTGACCGCCGGCTCGCCGCAGCTCAACCGGCCGCGCATGCTGGACATCGTGCGCCAGTGCGCGCAGTTGCACGCGGCCGGCGTCGAGTTGATCGTGGTCAGCTCGGCGGCCATCACCGCGGGTCGGGAACGCCTGGGCCATCGCCCCTTGCCCCAGGCCATGCCCGCCAAACAAATGCTGGCCGCGGTCGGCCAAAGCCGGCTCATGGCCCATTACGAGCAGTTCTTCGACATCTACGGCATTGTGGTCGGCCAGGTGCTGCTGACCCGCTCTGACCTGGACCAGCGCAGCCGTTACCTCAACGCGCGCGACACGTTGCAAGCTTTGCTGTCCGAGCGTATCGTGCCCATCATCAACGAGAACGACGCCGTCTCCACCGAAGAGATCAAGTTGGGTGACAACGACAACCTGTCGGCGCTGGTGGCCAACCTGGTGGAGGCGGACCTGCTGTTGTTGCTCACCGACCAGCCCGGCCTGTTCACTGCGGATCCACGCACCGATCCCAACGCGCAGTTGATCGCCGAGGTGGAGCAGATCGACGATGACCTGCGCGCGCTGGCCGGCGGCAGCCGCAGCGGCCTGGGCACGGGTGGCATGAGCACCAAGCTGGCTGCGGCCGACCTGGCCCGTCGCGGCGGCGCTGAGGTGGTCATCGCGGCCGGCAGTGTGGAGGACGTGGTGCTGCGCGTCGCCCGGGGCGAGCGGGTGGGCACCCGCTTCCGGCCGCTAGCCAACCGGCTGGAGAGCCGCAAGCGCTGGCTGCTGGGCGGGCCGGCTCCCGCCGGCCGCATCGTGGTAGACGAGGGCGCGGCCACTGCTCTGATGCGCCAGGGGCGCAGCTTGCTGCCCGTCGGCGTCGTCGGCGTCGAGGGCGAGTTCCAGCGCGGCGATACCGTGCGCATCTGCAACGGCGACGGCCGCGAGATCGCCCGTGGCCTGACCCGCTACGGCGCCGAGTCGCTGCGCAAGATCAAAGGCCGCCGTTCAGATGAAATCGCGGCGATCCTCGGCTACGAAAACAGCGCCGAGGTGGTGCACCGCGACGATTTGGTCGTGCTGTAGGCGGCTTGCCTAGCCGCCCAAGGAGCATCGTCATGAGCGTCATCGAAGTCAACCAGTTGACCAAGTACTACGGCAAAGCCCGCGGCATCGTCGATGTTAGCTTCGCCGTAGAAGAAGGCGAGATTTTCGGCTTTATCGGGCCCAACGGCGCCGGCAAATCCACGACCATCCGCCTGTTGCTGTCGCTGATCCACCCCACCAGCGGCGTGGCCACCGTGTTCGGCAAGGATGTGACCACCCACGGCCCCGAGATCCGGCGCGACATCGGCTATCTGCCTTCGGAGGTCTACTACTACGAGGGCATGAAGGTGATCGACCTGCTGAAGTACTCGGCCAGCTTCTTCCCGGGCGACCACACCCAACGCATGCGCGAGCTCTCCGACTACATGGAGCTGGACCTGTCTCGCCGCATCAGCGATCTGTCCTACGGCAACAAGAAGAAGGTGGGCATCGTGCAGGGCCTGCTGCACAGCCCCAAGCTGTTGTTCCTAGACGAGCCGACGGCCGGGTTGGACCCGCTGATGCAGCGCAAGTTCTTCGACCTGGTGCGCGCGGAGAACGCGCGCGGGGTGACCGTCTTCTTCTCCTCGCACATCCTGGGCGAGGTGCAGCGCCTGTGCAGCCGCGTGGGCATCATCCGCGAGGGCCGCATCGTGGAGATCTCCGACATACGCGCCTTGCAGCAGAACAACTACAAGAAGGTGCGCGTCACGGCGGCGGGCTTGACTGCCGACTTGTTTGCCGACATGCCGGGCTCGACCAACGTACAGGTGGAGAACGGCACGGTGCACTTCTTCTTCAAGGGCGACATCAACACCGTGCTGCAACGCCTGAGCAGTGTGCGCGTGGAAGACGTGACCATCGAGGAGCCGACGCTCGAAGAGATCTTCATGCACTACTACGAATAGGCGCAGACCAATGAACACAAACATCTACCGCCACGAGTTCCGCAGCCGTCTGCAATCGGTGGTCATTTGGTCGCTGGCCTTGGCGTTCCTGAACGTTTTCTACTTTAGCTTCTTCGCGCCGTTGGCCGACCAGGCCGCGCTGATGAACGACATGATGGCGCGCTTTCCGCCGGAGATGCGGGCTGCTTTTGGCCTCGACAGGATGGACCTGTCCACGGTGTTGGGGTATTTCAGCTTGATTTTTCTGTTCGTCCAGCTCTGTTTGGCCGTCCAGGCCAGCAACTACGGCTTTGGGCTGGTGTCGGTCGAGGAGGCCGAGCTGACGGCGGACTTCCTGTTGAGCAAGCCGGTCAGCCGCACCCAGGTGCTGACCAGCAAGCTGCTGGCTGCGCTGACCTGCCTGGCCATCACCGGGCTGGTGGTGTGGGTGAGCAGCTACATCGCAATCGAGCTCTTTCGCGGTGAACGCGGCTATGACGCGACCGCGCTGCGCTTGGTGTTGTTGAGCGTGCCGATTTTCCAGCTCTTCTTCCTCAGCGTTGGGCTGGCGATCTCGCTGCTGGTCAAGCGTGTGCGCAGTGTGACGCCCTATGCCCTTGGCCTGGCCTTCGGCATGTACGTGCTGAGCGCGTTCAGCGGCATCTTCGGCGACGTCAAGCTGGAGCTGATCACCCCCTTCAAGCACCTGGACGCCGCCGCCATCGTGCAGACCGGCGCCTACGACATGCCGCTGGTGGCGCTGAACGTCCTGGTGAGCCTGGTTGCCGTGGCAGCCAGCTACTGGCTGTACATCCGCCGCGACATTCCGGCGGTGTCATGAGGAGGTGCACGATGAACATCTTCCTGCGCGAGCTGCGAGCCAATCTCAAGTCGCTGGTGATCTGGGGCGTCATTGTCACCCTATTGATCGCCGTTGCGGTGTCGAAGTTCGCCGCCTTTGCCGGCGACCCCCAGATGCTGGCCATGCTGGACTCCATCCCGCCGGCAATGCTCGACGCGCTGAACATGCGCGCCTTCAACCTGACCACGCTGACCGGTTTCTACGGCGTGATGTTCATCTACTTCGGCTTGATTGGCGCCATTGCCGGAGCGCTCTGGGGCACCGATATTATCTCGAAGGAGGAGCGCGACAAGACGGTCGAGTTTGCGCTGGTGCTGCCGGTGTCGCGCAGCCGCGTGGTGGCGGCCAAGGCGCTGGCGGCCGTGGTGAACTGCGTCGCGCTGGTGTTGATCACCTGGGCCGTGTCGCTGGTCGCGGTGCGGTCGTACAACCCCGACCAGGCCTTTTTCGACTACCTGGCGCTGCAAATGCGGGCCATGTTGGCGATCGAGCTGATCTTCTTGGCCGTCGGGCTGCTGTTGGCCTGCGCCATGAAGCGCTACAAGCGCGCCAGCGCGGTTGCGGTCGCCATCGTCCTAGTGACCTACTTCATGTCCATCGCCGCCGGCATGCAAGAACGGCTGGACTTCCTCAAGTACCTCACGCCGTTCAAGTATTTCGACGCGGGTGAGCTGTTCCGCAGCGGCCAGATGAACAGCACCTATCTGCTGATCTCGGCTGTGATCATTGTGGTCAGCTTGGCCGCGGCCTTCTGGACCTACAACCGCCGCGACCTGTACATCTAGCGTAGGTCGGCTGGTGGCCCGTTCCGGCTATCCTTGATTCGCCTGCATCGGTCTATAATGGCCCTGCGCCGAGGCGCCGTCAAATCGCTCTCTGGAGTTTGCTCATGTCCTCGTCTCCTCTCGCCGCCCTAGGCCAGCGCGCCAAAGCCGCCAGCCGGCTGCTGGCCCGGGCCTCTACCGCGCACAAGAACGCCGCCCTGCACGCCATCGCCGACGGCCTGCAGCGCCATCAGGCGCCGATCCTGGCCGCCAACGCGCTGGACGTGGCCGACGCCCAGGCTGCCGGCCTCTCCCCGGCCATGATCGACCGGCTGCTGCTGAACGAGAAGCGTTTGGCGGGCATGGCGGCCGACACCCGCACCGTGGCCGGCCTACCCGATCCGGTGGGCCAGGAGTTCGACGGCCGCGTGTTGCCCAACGGCCTGCGCATCGCGCGCCGCCGCACCCCGCTGGGCGTGTTGGGCGTGATCTACGAGGCGCGGCCCAACGTCACCATCGACATCGCTGCGCTGAGCCTGAAGACCGGCAACGCGGCCATTCTGCGCGGCGGCAAGGAGACCCTGCGCAGCAACCTGGCCCTGGTGGACGTGATCCACGCGGCGCTGGAGGAGGCCGGCCTGCCGGCCGACGCCGTGCTCACCATCGACAACCCCGACCGCGCTCTGGTCACCGAGCTGCTGCGGCTAGACCAGTACGTGGACATGATCATCCCGCGCGGGGGCAATGCGCTGCACAAGCTGTGCCGCGAGCAAGCGACCATCCCCGTCATGACCGGCGGCATCGGCATCTGTCATCTCTACGTGGACGCCACGGCCGACCAGGCCAAGGCCGTGGAGATCATCCACAACGCCAAGACGCAGCGACCTACGGTCTGCAACGCGCTGGACACGGTGGTGGTGCACCGCGATGTGGCCGCGGAGTTCCTGCCCAAGATGGCCGCGCGCCTGGCCCCCGACGGCGTGGAGCTGCGGGCCGACCCTGTCGCGTTTCTCATTTTGGAACGCGTGCTCAATGCTTCCCTTGACCGTTCACCGTTCACCGTTCACGGTTTGCGGCTCACCCCGGCCGGCCCCGAGGACTTCGACCAGGAGTGGCTGAGCTTGATCCTGGGGGTCAAGGTGGTTGCCGGTCTGGACGAGGCCATCGACCACATTGCCCGGCACAGCACCGGCCACTCCGACGGCATCTTGACCGAGACCTACAGCCACGCCCAGCGTTTCATCAACGAGGTTGACTCGGCGGTGGTTTACGTGAACGCCAGTACCCGCTTCACCGACGGCGGCCAGCTCGGCCTGGGCGCAGAGGTGGCCGTCAGCACGCAGAAGCTGCACGCGCGCGGGCCGATGGGGCTGCAAGAGCTGACCACGTACAAGTGGGTGGTGCTGGGCGATGGACAGGTGCGGGCGTGAACCGTGACGAGCAACGCGTAGGCCCGCGTCTGTTCCCACGGTGGGCAGCGCCGCTTCTGCAGTGCTCGTTACCCATCAGACACCATGAGATCAAACATCAAACTTGCGGCAACGCTCGGCGTTGGAGGCGCAGCGGCCAGTTTGGCCTATGCCCGTTACATCGAGCGACTGTGGATCGACGTGCGGCGGCTGTGGCTGACGGTGGACTCGCCCGGCGTGCCGCCGGAGGGGCTGCGCATCCTGCACATCTCCGACATGCACTTCACCGGCCGTGGGCTCATCGAGCGGCTCAAGATCAAGCGCACGGTCAAGCTGCTGGCCGGCGAGTCCATCGACCTGCTGTTGATCACCGGCGACATGATTCACGATGATGAGGGTCTTTCTGCCACGTTAGACCTGATCAGAAGGTTGCCGCGACCACGGCTGGGTGCGTTCGCCTGTCTGGGCAACCACGACTACGCCGGTTACAGTTGGTTTGGCCCAGCGCGCGTGGCCTGGCGCGAGGCCGAGCCGGGTAAAGAGTTGCAGGCCGCTGTTGGCCGCACCCTTGAGATGATCGTGCGCATCATCAAGAACAACCGGCTGTACCTGGGCCAATCCCCAAACGATGTGCCCCGGCTGAAGGCGGCGCTGAACGAGATAGGCGTCCATGTGCTGCACAACAGCAGCGCACGGCTGCAGGTTGGTGGCACAGACGTCTGGCTGGCAGGTATCGATGACCTGATGGAAGGGCAGCCCGATGGGCAGGCAACGCTGGCTGGCCAGCCAACCAACGGCGCCTTGCGTATTCTGTTGGCTCACAACCCCGATCATATGCTGGATCCGGCCTTGCAGCAGGTCGATCTGGCGTTTTGCGGCCACGTGCACGGTGGCCAGGTGCTCTTGCCCCTCCTGGGCGCGCTGCACACGCAAGGTACCCACCTCTCCCGACGGCGCACCTACGGCTGGTTTCGCTATGGCCGCGCACAAGCTTACATCGGCCGCGGCCTGGGCGAAGGGATACGGCTGCGCTTCCGTTGTCGCCCTGAGGCAGCCTTGATCGAAGTGCAGCCAGCCCCTGGCCGATAGCAGTACCGGTCGGCGCGCACCGAACCGTGGCGCGGCGTGCAGGCGTCAGCCGGGTTTGACGCTGCGGCGGCTGAAGCCTGGACTCCTACCGTTTGCCAGCAGCTGACGCATTGACGCCGCTCTACACTAGGCCGTCAAATTGGGGTCGCCCACTTGAGGCGGCTGGCGGCGGCTGCGGCGTCTCTCCCAGGCATTACACCAGCGTTCACTGGGCACCGGTCGGTTGGAATAGGGCGACTGCGGCCCGCGGCAGAAAGTATGCAGCCGCGTGACCTGTCCATCGCCGTTACTGCGGAAGGTGTCGGCAAACTCGCAGGTGTCGCAGGTGCGCCCAAGCAGTTTATGCCAGGTTTGTTTGGTAGATGCCATGCGCTGTTAGCTTTGTGATCGAATGACCGTGTGACCGGCGTCATTATACTCACTCTCGCTCAGCTGTCCATCCCCAGTCCCCAGGAGACGTCAATGGCCATCATCAACATTCGCGTGGAACAACTCGATCCCCGCTCAACTGCAGCCCGCAATCGGTTGGTCAAGTTCCCATTCAAGCTGTACAAAGGTGACCCGTACTGGGTGCCGCCGCTGATCGGTGACCGCAAACGCTACATCGACCCTCGACATAATCCATCCTTCGAGTACCTGAAGGCGGCCTATTTTGTGGCAGAAGGCATTGTGGTGCCCGATCACACGCCGAAGGGGACCTTGCAAGGGGGGATAGAGCAAGACGTGGGCACGATTGCGGCGATCGTCAACCCGCGCCACAACGAGCTCTATCATGATCGTGTGGGCTTCTTTGGCTTGTTTGAGACGGTCAACAACCGCGCTGTGGCCGCTGCCTTGTTCGACGCGGCGGCCGCCTGGTTGCGCGAGCAAGGGTGCACGTCGATGCGCGGGCCGATGACCTTCACCATCAGCGACGAGGTTGGCTTGTTGGTGGACGGCTTCAACGACTCGCCGCGCATCATGATGACCTACAACCCGCCTTACTACCCCGAGCTTCTGGAGGCCTGCGAGTTCGAGGGGGTGATGGACCTGTATGCCTATCATTTCGACTTGATTGCGCAGTACGGCGGCAGCGTCGAACAGTTCCCGGCCAAGCTAACGCGAGTCGTGCAGAAGCTCAAGGATCGCAGCCGGGCCACCGTGCGCAAGATCGACATGCAGCACTTCGACGACGACGTGCAACGCGTCAAACAGGTCTATCGGGACGCATGGGCAGCCAACTGGGGCGAGGTGCCCATCACCGACCGCGAGATCGAGTACATCGCTAAGCAGCTCAAGCAAGTGATCGATCCAGACCTGGTGTATCTGGCCGAGATCGACGGTCGCCCGGTGGGCGTTGGCCTGACCGTGCCTGACGCCAACCTGGTGCTCAAGAAGATGGGCGGTCATCTCTTCCCGTTCGGCATTATCCAAGCGCTGCGTTACCAGAAGAAAATCGACTGGGTGCGCGTGCTGATTTTGGGTGTCATACCCGAGTACCGCCATCTGGGCATCGATGCCGTGCTGTACTATGAGACAGCCAAGGAAGCGCTGCGCAAGGGCTACCGGCACATCGAGGGGAGCTGGATTCTGGCCAACAACGTCGACATGAACCGCGTGTTGACCAATTTCGGCGGCAAGATCTACAAGACGTATCGGGTGTATGAGAGGGAGTTGTAGGCGGGTGAAAGGAAAGCGAACAAGGGAGAGGAAGGGAAAGAGGGAAGAGACCGAGGGACAGGGGATAAACGAGAACAGCGTGGGAAAGAGCACAGGGCAGATTGCTTGCCGCGGATGGCGCCTGGTCTCGTTCTGATGCGATCTTCTCCGGCTTTTTCCTATGTTCCCCGCAACTATTCAGCCCTAGGTGCCGGGCACTTAAGGCTGCGCTGGCCAGGGCGTCTGCAGAGCCGGCTCAAGCTGTAAACCGGTCGCAAG
>DAOUBX010000263.1:0-48899 GCA_034432445.1 Anaerolineales bacterium
CGGGCACTTAAGGCTGCGCTGGCCAGGGCGTCTGCAGAGCCGGCTCAAGCTGGAAACCGGTCGCAAGTGCCCGGCACCTGAATAGTTACGAAACCGAAGCCTCTTGGCCGATCTGGAACGCCAACAGTCGCAACAAAGCCACGATCTTGTCGGCCCGCCGCACCCCCTCCAGTTCCACGACATCGCAGTACAAATAGGAACCCACCAACTCTCCCAATAGCCGCTCGCGCAGCGTTGGATCGGCCGTCACGATGGCTGGATAACCGCCCCAGATTAGCCAACGCTCCAACTCGGCGTGCGCCTCGAAAGGGCCCAAAGTCGCGGCTAGCTCGGCATAGCTGGCCGGATAGAGCGAGAAAGTCAACTTGCGGGCCGTCAGCGGCTCACTGACCTTGTTGGCGAGATCGAACGCGGCCGAACCGGTGGCGATGATAGTTGCGTGCGGGTAGTTGTCCACCATGATCTTGAGATTGATCCCGATGTCCGGCACGCGCTGCGCCTCATCGATGACCAAGAGATGGTGGCTAGATCGAAGATGGATTCGGTGGGGCGGTGGGCATGGGGTGATTTCCAGGCCCTCGGGTTTCCGTCCTCGACCACGATTCGCCGCCAACGCGACCAGCGCTGCTGACCACGACGCGCCGCTCGCCGCCGAAACCCGCAGAGTCTGCGCGCAGGCAACTCACGGGCTGGCCGGCGTCGCCTCGACCGTGGGCGTCGGCGTGGGCTGGGTAACCACGTCGGCGCGGCCCTTGGTGACCAGATCCTGCACGCCGAACTCGGCGACGCGCACGATGTACGGCGACCGCGAGGAGCTGACCACGTAGCTGTTGTCCGCCGGGTCCTGCGCGCCCACGCGCAGGGTGATCGCCTGGCTCTGGCCGTCGCCGCTGCGCACCGCCAAGGTCACCACGGCCACAGGCGCGTCCAAGCCGTACTCCGGCTTGACCTGCTTGCCCAGCGGCCGCAGCAGGGTCATGCTGGTCGCGCGGCGCACGAGGTTGTCGACTGCGGCGCTGTCCAGTTGCTCCGTCGGCGACAGGTCGGCCAGGGTCCAGGCGCCGTTGGCGTCCTTCTGCAACACGAGCTGGCCCTGGGCGTTCTGCAGCGTCAGCCCGGTCACGTCTGCGGCCGGCACACTCACATAGGCGGTGTCGACGTAGGCGCTGGGCTGCGCGCCGGCGTCGAAGGCGGTCAGCTCGCCCGTCAGGTAGACCTCGTCCTGGCCCTCGGCGCGCACGTGCGTCGCCTGTACCTGCGGCGCCGAGCCGATGAACAAGGTGCTGGTCTTGCCATCCGCCGTGGTCAGGTCGACACGCCGCGCAAAGCCGTCGGCCGCCACGCGCAGGCGCTTGTGGCTGGCCGCCGTCTGCGTCACAAGACGGCCGGTTTTGACGGCCACGATCTTGTTCAGCAAAGCCGTGACGCGGTCGGCCTGCGCCGGGTAGTCGTCAGCGTCAGGGAGAACCCACTCGTTGCCGCGCTTGGCCAGTTGCACGGTGTGGCCGGCGTCATCCGTCACCTTCACACTCGTAATGGCGTCCGCTGTCAGAGCGGGGAAAAGCGGCTCATTGCTGCCGGTGGCCGCCGGCCGCGGCCAAAGCACAAAGGCTGCAATGAGGATCTGGGCAACTAACAAACCGATCAGGAAACGAATCGTCTTGTCCATGGTCGGACAACCTCACACGAAAGGCGCTAAGCGCTCAAGACCTCCTGCGGCGGGGTTAGCGGCATGGGCTTCTCGTTGCGACGGCGTAGAGTCCACACCGCGCCTAGAGCTACCAGGCCCAGCAAGGCCACGCCGTAGTTCAGAAACTCCCAGCGCCGCTGCGCATTCTCTGTCATCGGCTCCAGCACGCGCGTTTGCGTGCCGCGGGCGCGAATGCCCAGCAACTCCAGGTCCTCCACCGACCAGTCCACGGCGTTTTGCAGAAGCTGCAGGCTGTTCAAATAGCGCTGGCCGCTCAGGCTGGACGAGATGCGGAAGACGGTGTCGTTCAAGAACTGCGAGCTGCCGATCACCACCAACCGCGCCGCCTCCGGCGACTGGTCGACGGTGGCGACGGTCTGGGTGATCGGCGTGCTCGTCTCGCCCTCGGCGGCAGCCGGCATCGGCTGGCCCTTGAAGGCGCTGGTGAAGCTGCCCTGGATGGCCACAGCCAGCGGCCGCGCTTTCTGCTCTCCCTCCACCGGGAAGCCGAGGCCGGGGTAGGCGTCCAAGTTGGGCTGCACGTTGGTGTCGGTCTTCAGCCACGACTTGGGGCTGGACTGCATGAGGACCTCCACCTGCCGGCCAGCGTTCTTGGCGGCGTCCACTGCCACCGGCGATGCCCAGTTCAGCGTCACCGCGGCCAGGTTGGAGACGATCGGGTTATCCGTGGCCATGCCGTCGGGTCGCACATCCACGAACGGCGGATAGCTGACCGCCTGGATCTCCTGGATCTGCACGCCACCCACGTTGCGGACGACGGCCACCGGGAAGGGCTCGTTCTGCGGGTCCATCACGATGCCCTGCGTCACCGTAATGCCATAGCTGCTCAGCAGCGACTGCACGCCGTTCTGCACAGGCTCCACGCCCAGTTGCCCGGTGAACTGGTCGAAGGTCAAGTTATAGTTACCCGCAGCCACGACAACCGAGCCGCCGCGCATCAAGAACTGATCCACAGCATAGCGCTCACGGTCACTCAAGTTCTGCGGCGCCACCAACACCAGCACATCGACGCCCTGCGGCGCCTGGCCGCTGCTCAGGTCCACGTCGCGCACCTCGTATTCCTGCGCCAGTTGGTCGCGCACGGTGCGGTAGGTGGAGAGAGGCGGCTGCATCTGGCCGAACATGTCGGTTGTCGGCGTCTCCGGCGGCGTCCAGAGACCGACGACCTTCAAAAAACCGGTGGAGGCGCGCTTGAGGCTCGACTCGATGGCCGTGCGCACCTCAGCCTCGCTGATGTCCGCCGGTGGGTAGAACACCTGAGCCTGATCGCCCACCTGCAACAGCGCGTGCAGGTAGTAGGTCTCAGGCGAGAAGAGCGACGTGGCAAAAGGCTGGATGCCGTAGGTGCGCGCCAGCGTTTGGCGATCGACTGCTGCGCCGGCCGCGTCCGGGTCGACGGTCTCGAAGATGAACTTGCCGTTGGCCGACGCGGCGATCTCCCTGGCCACCTTTTCGATGGTAGCCGGCGCGGCGGCCAGGTCTTGCGGCAGCGTCTGCGGCGTGACGAACAGCGTCATTTTGGCCGGCTGTTCCAGCCCGGCCAGCACCGTGCCGATGTCCTGAAAGCCGTAGACCGTCTTCTTGATGGCGCTGGTCAGGTCGTACTCCAGGTTACGCAGGCGCACGTCCAGTGTGCCGTCGCGCCGCGGCTGCACTTCGATCAGATCGCGGAAGCTGAGCGTCGTGTTCTGGTCGCCGTAGCGCACCAGGATGTCGAAATAGGAGTTAATCAGCGACTCCTCGTAGCGGCCGGCGATCTGGAACGGCGTGGGACGGATGCCGTAGGTCTGGTTGGCCTCGGCCTCCAGCTCTGGGTTCTTGATCGGATCGACCACCTCGGCCTGGATCTTGCCGCCGGATGCGATCTCGTACTCGCGCAAGGTGTCGGCGATGCGCGGCACCAACGGCGCCAGCAGGGGATGGGTCCTCTCGCTGATGTAAGCGCGCAGCAGCAGCGGCTCTTGCAGGTTGCGCACCAGGTCCTTGGTGGTCTGCGACAGGCTGTACTCCTGTTGGGCGGTCAGGTCCAGGCGCAGACCGTTGAGGGGATACAGCCACACGTTCAACAGCACCAGGTTGAGCGCCACCAACCCGGCCAGCAGCTGTTGGCGGCGGCGGTAGGGCGCAGTGACGGCGCCCTGGCTCCAGCGCTTGCTGTCCAACGAGACAACGTTCAGCGTCAAGAAGAGCACGGTTAGCGACAGGTAGTAGACCAGGTCGCGCAGGTCGACCACCCCGCGCTCGATGCTTTCGAACCGGCTGCCGGCGCCGACCGCGCGCAGCACGCCGGCGACTGCTCCGCCCACGAAGTCGGTCACAGCCGGCGATCCGACCACGTAGAACAGGCCGGCGACCAGCACGGTTACGATCAGGGCCACGATCTGATTGTTCGTGCGCGAGGAGATGAAGAGACCGATGGCGGCGTAGGCTGAGGCCATCAGCAGCGTGGCCAGATAGCCGCCGATCACCGGGCCCCAGTCCAAGTTGCCGATCAACGCCACGGTGATGGGCAGGAACAGCGTCAGGGCCAGGGCGATGCCGATCAGCGCCATCACGGCCAAGTACTTGCCCAGGACCAGCTGAACCGGCCGCACAGGCAGCGTCAGCAGCATCTCCATGGTGCCGCTTTGCTCCTCCTCGCTCCACTGGCGCATGGTCAGCGCGGCGACCAGGAAGATCATCAGCAATGGCAGCCGGCGGAACAGGGGTCGCACGTCGGCGATGCCGCGCGCGAAGAAGGTGTCCAGCCAGAAGAAGGCCAGCAGCGTGATCAACAGAAATGCTCCCACGAAGATCAGCGCCAGCGGGGAGCTAAAATAGCTGTTCAGCTCTTTGCGGGTGATAGCTAGGGTCTGTTTCATAGCTCAAGCCTTAGGCGCCGGGCAATTGGCTCTGGTGGAAGAACACCGCGTTGATCCCGGCACAATGGTCGAGACTGTAATGCATTGCCCGGCGCCTGAGTTGTGATGCAGTCGACTCAGGCCGTGGTGGCCAGCTCGTTGAAGATGGACTCGAGCGTGCGTACATCGTTGCGCAGCTCGCGCACGGGCCAGTTCTCCTGGCGCGCCAGATCGTAGATCGCCGGGGCCAGGTCGGCTGCGGCCGCGGCGCGACCGTTGCCGTTGACACGGGCCACGACGCGAAAGGCCGGGAAGCTGCCGGCAGCCTGCTCGGGCTTGACTTGGCTGACGCCCGGCAACGCCGCCAACGCCGCAGCCGCGCCCGCAACCTCATGTTGCAGGACCAGCACGGTGTCCGAGCTGCGCGCCAGCTCCGAAAGCCGCGCGTCGGCGCGAATCTGGCCGTTCATCAGGATGATCACGCGGTCGCACAGCGCCTCCACCTCCGAGAGGATGTGGGTGGAGAAGAGGATGGTGCTGCGCTGCGCCAGACGGCGGATCAGGCGCCGGATCTCGACGATCTGCGTCGGGTCCAGGCCGATGGTCGGCTCGTCGAGGATCAGCAGGCGCGGCCGGTGCAAGATGGCCTGGGCCAGCCCGACGCGCTGGCGAAAACCCTTGCTGAGCTGGCGGATCGGCCGCGTGAGATGGTTTTCCAAGTTGGTGGCGTAGACGGCCTCGGCCAGCAGGGCAGGTTGCTGATCGACAGGGATTTGGCGCAAGTCCGCCATCAGCTTGAGATAGGCTTGCACCGAAAGATCGGGGTAAAGGGGCGCTGTTTCCGGTAGGTAGCCGATGACAGCTTGCACAGCCTGGGTTTGCGTCAAGACATCCAGGCCGTCGATGACGGCAGCGCCGCGATCGGGTTGCAGGTAACCGGTGAGGATCTTGATCAACGTGCTCTTGCCGGCGCCGTTGGGGCCGAGCAGGCCGACGATCTCCCCGGCAGCGACCTGAAAGCTGACGCCACGCAGGGCCTCGATAGGGCCATATGATTTGGCAAGGTCGGTAGCTTCAATCATAACGTTGTCCCATTGCTGATGAGCGCGTTGACTCGGGTTGCGCCGGCCACGCAGCCCGCCGCAGCCCCGAGCCAAAAGCCGGACAAAAAGCAGCCCCGCCGATAAGCCAAAAGGCAGGCAGGGCAGTCAACCGATCGATTGCGAACGAGCGAGCAACGCGCGCATACGCTATTTTACGCCAAACCGGGACGGGCGGCAAAGCGCGCTGCGTTAGAAAGTGGTTAAGATTTCGCAACCGGCCATGCAGATTCTTTGCGCAAACGGCGGAAGTGGCGGTGTGAAGCCACCGGTTGTCCCAAGGGATTGGTGTGCGCCGGCGCAGGCCAGCGCCTTGGTCAGGAACGGCCACCCTGCCGTCCGGGGTCTGGCAGCTTTGCCAGGCACGCCCTTAGGCCAACGCCGTGCTCTCGTGCGGCCGCACGGCCTCCAAGATACGCCAAAGATAGGCGTAGTCCACGCGCTGATCGTTGATGGCCTGGTATTCGCCCTCGGTGCAGAAGATGAACTCGCCCATGCTCTCCAGCCCGGCCACCGTGCCCGCCAACCCGGGCGAGCGCGTGTAAAACTTGTTGCGCGGCACAAAATACAGGCTGATCTGGCCCTCTTCCCACAGCACAATGATGTTGGCCGACGCCGCCTCGCCGGAGAGCTCGTCCCAATCGGCCGCCAACTGCACTGCGGCGTCGATCACGCCGGTTTGGGGGCCGCGCAGCCGAAAGGCCGTCAGTGGATAGCCGCTGAGTTGCAGCTTGGTGACGCCAGGGGACGGAGCGGTGATCTGTTGGCCGTTGCGCTCGCTCAGACGTGCCATGTGCTGAATAGGAAAGTCGCCGTGGCCGTCAGGGATCTCGAAGAAATGGTAGTGCAGGTGCCGCTCGATGCTGGCGCCGGCGCCCGCGCCGTTGTAGAAGCCCACGAACGTCGGCAACTGCGCCGCAACGCCGTACAGGTCCTCGATGATGCGGCAGATCTTGCGCTGCGTCTCAGCGCGCTCGCCCCGGCTGTGAAAGGTTTGGCTGATGTGTTCCTGCGCGGCAATCGTCAGGTGCGCACGCATGAAGGGGAAGGGATTGCACAGCGCGTTGTAGGGACGACCGTTCACCGCGAAATGGTAGTACAACTGAATGCCGCGGTGCTGCCAGCGGATGTTGTCCACACATAAGAAGCAGGCCGTATCGCTCACTCCCTGCACCTGCGAGCCTGTCGGCGGCGTCTTGCGACCGGCACCCTTGTGCCGTTCGGCGCGACGAGGGTTGTATTGCACGATGAAGAAGCGTTCCTCACCGCCGTTCTCGGCCCGATAGCGAAAGTAGCTCACCTGGCTTAGGTCGTCCTGGATGAAGCCGATATCAACCTGTTGCTCGTACAGCGCGCGCAGCGCAGCCGCCAATCCGCCCTGCGCAGCCAGCGCGGCCAGCTCTTCTTGCAGAATAGCCTGCTGCAAGGCGTAGACGCGGTCGTTGAAACGCCCCATCGCCGACCGCTGCTGCGGGATTGCGTAAGGCGGCAAAGGCACAGACTGCACCAGTTGGCGCCATTGGTTGGTAAGTTCCACGGTCAAGCTCGCTCCTCGCAGATAAGAGCTGCAATGTAGACTGCACAGGTCGCCGAGGGCACCCACAAAGCCGGGCGACTCCGCAGTCTCTCTACGCCAAGATACGCACAAACAACGGAGAGGGGTGATTGCCCTCTCCGTTGTTCACGATCAGCCAGCACAGTGCGCCGTCCACCGGCGTCTTCGCTCTACTGTGCAACTTCCTCGGTCTTCTCGACAACTGCTTCTGCCGCCTCGCCAGCCTTCTCGGCCGCGCCCTTGTCGCGCTCGAGAAACTCCGTGAGCTCGGCGTTGAGCTTGCGCAAGCCCGTCAACAGCGCCTTGCGGATCTCGTCGGTGACCTTGGCCTTCTCGACCGACTCAACCAGCTTGCTGGCCTGTTCCTTGATCTCGTGGCTTGCGTCGCGCAAGCGCACCTCTTCGGCGACCTCGTCAATGCGCTCGCCGGCCATCTTGAGCGCCTTGCGGATCTCTTCTTCGGCCTTCTTACGCTCCTCGCTCTCCCACACTTGTTGAAGAGCCGCGGTCGCCTTCTGGCCCAACTCCTTTAGCTCGTCGAGGATGGCGCTGGCCTCGACCTTGTGAGTCTCCTTGGCGGACTCGGTGACAGGTTCCTGCACGGGGGTTTCGGTGGTAGTTTGCTCTTCCATGGTTGCCGTCTCCTTTGCCCCTGTTGGGGCTTCTGTTGATCTTGCCGTCAGAAATCCAGCGTGTCCGACCAACACGGTGACACAGCTATTTTACACCCACTTTACGTGTGCGCCAAGGGCAGGGTTGCAGGTGCAGGTTCCCCACATGATCCCATGACCGGGCCGGCGGCCCGGCAGGCTACTGGCCAACTTCAACGACGGTCGGCAGCACGAACTGATCGGCGCTAGGCTGGCCAGCGACGCCCCGCCAGGGCACGCGCTCGCCGGTGCGGGGATCATACAGCCCCACGACCAGTGTGGCCGGCCCGGCCGCCGCGCCTGGGCGTACTGTCAGCGTGTGGCGGTCGGCCAGGTACTCGCCGGGCAACCAGCCGGAGGTGGGCAGTGCACCGCCGCCCGGCTCGCTGTCAGCTTGCGCCAGGAAGTTGCCCTGCGCATCCAAGAGGTGGACAAACACGCTCAACCGATCGCCGGTGACCTCTTGCGCTTGCCAATACAGGGTCAGATCGAAGGGCTGGCCGGGCGCGACGGTGGTTGTGCTCAGATCGTAGCCCACCAGTCGGCCCAGGCGCGCCAGCGCAGCGTCCACTGCCACCTGAGGTTGCGGTGCAGCCATGACATGCTCCCGCCCGGCAACCGTCACCTGCTCCAACAGGACGTAGTCACGCTCCGGGCGCAATAGCCCCCCGGCGCTTGGTAGCCGTTCCTTGCTGCCCGCGGCAAAGAGGCCGGCAATCAGGCGGTAACGGCCATCCGCCAGCGTGGCCGGCAGGCGCAGCGTGTGTTGGCTGCGCACCAGCTCGCCCGGCTGCCAGGCGCTGGTCGGATGCCAGGGCACGACCGGCCCTTCCCACGCCGCCCGCACCTGGCCCTCACTGTCCAACAGCTGCACAAAGGCCGCCAGATCGTCCTCGGTCCTGGCCAAGCTCGGCAGCGCTTGCCAGAACAAGTTGAGGATCAGATCATCGCCCGGTGCCAAGGGGGCGTCCGTCGCGCTGAAGCCCAGCAGCCGCACAGCGTCGCCTAGGTCAACCGCCAGCGGCCGGTCGATGGGCAGAGCTGTGGTTGAAGGAGGTGTGTCCGGCGCAAGCACCTGCACCTGGCCGAGCGTGGTCTCCACGCCTTGTGTGCGGCCGTCCGGCCCTATCACATCCCACGGCGCCGCGTCGGCCGAGGAGCGAACGCTCAGGCGCAGATCGTAGAGGCCCGGCGGCGCGCCCGCCGGGATGAGCAGGCCCACGCGGTCTACGTTGCCTTCGCCGGCAAGGGCGATGTCTTGCTGCGCCCAGGTGCGGCCGTCGGCGTCGGCCAGGCGCAGGCTGAGGTGGCGTGCGGTGGCCGGATCGCCCTCCCAGGCCAGATCGAGCAGCAAGGCGGCGTTGGCCGCCTCCACGGCGATCGGCCCAAAGCGTGCCGCGCGCAGAGCGGCGCCGTTGCTGAAAGTCACCGGCGTGGCTGCGATCTGCCAAGACTGCTCGGCGTTCGCCGCGGCCCAGCCCGTTAGGCGGGTGCTGGGGCTGTACCAACGGTTGGCCAAGCGATAAGCGCGACCGGCCAGGTACTGCTCCGCCGCGCTCTCCAGGATACCGCCCAGGGATAGATGCGCCGGAAACCACAGATGACCGGCGGCTAAGGCTGTGTCGAGCGCGTGCGCCACCGCAGGCGACCAAGCGTCGTCAGGGGACAGCGCCGGCTGCGGGCCATCCGGCTGCCCGTAGCTCCAAAAATAGCCCACTTGCCAGGGGAACACGGCGAAAACCGTGTCCTGAGGTCGGCCCCATTGCGTCACCTGGCCGATCAGCGGTCGATAGTCCTCCTCGGCGTAGCGGGGCACGGTGTAGAAGGCAGCCAAGGAGAGGGCTGACAGGAGGAGGAAGGGGAGGAGAAGAGGCAAAGGGCGGAGAGAAGGGAAAGAAAGGAACCGGAGGGAAGAAGAGGGGCGATGGGCCGAGCGAGATGGGGGCGTCAGTTCTGGGGAGGCCTGGTTGTCGGCGGCGGCAGGGGACTGCGTGTGCTCCGAGCGCCAGGCAGCGTCCACGGCGACAGCGACGAGCAGCAGATAGACGGGCAGGGCCAAGAGCAGCAACCGTTCCCCGCGGTCAGGGAAAAAGGGAAAGGTCAGGTTGACCAGCCATGCCAAGGCCAAGACAACGGCCAGGGTGATCGCCAGAAAGCCCAACGTCCGGTACACGGGCGCCTGCGGCCGACGCCCTGACCGCACACCTCGTCCACTTGCCTCCTGGTCGCTGTCAACTGACCCTAGATCAGCCCGTTGATCCTCGATCAGCGACGATTGACCGCCAACTGTTGACCGTTGACCGTTCACCGCGGGCCGCGAGCCATCGCCGGCCGTGCGCAGGCGCCACAGAGCCCAGGCCAACGGCAACAACCCCAACAGTCCCACGAGCCACCACGGCGCCAGTGGCCCTTCCAGGTGGCCGGCGTTGAAGGCCGACAGGTGACGGAGGAGGTAGGTCAACAGCCCCAGGGGCTTGTCGGAGTCGGCGACAACCTTCTGAGAGACGTAGGCGACCAACCGGGGGGTGGCAAAGCGCAACCACGGCAGGTAGAGGAGCACGATGCCCCCCTGCGCGGCCAGCCACCAGCCGATCCGGCTGCGCGGCGCCCGTTGTCGCCACAACACCCACGCGCCGGCCGTTGTCAGGCCTGCCAACAGAAACGCGGCGTAGTACTGCGTATACAGCGCCAGCGTTATCGCGGCCATGTAAGCCGCCAAGGCCTGCCACCTACGGCGCTGCGGCTGCTCGGCCGCGCCCTCCCCTCGCGCACTTGCCGCCTCGCCGATGCCCACCCAGCTGGCAGCAGCGCCAACGGCCAGCAACGCCCACACGGTCATCAGCGCGTACATGCGGATTTCCTGGGCGTAGAAAATCGCCAGAGGGTTGATGGCCAGCAACAGGGCGGCCAACAGGCCGGCGCGGCGGCCACCCAACCGGCCCCCTACAACATAGGCCAGCGCCACCGCCAACAAGCCGGTCAGCACGGAAAGGAGGCGCAGCGCGACCGGCGCCGGCCCTAACAGCCGGCTCCAGCCGCCCAGCAACGCGTAGTACAGCGGAGGGTGAATATCCTGGGCCGTGAGCTGCAGCATCTCGGCCAGGGAATGGCGGGCGAACCAGACGCTGTAGCCCTCATCCCACCACAAGGGTTGGAAGTCCAGCCGCGCCGCCCGCAGGATCAGCGCGACCAGCAGCAGGGCTGCCAGGATCAGAGCATCCCGCCGGCCTACTTGCGCATGAAAACGACGTACAGCCACTGGGGTTCGTCATCGCCCGGCTCGAAGGTGACAACAGGCGACACGCGCCGGCCGCTGCCATCGACCAGCCAGATGGAATAGGTGTTACCGAGCAGGGGCGCCTGCCCTTTGGTGTCGAACTGGACGTTGATCTCGCGAAAGTCGGCAAAGTCGGCGTTCGGCGCGCTGTAATCCCAGGCGCGACCGCTGCTTTGGCGTGAGAGCCACTCCTGGCCGGTAGTCTCGTTGCGAATGCGCAGATAGGTGTTGCCCAGCGGCTCGTCGGCGGCGTTGGTGACTTTAGCGGCGACGCGCAGGTAGTTGTTGCCGCCAAAGGGAAAACGCTCGGTCGCCGCCAAGGTCCAAGGATACGCTGCGCCGTCCGCCGCGGCGCCGGCTGTCGCAGCGGTGGGCGCGGCGACCGTGGGCTGGGCCGCAGGGGTCGGGGTGGGCAAGTCAGGCGACAGCGCCACACGCTCCACCGGCCCCTCTCGGCGCACCAGCTCGTCGCTGATCCACCCTTTTTGCCCATTGACGCAGCACACCTGCCACCAGTCGCCGGCCTGGTTGCGGCCGACGATCTCCAAGCGCGCGCCTTGCTGCGCCTGGCCCACAGCGGCGAAGTTCGTGCCCGGCCCGGAGCGCACGTTGACGCGGGGGTTGCGCACGACGGCGTAGGGCTTGGGCTCCGGCGTGTTGGTCGGCGTAGGCGACGGCGGGATGTTCGCAGCCACTGCGATGGCTGTGGCCGACCCCTGCAGCGCCACCAGCTCGCCGGTCACCCAGACCTCTTGCCCGTTGAAACAACACACCTGCCACCAGGTGCCGTCGTCGTTCTTACCAACCACGGCTAGCTGCATGCCTTGGGACAGCTCGCCCACCAAATCGTAGCCCACGCCAGGGCCGGAGCGGGTGTTGACGCGCTCACCTTGCACGACCACGAACGGCGTGGGGGTGGCGGTCGGGGTTGCCGTTGGCTCGGGCGTGGGGGTGGGCGGCAGCGGCGTAGCGGTTGGCTCCGGCGTCGGCGGCGCGGTGGGATTCGGGGACACCGCCTGACTGTCGGCAGCAGGCGCTAGTGCTTCGGCAATGGCCGGCATTGGCTCGGCCGGCCCAGGGGTAGCTGGTGGCGGGATTGGGGTGGGTGTGAACGTGGGCCGAAGCGCACGCTGAACCACCGGCGTCGGCGTGGGCATCTCGACCAACAAGTTAATCAGCGCGCAACCGGGCGTGAAGATCAGCACAGCCAACGCGATGACAACAATCACCTTGGGGGATCGCAAAACTTTCGACCTCCTCGAACTCAAGAGCCATCCAAAACTTCAAAGCACACCATTTGGAACGGCCCATGGACAGGTTGCGATGGAGTGTAGCACCGGCGCGGTGGTCTGTCAAGTCGATTTTGGCCCGAGAACATTGCATCTGCCGCCAGCAGGGTTTCTCACCAGTCAGGTTATGTCGTGCTCAGGGCCAATGATGGGATGCACGGCATAGGCACAACCACCCGCCGCTCCTGAACAGTTTTGAGCTGCATGCTCCAACCAGACGCCGAACGCGGTCAGTTAGCGGTTATCGTAGAACCCCACATACACCTCGCGCAGTGGGTCATCTGCTCGGGTGTCGAAGACCACCGGCGGCGACAGTTGCACGCCGTTGCGGTCGGTCAGATAGATCTCCCACCGCGCGTCACCGGCCACGGGCAAGTATTCGTACTTGAGATTGTACTCGCGCCGCGCGCCAAAGGCAGCGGGCGACTCGGGCAGGAAGGGCGCGGAGAGCTCGAAGACGGCGCGCGTTTCGTCGGGCTTGCTGACATCCACGCCGTTGCGCAGCACGCGCAGCCGATAGCCCGCCACCGGCAGGAAGGACGGCGGCTGGCCCGTGAACGCCTTGACCCACACCGTCAACCACGGGTTGTTGGAGGGGAAGTACTGCGGCCCGTCGCCGATCGAGAAGGGCCAGTACGGCTGCGGTGTGAACGTGGGCTGAGGAGTCTCGCCAGGCGGCGGCGGGGGCAGCGTCGGAGGCGGCGCAGGCGCGCCGATGACGATCACCTCTTCCATAGAGCCCACAGGCACCACCAGTTGCGCAGAGATCCAGACCTCCCGGCCGTTGTAGCAGCAAATGCGCCACCACGTGGCAGGCTCGTTGCGTCCGACGACCGTGAAGGTGTCGCCCGCGCGCACCTGACCGACCACAGGATAGGCGATGCTCGGGCCGTCGCGCACGTTGACGATCTCGTTCTGCACCAGGATAAACGGCGTCGGCGTGGCGAAGACCTCAGGCGTCGGCGTGGCAGGCAACAGCGTCGGCGTCGGGATGAAGGTCGGGGTGTCGGTGGGAAACGGCGTGGGGGTGGGCGTCAGCGTGGGCCACGCCAGCGCAGCCTGCACGGTCAGCGTTGCGATCATGGCCGGCGAAAGCTGGCCCGGCGGCAAGGGCGTCCAGGTGGGCAGGGGCGTGGGCGGAATCGGCGTTGGTGTGGGGGTGGGGTCACCCACCAGAATGCGGCCCAAAGAACAGCCCAGGCTCGTCGCCAACAGCAGGATCGACAGTGCAACCAGCCGCAGGAGGCTAGGGCTAGATGGAGAAAGAGAGTCGTTCATCGGTCAATGTGCCCACCTACCGACGCCCTATGAGGGGAGCTGGTTCCGGCTAGCTTGTCACTTCAAGAATGGGGCCGGCAAGTCGGCGCCCAATGCACCCACAGGCCGGCAGTATAATGCCACAGGCTGCGGAAAGTCAAGTCATAGGCGCCTTACGCGCTTACAAACTTGTCGTTTCGCCGCACCTGGTGTATCATCGCACATGCAATCGTGCCGCCAGACCTCGGCGGCCAGTTTTTTGAGGAGCAGAAGTCCATGAACGTGTTGTTGAAAAAAGACGTCGAGGGCCTGGGCCACGCCGGTGACGTGAAAAAAGTGGCTGATGGCTATGCGCGCAACTACCTGTTTCCCCGCGGGCTGGCAATTGCCGCCGACAAGGGCGTAGCCAAGCAGGCCAGCCAGATCAAAGACGCCGCTGAGCGCCGCCGCCAGCGTGAACACAAAGCCGCAACCTCCTTAGCCGACAAGCTGCAAAGTCTGAGACTGACCTTTACCGCCAAGGCCGCTGACAGCGATCGCCTCTTCGGCTCGATCACAGCCGCCGATATTGCCCTGGCCGTGGAACAGGCCACCGGCCATGAGCTGGACAAGCGCTCTATTCAACTGGAACACCCCCTGCGCACCCTGGGCGAGCACAAAGTGCCTGTGCGGCTGATGGCCGGCGTGGTGCCGGAGCTTACGGTTGTGGTGCAGCGCGAGGGCGAGTCTTAAACGCTGACCGACGCCTCTTGGTCTAGCGCCATTTCAGTTGTCGGACCCCGTTCCAAGGAGCGGGGTCTTGCTTTGCCCTGAAGAGGCGATGCGTGTCGGGTCGCCCCAACCGTCGCTCTGCGCAGCCGGGACGACTGAAGGCGTCACTACCAGGGGCATGGTTGTCCTCAGACCGGCAGTCAAGGTTCCGACGGCAAATTGATGACCGCCAGATTCTCGAATCCCTCTGCCACCGGACGGTAAACAACCACCTGCCAACCATCCGGCGGCGGGCCTGCCGGCAGCGTCAGCACGTAGTCATCCACCACCACCTCGCCGGCCGTCCATTGGCTCGTGGGATAGAAACCATGCACCGGATGGGCCAGGTCGCGCTGGACAATGCCGCCCGTCGGTGCCGCCATAAGCTGGCCCTGCTGCGTCGGACGCACGGACACGCTCCAGTCATAGCCAACCGCGCCTGCCGCGCGCCACACCAGGCGTACGCGCCACTGATCCGGCGCGGGGTCCTCAGGCGCTTGCGCCGCATAACCGACCAGCGTCAGGCCGTCGCCCACGCCCTGCTCCAGTCGGTGGATGCCGGGGGGCGCCTCGGTCACGGGACGGCGGTGCACGCGGATAAGGGTGGCGCCGGCCGACGCCAAGGCCGCGTCGGCGCTGACTTCCTGGCGCAACAACGGCATGGCCGCCTTGGTCACGTAGAGCGGCGGCCGGTCAGCGGCCAGCGCCGCGCGGGCGGCCGCGCTATCCACGGCGATCACGTCAGGGCGCAGCCCGGCGATGTCGGTCAGGTAGCGCAGGCTGAGTGTTTCGGTGTAGACGCCCAGGATCGCCCCACCCAAGGTGGGCTCGTCGGCCAAGATCGCCTGGCCAGGCAGCAAAGCCGTGTCCTCCGGCCGGTCACGCTGGTCGGTCGCCGGCCAGCTCCAGGCGGCGCGCAGAGCGACGAGCAGCAGCAAGCCGGCCAGCAGCGCCGGCCGCCCCAGCCGCTGCACCCACCCTGTCCCCCGCAATTGCTGCCACAGCCACGCCACGGCCGCGCCCCAGCTCACCACCAACAGCGCATACGCCGGCATGATCACCTGGAACCAGTTGCCCAAGCGGTCGATAAAGCTGAAGGCCAGGTAGATCAGCAACGTTGCCCCGAAAAAGACGCCCCGCCGCCGGCCCAAGACGAACAGCCCGGCAATCCCTCCCAGCAACACCACCCACGTCAACTCGCGCCAGATCAAGGCGGGAAACTCAGCCGTCCACAGCGGCTGCAGCGACCAAGTTAGCTCCGACCGGCCCTGCGCCGTGCTGACAAAGTCCCAGAACCAGGCCCAAGCGCTGTCCCACTCGCCCACGCCGCGCCATTCGGGATGCTGGGCGCCGCGGATGAAAACAAAGGCATAGCTCAGCAAAGGCAACAGAAAGAACAGAATCGCCTTGCCCACCAACCGGGGGCGGCGCAGCAGGCCCGGCTGCCGGCTGAGCACGAACCACAGCAGCGGCGGCACGATGAACGCCACGGTCACCAGATGGGCCAGGGTCAACCCCGTCAAAACGGCCAGCAGCAAGAGGTAGCGATCACTGGCCGGTGTGGCCGAGCCGCCTGCCCGCTCGACCGCCTCCTCCCAGAGAAAAGCAACCAGCACGATGCCCAAGGTGTGGGCCACGGCGGAGGCGTATTGCTCGCTGCTGACGGCATAGAACCAAAAGAAGTAGGTAACGGCATAGAACGCGCTGAGCAGCACCGCCAACGGCCAACCGGCCGGGCCGACTACGAACAGCAACGTGGCGTACAGCAAGGCAAGCGCCAACAACGCCCACAGCGTCGAGTAGGCGGACAAAAGTGCCGTGGCATTGGCGTGCGACCCAAACAGGAGGCGCAGCCCATGAAACCACAGCCAGCCGCCCAGCGTGTAGAGCGGGTAGCCGGGGGCGTTGCTGGGCCGGCCCTGCACTTGCGCATACTGGTGGGTGATCAGGTCGCCGCCGGCCAGCTCGCCCGGCCGCAGGCCGTTGTCCAGCGTGGCGAGATAGAGAAGAAGAGCGGCCAGCAGCAGAGCAAGGCCGGCCACCAAGGCTTGTCGCTTTGTGTTCATCGCTGTGTTAGGGAGGCGTCAGGCGTCGGGCAAAGCGCCAACCGTAACGCAATCTTCCCAGATTGCGCCGGCATCGCAGTGCCGCAGCGGTGATACTATAGCCGACGGCTGGGCGGATGTCAAAACACACCGGCCGGTTTGCCTCCGCCGCACCTCCCAAGTATAATGACGTCGTGCGCCTACCGTTCGGGTAGGCGTTTCGCAATCTTGACGCAAGAGGATCGCCGCGGATGACAGCACATAGCACAAACGGCTCTGGCCCCAAGCCCTTGATCGGCATGCCCTCAGCCCGGGACAAGTCGCAACGCTTCTATGGGTTGCCTGTCTTCATCCAGAACCAAGCCTATCTGCGCGCGCTGGCCGCAGCCGGAGCTGCACCGGTGACGATTCCGTTGCACCTGGACGAGGCCACCTTGCGGGTCATTTTCGAGCGTCTAGACGGCGTGTTCTTGCCTGGGGGAGAAGATCTCGACCCTGCGACCTATGGCGAAGAACAGCACGAGCTGCTGGGCGCGCTCGATCCAGAGCGCGACCGCACGGAGCTGCTGCTGGCACGCTGGGCCATCACCGACGGCAAGCCGCTGCTGGCCGTGTGCCGCGGCATGCAGCTGTTGAACGTGGTCACGGGGGGCACGCTGTACCAGGACATCCGCGCGCTGCGCGAGGGGTCGGTGCAACACGACTACTTCCCCCCGCAGTACGAGCGCATTCGCATCAGCCACGAGGTGACCATCGACCAGCACAGCCTGCTGGGTCCCATTTACGGATCACACACAGCCGTGAACAGCATGCACCATCAAGGCGTGAAAGCCTTGGGCCGCAGCTGCCGGCCGGTTGCTTGGGCGCCCGATGGCTTGATCGAAGCCGTGCAGGTGGAAGGCCACCCCTTTGCGGTGGGCGTGCAATGGCATCCCGAGGAGCTGGCGGGCCAGCAGGACTATCGGGTGAACGCCCGTCTGTTCGAAGCCTTTGTCGCCGAATGTCGGCAGCATCTGCTGGCGTTATCCCAAACGCGTTTGCGATAACCCTTGGGATAACTTACCCCTTTTTGGATAATCACTTGCGAAATCCCGATCACCGTCCCCTTGCCGGGCATTTGACAAATCAACCGCTCAGCCTGCGGAAGTCCTCGGTGTGGCAGCAGGCCAGCCTGTGGCGCCGTAGTCACGCGCTTTTGCCAGGGCCGGTCACCTCCAAGGCCTTGTGGTTGCGCAGCGGCCCGCATCGCGGCGGGCGCTGGGCTCTCGTCGCTGTCTGGTTGCTGCTGACCCTGATGCCGGCAGCGGTCCAGGCCGGCGATGTGCAAGATCCCTGCCGCGAGGGCAACCTGATTGCCAACTGCCGCTTCGACGACTTTAGCGGCGCATCGCCGCGCCAGGTACCGGCCGGGTGGACGCCGTTTATCGTGTCGGGCGACCTGACCTTCATGCAGGACACGGACACCTATTTCGGTCCCCCATCGCTGCGCATGTGGTCCAACGGCGGCACGTTCACGGCCGGCATCTACACCCAAGTGGGCGGCTTGCAGCCAGGCGCAGCCTACGTCGCTTCCTGGGGTTGGGGCGGGCCGAACGACCCCGATTCTTTCGGCCGCAAACTGGGCATCGACCCCACGGGTGGCGTCGATCCACTGGCGCCCTCGGTGATCTGGGGCCCGTTGCACTACGGCCCAGGGCGCTTTCTGAGCTACACCGGCCCTTACTCGCCGGACAACCCCAACGTCAGCGTCTCGGCTGTGGCGCAATCGAGCACGGTGACTGTGTTCGTGTGGGTGGAGCATCCCCGCTCCACAGGCGACAACCTGATTTACATCGACAACGTTGGCCTACATTGGGACGCCAACCAGCCGCCCCCCACGCCCACGGCGGTCCCGGCCACAGCCACGCCTGCGCCGCCGGTCGCACGCGCCCAGGCCGCGGCCACTTCAGCGCCTTCCAACACGCCCACGGCAACGCCGGCTCCTACAGACACGCCGTCGCCGACCCCGAGCCCCTCGCCAACAGCCACCGAGACGCCATCGCCGACCGCAACACCCACAGCCACAGCGTCGCCCACAACGACGCCAACCCCCACGCTGACCCCTACTGCCACGCCCACGCGTCCGCCGCGACCCACCGCCACGCCGCCCTCGCTCTTCACCCAGGTGGAACAGACGGCCACCCGCCAGCCGGCCTTGTTGCTCTACACCGGCATGGTGTCCCTGGCCGGCGCCGCCGGCCTCGGCGGCCTGATCTGGCTCCAGCGACGACGGAACGCGTGAGGCGCGCCTCGGCACCTCTCGTCTAGGGCTGACCCCCAGGCGCCTACCACCTGCGCCGCAACAGGCAGAACCCGTCACGCCTGGCCGATCGCTAGTCAGCCTCAGGCGCAAGCTCTGCGTCGCCCTGCTCCTCGTCTCCCGCCTCTGCCGCGCGCGGCTTGAAGCGCTTGGCGTCGACAATGCGCCAGCCCAGATCGCCGCCATCGGCAGCCACTTTGCGCGCAAAGACCAGAAAGCCGGTGTGTGCGACCATGCGATCGGCGGGCCGCAGGCGGTCGGCCAGCGGCTTGTAGTTGCGCAGCAGCAGCTCTTGCACCTCCAAGTCGAGGAAGCCGTTGGCTTCTAGCCCACGCAACAGGTCGCTGACCTGGTTGGTGGTGGGCACCAGGCTGCCGAAAAAACCGCCGTCTTTCAGCGCAGCGCGCGCGGCAGCCAGGTGCAGCCACGGCTCGCGCAGGTCGAGGAAAACGGCGTCGACCTCACGCTCAGCAAAGCCTGCGGCCACATCCTGCACCTTGAGATCGACGTAGTCGAGCAAGCCAAAGCGCTGCAAGTTGCGCCCGGCCAGGTTGCTCATCTTCTGGCGCTCCTCGTAGCTGTAGACGCGACCGTTGGGCATCACGGCGCGTGCCAGCGCCAGGGTCAGGCCGCCGCTGCCCGTGCCGGCCTCGATCACACGGCGGCCGGGATAGAGGTTCAGCCGCTGCACGATGTAGGCGGCGTCCTTGGGAAAGATGATCTGCGTCGAGCGCTTGATGTAACGGATCAGATCGTGAGTCGAGGGCTCCAGCACCAGGAATACCTGGCCGAGCTGGGTGGCAACGATGCGTCCCAAGGGTCGATCCAGGATGTCATCGTGGCGGATGAAGCCGCGGTGCGTGTGAAACTGGGCGCCGCGCTGCAACTGCACGAGCACGCGCTTGCCATCCTCGCCGACGAAGAGCACCGTTTCGCCCTCATGCGCCACGGTCGGTTGGGCAGGGGGAGATGTGTCGAGTTCGGTCATGCGCCAGATTATACCTGGCCGGCCAGCCCCGCGCCAATCCATCGTTGACGACAGTGGTCAAACGTGGTATAAGGAAGTTCGGTCGGCAGCGAGCGATCACCGCTGTCCATCGATCATCGATCCCCAAGGACTATCATGCGCCGAGCAATCATCCAATCTGGCTTATTTGGCGCTGCTTTGGCAGTGCTGTTGGGCTTCATCGCGCTGCTGCCCTACGTGGGCTGGTGCATCGCGGTTCCCCTCTTTCCCGTGGCGTTCTTTTTGACCGGGCTGGCGCTCGTGCGCGTGGCAGACGTCACCCCCGGCGTGGGCGATGCGGCCGCAGGGGGCGCCATCGCGGGCCTCATTGCCGGCGCCATCGGCGGCTTAGCAGCGATGTTCTTGGCCCCGATCCGGCTGGCGCTGGCCGGCGGTGCGGCAGAGGTTGCGCCCCTTCTGCCACCCAGTCTGAGCGAGCGGCTGGTGGCTGAAGGGCTGAACCCGGTGGCGGTGGTCGATTTTCTGGGCAAGGCCGGCGTGGGCATCGCCTGCTGCAGCGCTCAGCTGTTCACCGGCGCGCTCTTGGCAGGCGTTGCCGCTGCGCTCTACGCCGCTTACCGCCAGACATAGAGCCCAAGGCGAGCTAGGCCGGGGCTCCATCAGACGGGCCCCATCCTCCGCCCCCCGGCGTCTGCACGCTGATCACATCGCCGGCCTGCGCGGCCAGGGTGGTCTTGCCGGGCAGCACCTGCTCCTGGCCCTGGCGGATCAACACGTTGCGGCCCGGCTCACCCGGCTCTCCTCCCTGCAAGCCATAGGGGGCAAAGACGCGACGCTCCGACAGGATGGTCACCTGCGCGTCGGCCAGCAGCTCGACATCACGGCGGACGCCATCGCCGCCCCGCCAGCGGCCTGCGCCGCCGGAGCCGCGCCGAATCTCGTAACGTTGCACACGCAAGGGGTAAGCGTATTCCAGCGCCTCAACCGGGGTGTTGAGCGTGTTGGTCATGTGGGTGTGGATGGCGTCGGCGCCATCCTTGCCCGGCCGCGCCCCCATGCCGCCGGCGATGGTCTCGTAGTAGGCAAAGGGCTGGCCACGGTCGGCGTCCCAGCCGCCAATGGTCAGGTTGTTCATCGTGCCCTGGCTGGCAGCCGGCACGCGCGCGGGCGCGGCCTGCGCCAGCGCGCCCAGCAGCACATCGGTGATGCGTTGGGAGGTCTCGACGTTGCCGCCGGCCACGGGCGCAGGCGGCAGGGCGTTGACCAGCGTCCCCGCAGGCGCAATGACCTGGATGGGGCGCAGACAACCGCTGTTGGTGGGCACGTCATCGCCCAGCAAGCAGCGAAACGCGTAGAGCGTGGCCGAGAGGGTGATGGCGTAGACTGCGTTGATGCTGCCGCGGCGCTGGGGCGAAGTGCCGGTGAAATCGACTATGGCCTGCTCGCCGGCTATCGTGATCGTCACGGCGATCTCAGCCGCCTGCGCATCCACGCCGTCGTCGTCCATCCAGTCGCGAAAACTGTACACGCCGTCGGGCAGGCCGGCCAACAGGCGACGGGTCATGCGCTCGGCGTAGTCCACCAGCGCCTGCATGGTCGCCTGCACCTCGCGCTGGCCATAGTGAGCAATCAGCTCACCCATGCGACGCACGCCGGTGGCGTTGGCCGCGAGCTGCGCCCGTAGGTCACCCAGCCGCTCCTCCGGCGTGCGCACGTTGGCCAGCAGCAAATCGAGCAACCCCTCGTTGAGTCGGCCGCCTTCCACCAGCTTGAGCGGCGGGATGATGACGCCCTCTTGCAGCAGCTCGCGCGCGATCGGCATCGACCCCGGCGACATGCCGCCGACATCGGCGTGATGGGCGCGGCTGGCGGCGAAGGCAAAGGGACGCGCGGCAGCCCCTTGGGGTTCAGCGTCCACCTTGTCCGCCGCGCCGCTTGCCAGGATAGCGGCATCGCGAGGAAAAGTCGCCGCAGCAGAAACCCCGAGGGTCTTGGCGTCGACGAAAATCGGCGTCACCAGGGTGATATCGGGCAGATGCGTACCGCCGCGGTAGGGATCGTTGAGGATGGCGACATCGCCAGGCGCAAGGTCGAGCGCGGCGAGGGCGGCCTGCACCGACAACGGCATGGCGCCCAGGTGCACGGGGATGTGGGCGGCCTGGGCGATCATCTGGCCGGACGCGTCGAACAGCGCACAGGAGAAGTCGCGGCGCTCCTTGATGTTGGGCGAGTACGCCGTGCGACGCAGCACAGTGCCCATCTCCTCGGCCACGGCAGCAAACAGATGCTTGAAAACTTCCAGACGGACAGGGTCGATCATGGCGAATGGTCAGAAAGTCAGAGAGTCAGAAGGGCGGTGGTGCGGCAGCGGGCAGGGCATTCGAGCAATCACCGCATCACCCTGGCCCAACGACCGTTCACCGCTCACCGATTACCGTTCACCGTTCACCGTCCACCGTTCACCGTCCACCGTTCACCGATTACCGTTCACCGATCACCGGTCACCGATCACCGATCACCGGTCACCGGTCACCGATCACCGATCACCGGTCACCGACTCTCACGATCAAGTTGAAGTGGCGATCGACCGTGGCGCGGTCGGTCTCAGCCAGGAAGACGGTAGTGTCCTTGTAGACAAGGATGGCCGGACCAGACAGGGTGTGGCCAGGGCGCAGGGCTGCGCCGTCATAGAGAGCCACCTCGGCCGGGCCGGAAGAGAGGACAGCCGGCCGCCGGCCCAGCCAGGCGCTCGCCGGATCAGGGTCGCCTGGCTCGGCGCCCGGCAAGACGGGCCGCGGCACGGAACCCACGGCGCGCAAGCGTAGATTGACGACCTCCAGCGGCGCAGCCGGCTGGCTGTGGCTGTAGACCCGCTGATGCTCGGCGTGAAAGGCGGCGGCGAACTCGGGCGTCAGCGGCACGGTCAGCTCATAGGCCTGGCCGCGGTAGCGCACGTCTACCCGCGGAAACAAGGCAATCTGCGCCGGTGGGACACCCTCCGCGGCCACTTCCGCCAGCCCACGCGCCTCCAGCGTTGCCATCGTTGCCCGCAGTTCTGCGTACCCCACCGTCCCCGGCAGCATCACCGTCTGCACGTAGTCCTTGACCACGTCGGCCACCAACATGCCAAACGCCGAGAGCGTGGACGCGCCAGGCGGCACAACAACCGTGTGAATGCCCAGCGTGCGCGCCAGGTCGCAGGCGTGGAGGCCGCCCGCGCCACCGAAGCTCAGCAAGGCAAAGTCGGCCGGGTCATGGCCGCGCTCGACCGAGATCACGCGCAAGGCGCGCGCCATGTGAGCGTTGGCGATCTGCACCACACCGAGCGCTGCGGTCTGGGCCGGAGAAAGGCCGGGGATGGGCGTCAAGCCTGCGGTCTGCGCCAGCCGGCTCAACGCGGCCTCGCTGGCGGCTGCGTCCAACGGCATGGCCCCGCCCAAGAACCGATCTACCGGCAGCCGGCCCAACACCACGTTGGCGTCGGTTACGGTTGGGACGTTGCCGCCCCGGCCATAGCAGGCCGGCCCAGGGTCCGCGCCGGCGCTCTGCGGCCCCACGCGCAGCGCGCCGCCGGCGTCCACACGTGCGATGGAACCGCCGCCTGCACCCACGGTGTGGATATCGATCACCGGAATGCGCACGGGCAAGCCGCCGATCGCCCCTTCGCTGGTCACCTGAATACCACCGTCGCACAGGCTGACGTCTGTGGAGGTGCCGCCCATGTCGAAGGTCAGCACGCGGCTGAAGCCGGCCGCCTGAGCCACATGAAACGCGCCCACTGCACCGCCGGCCGGCCCGGAGAGTATCGAACGCACAGCCTCCCTGCGCGCCTGCGCTGCGCTGATGCTGCCGCCGTTGGACTGCATGATGCGGAAGTCTACGCCCCGCAACTGCGCGGCCAGCCGGCCAAGATAGCGATCCAGCACCGGAGCCACGTAGGCGTTGATGACAGTGGTGCTGGCCCGCTCATACTCGCGGAACTCCGGCAAGACCTCACTGGACAGCGAGACGAACAGACCAGCTTGGCGCAGCGCGGCGCCAACTTGCTGCTCGTGCGACGGGTTGGCAAAGGAAAAAAGCAAGCACACCGCCGCCGACTGCACGCCGCTCTGGCGCAGATGCTCTACCAGCGGCGCCAGCTCAGCCGGATCGAGCGGTCGCAGCACCCGGCCCTGCCGGTCGACCCGCTCCGTCACCTCCAGCCGCAGCTCGGCCGGCGTCAGTGGCTCCGGTCGGTCGGCGAAGAAGTCGTAGAGCTGGCTGCGGTTCTGCCGACCAATAGCCAGCAGATCACGAAAACCGGCTGTGGCAACGAAAGCGGTCACTGCGCCTTTGCGTTCCAGCAGCGCGTTGGTGGCGACGGTGGAGCCGTGGACGATCTCGCTGACCGGCAGCGGACGATCGGTGACCGATGAGCGGTCATCGGCGCTCCCGGGCTGTGCTCCGAGCACCGACAACTGAGCACCGAGCTCGGCAAGCCCCAACAGCACCGCCTCGGCCGGGTGGTGCGGCGTGGAAAGACGCTTGAAGGTCTGCAGAGCGCCGCTGGCCGGGTCGAAAAGGACGAAGTCGGTGAATGTGCCGCCAATATCGATGCCGATGCGCATGGGAAATGGTAGGGGGATCGCGTAGATTCGTGGGGCTGGTAGATTGGTCGGCGGGGTGCGCAGGACGTCCAAGGGATAAGGATTGACGCGGCAGGTATTATCGGTTAGAATGCGGTCACTGTCAAAAGCATGACGCTGGGTCTAGATGGCCCACGAGGAGGACAACATGACGACCACGGCCGCGAGCGCCAAGAGCAAAGCCGGCTTTCTATCCGACATGGAGATTTTCCAAGACCTGTCGCCGCGCGAGCTAGAAGAGATCGACCGCATCACCACGATCAGCGCAGTCAAGAAAGGCAAGGTGTTCTACCGGCCTGAAGAAACCGGCGAGGTGCTGTTCATCCTGAAGCAGGGTCGCGTGCAGCTCTACCGCATCTCGCCGGAGGGCAAGAAGTTGGTGATTGCCTCGCTCGGACCGGGTACATTGTTCGGTGAGATGGCGCTGCTGGGCCAGCAGATGCACAACACCTTCGCCGAGGCCGCCGAGGACTGCCAGATCTGCGTGATGAGCCGCAAAGACTTGGAGCGCTTGATCCTGAGCAAGCCGCAGATCGGCTTGCGCGTGCTCGACATCACCGGCAAGCGGCTGCGCGACGCAGAGGAACGGCTGGAGACGATGGCGTTCAAGGGCATTCCGGCGCGCCTGGCCTCCTTGTTGCTGCGCCTGGCCGATGAACGGGGAAGCAACGAAGTAGTGGGTTTCACCCACCAGGACCTGGCCGAGTCGGTCGGCACCTATCGCGAGACCGCTACGCAAGTCCTCAACGACCTCAAGAACCAAGGGCTGATCGAGATCGGCCGCAAACGGATCGTCATTCTTGATCCCCAGGGCCTTCAGAAGGTCGCCGAAGAATAGGCCGAGGGTGAGTTGTTCACCGATCAACCAGCGATTGTGCGCGGCTGCGCGAGCAAATAGGTTTTTGACATTTGCGTAGAGCGCGAGTACAATTTTTTCACTTGCCGGTTTGTTTAGACCCGATCCTTCCCGCAGACCATCTATGCGGAATGACTTAATCCCCCTAGGAGGCCCCACTCTATGACTCACGTGATTACCGACCTCTGCATCCGCGACGGCGCATGCGTCGAAGTATGCCCTGTGGAATGCATCGTGCCCGGCCAGCCTGAAGAAGAATGGCCCTGGTACTACATCGATCCAGACACCTGCATTGATTGCGGCGCTTGCGTGCCCGAGTGCCCGGTCGAGGCGATCTTCCCCGAGGAAGACGTGCCGGCCGATTATCCCAAGGCCGCAGAGCTCAACGCCCTCTTTTTCAGCAGCGGCCCCGGCTACGAGGCGCTCAACATGTAAAGCGGGCCCGGTGCGCCAGCCTGACGGCGCGCGCCGCTTGCTTCCATCCATCGTTTGCATCAAAGGGCCTCTGCTCAGGCAGCAGAGGCCCTTTGATATCCCTATCCCTCAGCTTGCGCTCGAGTAACTCAACTTGGCATGCTGGCCATGGCTCAGGGCTATCCTGCCAGAGGCGCCTGAAAGCAACAAACGATCCATGATCTACAACTTCGACCAAGAAATCGACCGTCGCGGCACCCACGCCGCCAAGTGGGAAGTCATCAAGCAGGGCAGTCGCTTCGTGCCCTTGGATCAGACGCCCCCTGACCCGGCCGGCCGGCGTCTGCTGCCGATGTGGGTGGCCGACATGGACTTCCAGGTTCCGCAGCCCGTGATCGAGGCGCTGGTGAAGCGTGCGCAGCACGGCATCTTCGGTTACGGCTGGCCCGACGCCTCCTACCGCCGGGCCGTGATCGACTGGATGGCGCGCCGCCACGGCTGGAGCGTCGAACCAGAGTGGATCGTCCCTACACCCGGCGTGGTGCCGGCGCTCAACATGCTGGTGCGCACCTTTGCGGCGCCCGGCCAGCGGGTGATCATCCAGCCGCCGGTTTACTATCCGTTCTACACTGCAATCAGCAACAACGGCGCTGAACTGGCCCGCAATCCCCTGTGCTATGCCGACGGTCGCTACACCATGGACTTCGCCGACCTGGAAGCACAGCTCAGCCAGCCGGGCGTGGCCATGCTGATCCTGTGCAGCCCGCACAACCCGGTGGGCCGCGTGTGGACGCCGGAGGAGCTGCGCCGGCTGGGCGAGTTGTGTCTTGCGCACGACGTGCTGGTGGTGGCCGACGAGATCCACGGCGATTTGATCTACCCCGACCAGCGCTTCACCCCCTATGCCACCCTGGGCGAGCAATTTGCCGCCAACGCCGTGGTCTGCACCGCGCCCAGCAAGACCTTCAACCTGGCCGGTCTGGCCACGTCCAACATCATCATCCCCAACCCCGATCTGCGGCTTCGCTTTGAACGCACGCTGAACAGCACCGGCCTGCACGGCGTCAACATCTTCGGCATGGTAGCCCTGGAAGCCGCCTATACGCATGGCGAGGAGTGGTTAGCGCAGGTCATGGACTACATCGCCGGCAACCTGCGCTATCTGCAGGACTTCATCGCCCGCCACCTACCGCAGATCGACGTCGTCCAGCCGGAAGGCACCTATCTGGTCTGGCTGGACTGCCGCCGCTTGGGGCTGGACAAGGAGGCGTTGGAGCGGCTGATGCTGAACAAGGCACGGGTCTTTCTGGATGAGGGCTATATCTTTGGCCCCGAAGGCGAGGGCTTCGAACGCATGAACATCGCCTGCCCGCGGGCGCTCCTGGCCGAGGCGCTAGAGCGGATCAAGGCGGCAGTCGGCGAGATGTAATCACCCCTCACAGCCATCTCGTGTTCCGATACGCTACATGCCGGTAGTGCCTACAGCGCGGCAGGTGCTGCCGCGGGCGCGGGCTGCGGGATTGCTGAATACACCCTGACGGTGTCTAAAGAGGGCTCTACACGCGCACGTCCACCCCGAGCTCGGCCAACAGCGCGCTGACTTTCGCCACATCCTGGGGCGCTACCACGGCTAGGCCCAGTCTGGCCTCCGGTTTGAACGGCTTGAGCAAGCGGGCCAGTTGCGGATCGCTGCGCAGCTCGTCCAGGGCGTCCTGGTCACGAAACTGCACCAGGGTCAGCGTTTGCACCCTGGCCGATCCGTAGTGCCGGCTCCAGGCTTTGATGCGAGCCAGCAAGGCGGGCGGCACGCCTCCGACCGCCATCGTCTCCAGGTGCGCCAGGATGGTCGCAGCATCCAGGCCGGCGCCGGCCGCCTGCGCGACGCTGCGCGGCGTGATCTGCCAGCCGCTCTCCGTTTGCTCGCAGAAGGGACGCAGATAGCCGTAGACGTACAGGCTGGGGATAGCGTGAAAGAAGGCAATGTGGCCGTCTTCGTCCACGCGAATGCTGGCGCGGCGTGCAGACGCGGGGTCGCTGTTGCGCGCCGGCAACTCACCGGCTGCCAGCAACGCCTGCTCCAGGTCGTCGACGTGATCGGCGCGCACGATCAGGCCGGTGGGGGTGGCGCGCTTGACGATGGCCTGGCTCCAGCGCGGCTCGCGCAGCAGCACATCGATCAGCCCCGGCGTGGCCGCCTCCACCCACCCCACGTGACTGCGCACCGTGATGCGCTCGAAAGCGGTCTGCCATTCTGCCAGGCTGCGAGCCACGTTCTGTGGCAGGGGCGCGCCCGTCACCTCCTCCAACCAGGCTGCGATCTGCCCGGCCGTCTGTCCGGCCAGTTGGGCGCGATACACCGTCTCGCGCGTTAACTCGTATTCGATGGCGCGTTCGGCGTTCTGGCGGTTGGCGAAACTGTCCAGTCGGGCCAGCACCACGTCGGAGATGGGGTCGAAGGCGAAGATGCGGAAGTTGGGCTGCACGACGACGCGGCCGCTTTCCTCCGGTATCTGCGGCGACGGGCCGTCCAGCAACAGCCAGCGGCCCATGTCGGTCAGCCGCACCGCCACGACTTTGGCCGGCGCCTCCTCCGGCTCGGACGTCTGCGGCGCGGCGTAGCCCAGATCAACCAGCCCTAGCCAGTGCAGACCCTCGCTGAGCACGGTCTCGATGAAGACCCGCTCCACGCCTTTCCAGCCCGCTTCTTCGTCGCTGCGATAGGCTGGCCAGGTCCAGCCCAGGCTGTTGTACTCGTAAGGAGAATAGTAGCTAGTGCTATAATGACGGTAGCCGTAACTGCCGCGCTGCTCCGCGAGACTGCGATCGACTAGGAACTCGTCGTGGCGGTCGTGCAGGAAGTCGCTGATGTCGTCCACCGAGACCCAAGGCGCGGGCGTGTTCTGCTTCTGCTCGGCGTGCCGAGCCAGCAGCGCCAGCGTGCTCAGTACGGCTTGCCGTGCGCTGGCAATCTGCGGCGCAGCCGGGGTCAGCAACGTTTCCGAGCTGGACACATAGGTTGTTTTGGCGGTGACCCACAGCTCGTTCCACCATGCGCCCTCGCGCCAGCGCTGAAAGCTGAGCCGCACCCGCTCCGGCGGCGCCAGGGCAATGAACGAGGGCGACGGATGCGCTTCCAAACAGTTGGCAGTGGCGTTGTAGCGCAGGATCTCTAGCGCAGTGGCCAGTTGGCGCAGGAACAGGACGCGCCGGTAGTCGTCTTCCTTGGCCCCCTTCACGATGGTTTCGGTCACCAGGAGCTGACCGGCGACGCGCTTGAGATCGCTTACGCGCAAGAGCCCGGTGTTGGTTAGCAGCAACGGCGCCTCGCGCGCCGTACTCCACAGCAGGTACAGGTCGCGCTGGCAGGTGCGGGCCGAGCCCTCCACGATCTGCGTCAGGTGCGGCAGCGAATTCTCCCGGATCGGCGGCGGCGGCAGGTGGCGGGCAACCTCGTCGGGGATGTAAACGAAACGGCCGCCGTCGAAGCCGATCTTAGCGTTGGCAGGTTGGCCTTCGTAGGGGGAATGGGTCCAGATCAAGCCCGCTTGCAACAGACTGGCCAGAACTTGCTGAAACGTCGGCAGACTGGGCACTTGTTCCGCTACTGCAGACGAGGGCCGGCGGTCGTAGACATAGATTGGCTCTTCCTTGGGCACCACAAGGCCTGCGCGCACCAGCAAGCTGCGAAAGCGTTGAGTACGCATCTCCCCGCCTACGCCTTGCAACAGCTCCAGCGCGCGGCGTTGGCCGGGCGTCAAACCGGCCAGCGCGCGCTGGATGCGCGCCGGATCGCCCACCAGCTTAAGCCACAACTTCACTCGTGCGTGCTTGAGACGGGGAATGTCTGTCACGCCGGCCGCCGCCAGCACCGCCCCTAGGTCGTTGGAGTTGAAGTCATCCAGTGCTCGTTCTAGCTGGGGTGGGGTCATGGCAGCACCTGAGGGGTGTAGCCGCGGCGGCGCAGCTCATCAACCAGCGTGGACGCAACTTGAGGGTCGGTAAAGATCAAGCAGCGCGGCCCGGGCTGGTAAAAATCGGCGTTGGTCATGCGGCTGATGGCGCGCAGTTCTTCCGGCGACACGTCTTCGCCGAACTCCACCACAACTATCTGGTCGTAGAGCTGATAGCGGCCGGCGCGACGCTGCCAGGTTTGCAGCGTCTCAAGCACCGCAGCGGGCAGTGGAAAGCCGGCGGCGATGAAGGCCTGGTTGACCGCTGCGGCATCCTGGCCGTTCTGCAAGGTGTTGCGAAATGTCCCGGCGTCTAGCCGCAGCAAGGTGGTCGCGGCGTCGCGCGCCACTTCGACGCTGATCAAGCGCAGCAAGCGACGCAGGTCGGTGACGCGCCAGTCGTTGCTCAACCCGATCATGCCGTTGGCCATGAACCGCAGCGAGCCGGCCGGCGCCTTCTGCGCCTCGCCCTCGGGCGGCGCGCTCGGGCGGCGAAAGGCCGCCAGCCGGCCGTCGGCATGGCCGACCTGCACGAACAACAACCATCTGGCCGGCCCGATCAGCCATGCCTCCACCAGCCGGCCATAGGTCTTCAGCCAAAGGTCAAAGGACATCTGTTCTGGGTCCAGCAACTCACCGTTGAGCACCCAGCGCCAGCGCGACATGTACGACGGCGGGATCAAAAAATCGCGCTGCACGTGAAAGACCAGCTTGCACAACGCCTCGAAACTGTACCACGTGTCGTCCGCCAGACTAATGATCAGATTGCCGAGCCAAACGCCGAAGGCCTGGGTTTTTTGCAGCAGTTGATCAATCGTAGCGTAGTAGCCTACGGCCTTGATGCCCTCCCCTTCCCCCTGGGCGAACACCATGTCCCACTCGCTCCAGGAGTTCAACCGGCTCTCGCTCTCGCGCGCTTGTGGCCGCGCCAGATAGGCTCGGCGCAGGCGCTGCAAGCGCTCTTCTGCCGTGGCCAGCTCCCATGCCTGGTCGGGCGCTGCGGCCGGCGCAATGACCAGCCTTTGCTGCTGGGGCACGACGCGTAACAACTTGGCGCTGGCCAGCAGCTCCAACAGAAAACGCGCCAGATGTTGTTCGGCCGCGCTCTTGTAGCCCCACCGGGCCAGGACAGCGGTATCCACCAGACTAGGGCGTTGCGGGTCGCAGTCGCTGGGCTCGCTGGGTGGCGCCAGGGTGGCGGTCGGTTGTTCGGCTGTTGCGACGCTCAGCAGGTGTAAGGCGTGCTGGGTGATCTCGGCAATGCTCAAAGCAGACGGCTGTTGCAAGCGGTTTGGGGTTGCATACTGCAGCTTGGGCGCCGCCAACGGCGGCAGCCAGCGACGATAGAGGCTGGGCAGTCGGAAGCGGTAGTGCTCCTGATAGAAGAGCAAACAGCGCTGGGACAGGTTCTGCAGGTGTGTCGTCAAGGCCTTTTGCGACAGGCGGATGCCGCTTCCCTCGGCCAGCGCCGCGCGCAGTTGCTTGTCTGCGCTTTGGGGTCCCAATGCTACCAGCCAGTTCAACACGGCCACTTCCTCGGCCGACAGCGTCTGCACAGCCGCGGCCATACGCGCCGCATCACCCAGGTAACCGGCCATCTGCTCGACCATATCGGCCTTCGCCGTGCCCTTGAGCGTCCAGCTCCACTGGCGGGCAGCATGGCGCAACGTCTGGATGGTAACGCTCTCCAACAGTTGACGTAGCTCGGCCTGCCAAAGCTCTTCGACCGAGACGGCTGCCTCAGCGTTATCACCAGATGGCATGGTCGCGCTCCGGGTCATAGTCGGCCAGGTCATCGCGATAGAGGATCTCGTACTTATAGCCCTGTTCGGTGAGGAACATCTGGCGCTTGGCGCCGAAGGCTTGATCCTTGGTATCGCGCATCACGATGGCGTAAAAGTGGGCCGGCCGGCCGTCGCGCTTGGGGCGCAGGATGCGGCCCAGGCGCTGCGCCTCTTCCTGGCGCGAGCCAAAGGTGCCGCTGATCTCGATGGCCACACTGACGTCGGGCAGGTCAACAGCGAAGTTGGCCACCTTGGAGACCACCAGCCGGCGCAACGTGCCCTCGCGCATCTGCTGGTACAACTTCTGGCGCTCGCGCGTGGGGGTCTTGCCGGTCAATAGCGGCGCTTCTAGCCGCTCGGCCACCTGCTCGAGCTGTTCCAAGTAGGTGCCGATGACCAACACCTGATCGTCGGGGTGCTTGGTGATGATCTGCTCCACCACCGGCAGCTTGGCCGGGTCGGTGGCCGCCAACACGGCCTGCTCGCGGTTACTAGCCATGGCGTAGGCCAGCCGCTGCTCCGGCGCCATGTCCAGACGAATCTCGTGGCAGTGCGCGGTGGCGATCCAGCCTTGCCGCTCCAGGTCCTTCCAGGGCACGTCGTACTTCTTGGGGCCGATCAGCGCGAAGACGTGATCCTCCTTGCCGTCCTCGCGTACCAGGGTGGCCGTTAGGCCAAGCCGGCGGCGGGCCTGCAGCTCGGCCGTCATGCGGAAGACCGGCGCGGGCAGCAGGTGCACCTCGTCGTAGATTACCAGCCCCCAATCGCGCTCGCGGAACAGGCCGAAATGTGGGAAGGTGGCCGGGGTCAACGGCTGGCTAAGCTCGTTATCGTCGAAATCATCGTCGAACCAGCGCTCGCCGTTGGTAGCCGCTGTGCCCCGCTTGCGCCGCTCGCGGTAAGTCAGGATCTGGTACGTGGTAACGGTGACGGGCCTGATCTCCTTGAAGTCCCCAGTGTACTCGCCGATCTCGTCCGGGTTCAGACTGGTCTTGTCCAGCAGCTCGTCTATCCACTGCCGCACGGCCACCGTGTTAGTGGTCAGGACGAGCGTGTTGGTCTGTAGCTTCTCCATCACGCCCATGCCGACCAGCGTCTTGCCCGCGCCGCAGGGCAGCACGATCACGCCGGAGCCGCCGCGCGCCGAGCCGCCGGCGTGAAAAACCTCCACCGCGTCCCGCTGGTAATGGCGCAGAGCAAAGGGTTGGCTGTTGCCGCGCATGATGGGCAACAGGCGTAACGCCAGCCCGGCGCCGTCCACGTAGCCGGCCAAGTCTTCGGCCGGAAAGCCGATGTCAACCAGCGCCTTCTTGACGTGGCCGCGCAAGGCGGGGTCGAGTCGCACCGTGCGCTGGTCGATCTCCTCACGGATGAAGGGGCGCACCTTGCGGTTGCGGCTGACCTCCAGCATCAACAGCGGGTCGTCGGAGGTCAGCAGCAGCTCGCCGGCCGGACCGGAGCGCAGCTTGAGCCGGCCAAAGCGGCTGACGTAATCACGCACATCGGCCAGAATGTTGCCGGGCACGTCGTACTTGCTGTAGCGCACCAGGCTCTCGGCGATGGCCTCAGCGTTGAGGCCGCTGGCCGCCGCGTTCCACAGTGACAGCGGCGACAGGCGATAGGTGTGGATATGCTCAGGACTCTTCTCCAGCTCCGCAAAACGCGCCAAGGCATCGCGCGCCTCGGCGTACTGAGGGTTGTCGACCTCCAACAGCACGGTGTGGTCGCTCTGCACGACCATAGGATTGAATGGATTAACTGGCATTGGTTGTACTCCGGTAACTGCTCAGCTCGGTGAATGGAACACCTGTACTTGCATCGCAGGTGCAAGTGTTCACCGTCTGACAGCACGACGCCTGCGCCTGCGCCGATGAAGCCTTAAGGAGCGAAGCGACTGGTGGGCCGCAGGCGAGGTGCAGGTGAGCGGCCACAGCCGCTGGCAACACGCTCCGCCAGGCCCTGAGGGGCCTTCGTACTGTCAGCCAGGATTTCCAATCCTTGGATACGGGCACGCCTGAGCAGTTACGTACTCCGAATGAATAGTATACAAGCGCCCTGGAGCGAAGTCAAAAGCGAGTTCAAGCTGGACGCCTTCGGAGGCGTCTGGCGCTGCTTCATCCCTTCCAGGCGTCGGGCACTTGCGCCGCGCCAGCCTGGGCAGTCGCCGTGATTCGCACCCTTCGACCGTTTAACTGTATACTGTAATGGCATTCCATTGCTGAAGTCAGGAGATGACCATGAGCGCACAACCAACCGAACCCGCGGCAATGACCACCGTCCCACCCCCCACCGTGGCCAATCCCTGTCCACACGTGGCCGAGCTTGGCCCTGTCGCACCCAGCGGCGCCGGTTGCCAAGAATGCCTGGCCATGGGCGATATCTGGGTGCACCTGCGCATCTGCCTCACCTGCGGTCATGTCGGCTGCTGCGACAGCTCGAAGAACCGACACGCCACCAAACACTTCCACGCCACCGGCCATCCCGTCATCCAGTCATTTCAGCCCGGCGAGCGCTGGCTCTGGTGCTACGTGGACGAGCAGTTCATGGTCTGAGGAGAACCGGCATGGCCAGACCTATCATCATGACCGTCGACGACGAACCGCAGGTGCTGAACGCGGTGGAGCGCGACCTGCGCCGTCACTTCCGCAGCGAGTACCGCATCGTCAAGGTGGGCTCCGGCAGCGAGGCCCTAGACGTGGTGCGCCAACTCAAGCAGCGCAACGACCCGGTGGCGCTTTTCCTGGTCGACCAGCGCATGCCGCACCTCAGCGGCGTCGAGTTCCTAGCCCAGGCCATGAAGTTCTACCCCGATGCGCGCAAGGTGCTGCTGACGGCCTACGCCGACACCCAGGCTGCCATCGACAGCATCAACACCATCGGCCTGGACCACTACCTGCTCAAGCCGTGGGACCCGCCGGAGCAGAACCTCTACCCGGTGCTGGACGACCTGCTGAGCGACTGGTGGCAGACCACGCCCCCGCCTTTCGACGGCATTCGCGTGGCCGGCACGCTGTGGTCGCCCAAGAGCCACGATGTCAAGGATTTCCTGGCCCGCAACCGTATCCCCTATCTGTGGCTGGACATCGAGCAGGACGCAGCGGCCTGCGAGCTGGTGGACGCCACGCTGGCCAGCCTGGGCGGCGCCGGCTCGGCCCGCCGGCTGCCGGTGGTCTTTCTGCCCAGCGGCGAGGCGCTGGTGGAGCCGGACCAACGCACCCTGGCCGAGAAAGTTGGGCTGCACACCGTGGCCACCCAGCCCTTCTACGACCTGATCATCGTCGGCGCGGGGCCGGCCGGACTGGGCGCAGCCGTCTACGGCGCCTCCGAGGGGCTGCGCACGCTGATGATCGACCGCCAGGCCACCGGCGGCCAGGCCGGCACCAGCTCGCGCATCGAGAACTACCTGGGCTTTCCCAAGGGGCTGAGCGGCGCCGACCTGGCGCAGCGGGCCACCATTCAGGCCGCGCGGCTGGGCGCCGAGATCCTCACCGCCCAAGAGGCGGTTAGGGTGCGCGTCGAAGAGCCTAATCGCTATGTGCTGCTGGCCGACGGCACGGAGCTGAGCTGCAAGGCGCTGATCCTCGCCACCGGCGTCACCGTGCGGCGGCTGGACGCGCCCGGCGTGGATCGGCTGACCGGCGCAGGGGTGTACTACGGCGCGGCGTTGACCGAGGCAGCCAACTACCGCGGGCAAGAGGTCTACGTGGTGGGCGGGGCCAACTCCGCCGGCCAAGGCGCCATGTTCTTCTCCCGCTACGCCAGCCGGGTGACGATGCTGGTGCGCCGCGAGGGTCTGCAGGCCACCATGTCGCAATACCTGATCGACCAAATCGCTGCCACGCCCAACATCGTCGTGCGCACCCACACCGAGGTGGCCGAGGCGCACGGCGCAGAGCGGCTGGAGGCTCTGACACTGCGCCATAGCGTAACCGGCGCTAGCGAGCAAGTGCCTGCCGCCGCGCTCTTCCTGTTCATCGGCGCGGTGCCGCATTCGGAGCTGGTGGCCGGCCTGGTGGAGCGCAACGAGGCCGGCTTCATCCTCACCGGCCAGGACCTGCTGCGCGGCGGCAAAAAGCCGCAGGGCTGGAAGCTCCCGCGCGATCCACTGCCGCTGGAGACCAGCGTGCCCGGCATCTTCGCCGCCGGCGACGTGCGCCACAACGCCGTCCGCCGCGTCGCCTCCGCCGTCGGCGAAGGCGCGATCGCGGTGAGCCTGGTTCACCAATATTTGAAGACCGTCTAAACACGGAAAGAAGGGCAAGAACGGAAAGGAAGGAAACGAGGCAAGCGGCCGCCGCTCATCCCTCCTTTCCCCCTTTCCCTGCGTTCCCTCCACCCCCTCCGCCCATGTACGATTTCCTACGCAAAGTTCCCTTGTTTGCCGACCTGCCCGAGGCTGACCTGGCCCGCCTGTGCGAGATGGTGGAGCGGGTGCAATTGCCGGCCGGAGAGGTGCTGTTCGAGGAAGGCAGCCGCGGCGATCGGGCCTACGTCATCGAGTCCGGCGAGCTGGAGGTGATCAAGAACTCCGGCGGACAGCCGATCCTGCTCGACCTGCGCCGGGCCGGCGATGTGATCGGCGAGATCGCTTTGCTGGAGGACACGCCGCGCACGGCTACCCTGCGCGCCCGCAGCGACAGCACGCTCCTGGCCATCAACCAAGAACAGTTCGACTACCTGACCAACAGCAGCCCCACGGCGGCGCGCGCCCTGTTCAGCATTGTGCTGTCCCGTTACCGCAACATGACCGCGTCCATGCGCCAACGGGACAAGATGGCCCAGCTTGGCACCTTGACGGCAGGCGTGGCCCACGAGCTGAACAACCCGGCCGCGGCCGTCAAGCGCGGCGCGGGCCAGCTCAGCGAGGCATTGAGCGCCTTTGCGGCTGCCCAAATCGAGCTGGCCCGGCTGCCGCTGAGCAGCGCACAGCAAGCAGCGCTCGACGAAGTGGCCGGCGCGGTGCGCGTCGCGGCGACCAAACCGCTGGTCTATCTGGACCCGCTGGCGCGCAGCGACCGCGAGTACGAGCTGGAAAGCTGGCTGGAGGAGCAGGGCGTTGCGGACGCCTGGGAACTTGCACCGGCCCTGGTTGACCTGGGCTACGACGTGGAGGGCCTCGCGACCTTGTCCGCTTTGCTGGCGACCGATCAGTTGCCGGTGGTGATCCGCTGGCTGGGCGCAACTTACACCGTCTACAACCTGCTGGCCGAGGTCAGCCAGGGCGCTGGTCGCATCTCGGAGATCGTCAAATCGCTCAAGTCCTACGCCTACCTGGATCAGGCGCCGGTGCAGGCCGTGGACATCCACGAAGGGCTGGACAACACGTTGGTGCTGCTGCGCCACAAGCTAGGCGGCATCAAGGTGGTGCGCGATTACGCCCCCAACCTGCCCGTGATCCAAGGCTACGGCAGCGAGCTGAACCAGGTGTGGACCAATTTGCTGGACAACGCGGCCGACGCGCTGGAGAACACCCCTGCGCCGCAGATCACGCTGCGGACCCTGGTGGAGGACGATTGGGTTGTCGTGGAGGTGCAGGACAACGGGCCGGGCATTGCGCCGGAGATCCAACCCCGCGTCTTCGACGCCTTCTTCACCACCAAGCCGCCCGGCAAGGGCACCGGCATGGGGCTCGACATCAGCTACAAGATTGTGGCGCAGAAACACGGCGGCCACATGACCGTTGTCTCCCGGCCCGGCTTCACCTGTTTCCAGGTGACCCTGCCGGTGAATTTTGCGGCGGCTGGCGGTGTTGCCCAGCCCCTCGTGACGGTGGACAAGGGGGACGACGCCGTGATGCAGCGCATTCTGGCCCACGCACACACCATCGCCGTGGTAGGCTTGTCCAGCCGTTCGGACCGACCGGCCCAGTCGGTGCCCGCCTACCTACAGCGTCACGGCTACCGCATCATTCCGGTCAACCCCAACCTGGAGGAGGCGTTGGGTGAGCGCGCCTACCCCGATCTGCTGTCCGTGCCGGAGCCGGTGGACGTGGTGCAGATCTTCCGGCGCAGCGAGGACGTGCCGCCCGTGGTCGAGCAGGCGATCCAGATCGGCGCCAAGGCCGTCTGGATGCAGGAGGGGATCATCAACGAAGACGCCGCCGACCGCGCCCGCCGCGCCGGGCTGGACGTGGTGATGGACGCCTGCATGCGCGTAGCGCATCAGCGGTTGATGGGGGCGAAGGGATAGGACTAAAGCAGCGCTCTCAGCGCCACCCACGCCCCGGCCTCTCCTTCCACAGCCACATCGCAGGCCGCCACGCCGGCCGCCGCCAGCGCGTCGATGGCCTGCGCCGCGTCCCCTTTGGTCCAGCCGAACAGCGCGGCCACGGCCTTCTCCGGCGCCGCGCCCACCGAGCGCAGGTACAGCTCGGCCAACCGGCGCCGCGCCTCGGCCTGGCGGATCGGCCGCGCTTGCTCCGGCAGGTCGGGGTAGAAGCGATGCACCAGATCGTAAACGAAGGCGTACTTCCACGCGCCAGCCTGGGCCACACCCACGGGCAAAATCTTGAAGTCGGCTTGCAGCAGCTCCAGGGCGCGGTTGAAGCGGGTCTCGCTTTCGCTGCCGCCCAGCCGGGCCAGCTTGCGCAGGCTGATGGAATCCAGCGGGCCCTCGGCCAACAGCGTCTCGTAGACCGCCTTGGCCTCGAAGGTCATCCGCCCTTCCTCGTATTGCAGCAGGTAATCTTGCTCGGGCTCGCCGTAGTTCTCCGACAGGGCATAGAAGTAGGGGACCGCGTCCAGCGCGATGAAGGTGGCCTTCTTGCGCAGCACCTTGGCGTAGTACCAGCGCCGCGCGCCCAGCAGCTCGTCCTTCCAGCCCCAGGTGATGTGGCCGGGATCGTCGTGCTCGTTGGGCACGGGCCGGTCGCCGGCCACCGCGGCCCACAAGCTGGGCAGGAGCACGCCTTTGACCGGCCAGAAATGCACGAAGCCGCGGCGGTTGACGAAGTCGATGGCCTGCTCGCGCGTGGTCACGCGCCGGTCAGAGCGCAAGCAGAAGGTCTCGGCGCGATAGGCGGCCAGACGGTCGCGAGAAACGGTGGGCATGGCAGGCATTGTAGCCACGAAGCGGAGCTGCAGCAAGCCCACAAGACGCGTTACGCGATTTGTGGCCGTTGTGTTACAATAGCGAGCGCCAACCCTGACGTCGTCCAGAGGCAGGCTTATGAGGTGAGCGCTATGACTGTACAACTCAAGTCACCCCGACCGGGCAAAGACGCGGTGATCTATCCAGAAAGCGATGGCAAGCCCATGGCCGAGTCTGACCTGCACCGCGAGATCATGATCTACATCATCCACCTCTTGCAGCGCTGGTTTCGGGGCCAGCAAGTCTATGTGAGCGGCAACCTGCTGCTCTACTACGAGGAAGGCAACCCGCGCAAGGTAGTGGCGCCTGACTGCTTCATCGTCTGGGGCGTAGCGCCGCACTGGCGGCCGATCTACAAGTTGTGGGAGGAGGGCAAGGCGCCCGGCGTGGTCTTCGAGGTCACCTCCAAGAGCACCAAGCGCGAGGACTGGGTGACGAAGATGCACTTGTATGCGCGCCTGGGTGTGCAGGAGTACTACCTCTACGATCCCACCGGCGACTACTTGCACCCGACGTTGCAGGGGTTCGTGCTGGAGGGCAAGCATTTCGTGCCGATGCCGCCGGCCAAGGAGGAGATGCAGATCGGAGAGCTCTCTCTGGCGCCGGCCGCCGACGAGCCGCCGGAGTACGTCAGCCCGCTGCTGGGCCTGCGCTTGACGGTGAACGAGGCCGGCTGGCTGGTGTTCTACGACGAGGCCACGGGCCAACGACTGTTGAGCGACGAAGAAGCGCGGCGGCAGGTCGAGGAGGAGAATGCTCGCCTGCGCGAGGAATTGGCCCGGCTACGCGGCGACTCCAAGTAGACCCCGCAAGGTTGCCGACTTTGCGCAAGTTGGCAACCTTCGCTTCATCCCCCCAATGCATCTCGTCACCGACCTCCACATCCACTCCCACTATTCGCGCGCTACCAGCAAAGACCTGACCTTCGAGCACCTGGCCCGCTGGGCGCAGCTCAAGGGGGTTCACATCGTGGGCACGGGCGACATCGCCCACCCCGGCTGGCTGGCGGAGATGCGCGCCAAGCTGGCGCAGGCCGAGCCGGGGCTGTACCGTCTCAAGGATGAGCTGGAGATTGTGGTGCAGGCGCAGGTTCCCCCCGCCTGCCGCGCCCCCGTGCGCTTCCTGCTGGCCGGCGAGATCAGCAACATCTACAAGAAGGCCGGCGCCACCCGCAAGGTGCACCACGTGGTCTTTGCGCCTGACCTGGACGCGCTGGAGCGCCTGCAAGCCCGGCTGGAGCGCATCGGCAACATCCGCGCCGACGGCCGGCCGATCCTGGGGCTGCCCTCGCGCGACCTGCTGGAGATCGCGCTGGAGACCGACCCCCGCTGCCATCTGATCCCGGCGCACATCTGGACGCCCTGGTTCGCGCTGCTCGGCTCCAAGTCGGGCTACGACTCGGTCGAGCAGTGTTTCGAGGACCTGACGCCGCACATCTTCGCCCTGGAGACGGGCCTCTCGTCCGACCCACCCATGAACTGGCGCGTGTCCAGCCTCGACCGCTACACCCTGGTCTCCAACTCGGACGCCCACTCGCCGCAGAAGCTGGCGCGCGAGGCCACGCTGTTCGACTGCGAGCTGGCCTACGACGCCCTCTTCGACGCGCTGCGCAGTGGCGACCCCGCGCGCTTCAAGGGCACGGTCGAGTTCTTCCCCGAGGAGGGCAAGTATCACCTGGACGGCCACCGCGCTTGCGGCGTGTGCTGGGAGCCGCCGGAGACGCTGGCGCATGGCGGGCTGTGCTCCGTCTGCGGCAAGCCGGTGACCGTGGGTGTGATGCACCGCGTCGAGCAGTTGGCCGACCGGCCGGTGGGCGGCCGGCCGGCACGCGTCCATCCTTTCCACAGCCTGGTGCCGCTGCCGGAGGTGCTGGGCCAGATGCTTGGCGTCGGGCCGACCTCTAAGCAAGTGGAGCAGGAGTACCAGCGCCTGCTGAGCCGGCTGGGGCCAGAGCTGCGCATCCTGCTGGAGACGCCGCTAGAGGAGATCCGCGCCGTAGGCGGCGCGCGGCTGGCCGACGGCATCGGCCGCATGCGCCGCGGCGAGGTGGACGCGCAGGGTGGCTACGACGGCGAGTACGGCGTGATCCGCGTCTTCGGCAGCGGGCCCTGGGTGGCGGCGGGGCAGATGGGGTTGTTTGGGGAGGGGGAGGAGGGAAAGAAGGGAAACGAGGGAAAGAAGGGAAAGGAAGGAAGAGAGGGAAACAAGGGAACTGGGGGAGCTAGGGGAACTGAGGGAAAGAGCGGCGTGGTGCGGGAGGTTGGAGCGATGTATGAGGCCGGTGAGGTGGTGGAGGCGCTGTTTACTGGCGATGCGGCGTTGCCGGCTGACGGCGCTAGCGCTGCGCAGTCTGGGCCCGACTCTTCGCTGGACGCTACCGCCGTTTCCCAGCCTGACGCTGGTTCTTCGCAGTCTGTACTGGGCGCTTCACTGCCCACAGATGGGTTAGCGCTGTCTGCTGACCGCTCTCCCCGCGCCGTTTCGGCCCACACCCGTGACCTGCTGGCCGGCCTGAACCCGCAGCAGGCCACAGCCGTGCAGACCGTGGACGCGCCGCTGGTGATTGTGGCCGGGCCGGGCACGGGCAAGACCCGCACGCTGACGGTGCGCATCGCCTATCTGATCGAGGCGTTGGGCGTTGCGCCGGAGAGCATTCTGGCCATCACCTTCACCAACAAGGCCGCCGACGAGATGGTCGAGCGGCTGGCCGGCCTGCTGGGCGAGGACGTAGCCCGCCGGATTATGATCAAGACCTTCCACGCCTTCGGCGCTTGGTTGTTGCGGGAGCACGGCCAGCGCTTGAGCCTGGAGTCACAGTTCACCATCTTGAGCGAGGACGACCGAGCTGCTCTGCTCAAGCAAGCCCGACCCGATCTGAAACAAGCTGAGACCGATCTGACGCTGGCCCTGATTTCGCAGGCCAAGAACCTCCTGCTGACACCCAACTCGCTTGAACCGAGCGCCGAGTTCCCTGAGTTGCTCCAGTTCCCCCAGTTCCCCTCCCTCTTCCAAGCCTACGAGACCGCCCTGCGCGCCGCCTACGCCGTAGACTTCGACGATCTGCTGCGGCTGCCGGTGCACCTGCTGGAAGGCCAGCCCGACCTGCTGGCCGCAGTGCAGGGGCGCTTCCGCTGGATCTCGGTGGACGAGTACCAGGACGTCAACCATGCGCAGTACCGGCTGCTGCGCATGCTGGCCGGCGACGGCGCCAACGTCTGCGTCATCGGCGACCCTGACCAGGCCATCTACGGCTTCCGCGGGGCCGACCGGCGCTATTTCCTCTCCTTTCAGCAGGACTTTCCAGGCGCCAAAGCCCTCACCTTGAGCCAGAACTACCGCTCGACGCAGACCATCCTGGACGCGGCCATGCAGGTCATCGGCCGCGCGGCCGGCGAACGGCCGGCTCTGCAGGCCGTCGAAGCCCTGGCCGATTTCGCCGAGCAGGTCAAGCTGGAGGTGTACACCGCAGCCACCGACAAGGCCGAGGCCGAGCACGTGGTGCATCAGATCGAGCAGATGGTGGGCGGCACGAGCTACTTCTCCCTCGACTCGGGCCGCGTCGAGGGCGCTGCGCCGCCGGCTGCGCGCTCTTTCGCCGATTTCGCCGTGCTCTATCGCCTAGGCGCACAGAGCCGGCTGCTGGTGGAGGCCTTCGAGCGCTCCGGCATCCCCTACCAGACCGTGGGCCAGACGCCGCTGACCGCCCACAAGGCCGTGCGCGAAGCGCTGGCTTGTCTGTGGCTGCTGCGCAATCGGCAGTCGGCGGTACATCGTGCGCTGGTGCTGGCGGCGCTCGGGTTACGAGACGATGGACAGCTCGGAGAAACTCAGGCGAGCTGGGAGGAGCTGCTGGGGAACTGGCAGAGCGTGGGTAAACTGACGCCCGGGCAACAGCAGAAGCTGGCCGGGTTGGCAGCGTTCTGGCAAGAGCTGCAGGAGGCCCAGCGGTCACAACCATCTGTAGCCCGCCTGGTCGAGGGCGTGCATCGTTTTCTTGCTCAGCAGCAGGCCGAGCCGTTCAGCGCAACCGACGCCGGCCATCTGGATCAGTTGGCTCGGCGGGCGGCGCCGTGGGGCGCAGACTTGGCCGGTTTTCTCGAGGCCATGGCGCTGCAGAGCGAGACCGACGCCTATGACCCGCGCGCCGATCGGGTGACGCTGATGACGTTGCACGCGGCCAAGGGTTTGGAGTTCCCTGTCGTCTTCATCGTCGGCTGCGAGGAAGGGCTGCTGCCCTACCAACGGCCTGGCCGGCCGGCCGACGTGGACGAGGAGCGGCGGCTGTTCTACGTGGGCGTCACGCGCGCCCGGCAGCGGCTGGCCCTGCTCAGCGCCAAAACGCGCTTCCTGTTCGGCCAGCGCATGGACAACCCGCCGTCGCGCTTCGTCGGCGACATCGAAGCCGCGCTGAAGGAGGTGCGCGCCACGCAGCGCCGCCCGTCCCAGCCGCGGCCAGAGGCCGAGCAGCTCAGCCTGTTTTGAGGTCACCTTACCGGCGTGGTAGTAGGTCACGTTACCAACGTGACAGCCAGCCGGTGTCCGGCTGATAGCCAGACCTACGGGCCCTTGGAGCAGGTCACGTTGCCAACGTGATGGCCAACCGGTGCCCGGCTGGTTGGAGATTGACGAAATAATCCGGCTATCGATCGGACCATGCGCAGCGCGTGTTGGCGGGAGCCGCCGGGGGCTGAAGACCCCCGGCTGGCAAACGGCGCCCCGTCAACGGGGCTTGAGCGTGCGCCATCAAGCCGGATTGATCCGGCGCTGTTTTTAAGCCGGTGGGATTCATCCCCCGGCGCCCTTCGCTGGCGAGCCGATTTCATGCCAACCAAGATATCCGGGATAATTGGTTAATCTTCAACCAACGTGACAGCCACCCATTGTCCGGCTGATAGCCGGACCTACGAACCAGACCCACGAATTGGAGACTTTGCGCGGAATGCTTACCTTTCTAAATGCTAGCAAGCTGGCCGGCTGGCCGAGGCGCGCCGCGCTGCTGGCCTTGATCCTGCTCTTGCTCCTGCCCTTGGCTACAGCCTGCGAGGCCCGGCCATCGGCGCAGGAGGTCGCAGGCCAAGTCGGCTCTGCGCTGGAGGCCATGACGACGGCCCAGGCCGAGCTCAACGCCACCGCTACACCCACGCCCCGTCTACGCGCCACCAGGACGCCGACGCCGCGCGCCAACGTCACCCCCACCCGCCGCGCCACCAGGACACCCACGCCCACGCTTCGACCCAGCGCAACGGGCGTCAGCGGGCTGCCCACCATCCGCTACCGTGACCTGCCCAAGGAAGCCAAGCAAACCATCGCCTTGATCGAGCAGGGTGGGCCTTTTCCGTTCGAGCGCGACGGCATCGTCTTTCAAAACCGCGAGGGCCTGTTGCCGCGCCAGCGCAGCGGCTACTACCGCGAGTACACCGTGATCACGCCGGGCTCGCGCGACCGTGGGCCGCGCCGCATCGTTGCCGGCGCCCGCGGCGAGCTGTACTACAGCGACGACCACTACGAGAGCTTCAAGGAGGTCATCCGCTGATGGCCACTGTGACCGACCTGTTCACCGGGCAGGCGCCTCCCGGCATGTACCGTCTGCGCGCCAACGCCAACATCGATACACTGAAGCGCCAGGCCGAGGAGCACGGCTGGCAGATGTTCCACATCGACGCCGCGCGGGTGCGCGACAAAAACTCCTTCCTCCGCGCCGTCGGCAGAACGCTCAAGTTCCCGGCCTACTCGGCGCAGAACTGGGACGCCTTCGAAGAGTCGATCCGCGACATGAGCTGGGCGCCGGCCGCGGGCTACCTGATGCTGTTCGACGAGCCAGACCAGTTTGCCGCGCAGAACCCGGAGCAATGGGCCGTGGCCCGCGACATCCTGGACGATACGATCCGCTTCTGGCGCAAGCAGGGCAAGCCGATGGTGGTGCTTTTCCGCCGTGCCGGCCGGGCCCTGCCCGACGTACCGTGGCTGTGAGCCAATCACTCCCCATAAAACAAAGGAATCTCAACCATGCGTCTCATCCCCCGCAAACTCTTCTTGACCCGCGGCGTGGGCGTGCACAAGGAGAAGCTCTCCAGCTTTGAGTTGGCGCTGCGCGACGCCGGCATCGCCCAATTCAACCTGGTGCGCGTCTCGTCGATCTTCCCACCCAACTGCAAGATCGTCGCGCGCGAGGAGGGGCTGCAGCTCCTCCAGCCGGGCGAGATCGTCTTCGCCGTGATTGCCGAGATGGCCACCAACGAGCCGGGCCGCCGCATTGCCGCTTCCATCGGCGTGGCCCGGCCAACCGACAGGGACAAATACGGCTACCTATCGGAACACCATGCCTTTGGCCAGACCGAGCAGGAAGCGGCTGACTACGCCGAAGACCTGGCCGCTACCATGCTGGCCACCACCCTGGGCATCCCTTTCGACGCCGACAAGGACTACAACGAGCGCAAGGAGCAATACCTGATGGGCGGCGAGATCGTGGACACCACCAGCATCACCATGGCGGTCACAGCCTCGCCCGGCGGCGTTTGGACCACAGTGGTCTCGGCCGCGATCCTGATCTGATGGCCGAGCTACCCGTCCTCCCCGGCAGCTTTTTGGGCCTGCCAGCGCCGTACTCTGACCGCAGCCAGGCCGGCGTGCTGATCCTGCCGCTGCCCTGCGAGGCTACGGTCAGCTACGGCCACGGCACGGCCGGCGGGCCGGCGGCCATCATCGCCGCTTCGCAGCAGGTGGAGCTGTACGACCGCGAGTTCGACCGCGAGCCGGCGCTGGAGTTCGGCATCCATACCCTGCCGGCACCGGATTTGCCCGCCGAGCCGGCCCAGGCTGTGGCTGCCATTGCCCAGGCCGTCGCTGAAGCCGCGGCCACGGGCAAGCTGGTGGTCGGCCTGGGCGGCGAGCACACGGTCAGCGTCGGCTTTGGCCGCGGCCTGCTGGCCGCGCGGGGCGGCCCGTTGACCGTGGTGCAGATCGACGCGCACAGCGACCTGCGCAACGAGTACGAGGGCACGCCGTACAGCCACGCCTGCATGGCCCGTCGCCTGTTTGAAGCGCCGGGCGTCGAGCAGATCCTGCAACTGGGCATCCGCTCCGTGTGTCCAGAGGAGGTGGCCCTGGCGCGCAGCCAGCCGGAGCGCATCCGCGTCTGGTATGCCGAAGATGTGCACGACGGCGACTGGCAGGCTGCGCTGATCGAGCGCGTGCGCGGCCGGCGGGTCTACCTGACCATCGACGTGGACGGGCTGGACCCCGGCGTTGTGCCGTCCACAGGCACGCCGGAGCCGGACGGCCTGAGCTGGCGCGAGACGCTGGCCATCGTACGCACCGTGGCCGAACACGCTCAGATCATCGGCCTGGACTGCGTGGAGCTGGCGCCTGTGCCGGGCCACCACGCCGCCGATTTCGCCGTCGCCAAGCTGGTCTACAAGGCTATCAGCTACGCCATGCTGCTCCGCCGGGCTTAGGGGCTGTTGCTCGGGCCGGTCTCCGACCGTGCCCGGCACGGCACCGGGCTCGGTCAGGAGACCGGCCCGAGCGCAGTAATGTGTGAGAGCAAAGGACATACAACTTATGGAAAACGCCGCTAACGTCAAGGCTTTCATTCAACACCACTTTCGCCACTTCAACGCCGCGGCCCTGCTCGATGCGGCGCGCGGCTACGAGACCTTCCTGGCCGGCGGCGGCCGCATGCTGCTGGCCATGGCCGGCGCCATGAGCACGGCCGAGCTGGGTCTGTCGTTGGCCGAGATGATCCGCCGCGACAAGGTGCACGCCATCAGTTGCACCGGCGCCAACTTGGAGGAGGACATCTACAACCTGGTGGCGCACAATCACTACGTGCGCATCCCGAACTGGCGCGACCTGACGCCCGAGGACGAGCATGAGCTGCTCAGCCGCCACCTGAACCGGGTCACCGACACCTGCATCCCCGAGGAGGAGGCCATCCGCCGCATCGAGGACGCCCTCCTGGACGAATGGGTGCGCGCCGACCGTGCCGGCGAGCGCTACTTCCCCCACGAGTTCCTCTACCGCGTGCTGCGCAGCGGCCGGCTGGAGCCGTACTATCAGATCGACCCCAAGGATAGCTGGATGCTGGCGGCCTGCGAGAAGAACCTGCCCATCTTCGTGCCCGGCTGGGAGGACTCGACCACGGGCAACATCTATGCCTCCCACTGCATCAGCGGCACGATTCAAAACGTGCACACCGTGCGCACGGGCATCGAGGCCATGATGGCGCTGGCCGGCTGGTACAGCGAGGAGTCGCAGGCTGGGCCGCTGGGCTTCTTCCAGATCGGCGGCGGCATCGCCGGCGACTTCCCCATCTGCGTGGTGCCTATGCTGCGCCAGGACCTGCAGATGCACGACGTACCGCTGTGGGGCTACTTCTGCCAGATCAGCGACTCCACCACCAGCTACGGCTCCTACTCCGGCGCCGTCCCCAACGAGAAGATCACCTGGGAGAAGCTGGACATCAGCACCCCCAAGTTCCTGATCGAGTCCGACGCGACTATCGTGGCCCCGCTGATCTTCGCCTACGTGCTGGCAAGCTGAGTGGGTTGCGCTTCCCAAGTTGCCACCCATTCAGCATCCATGCGCGCCAAGCGTTTTTTGGCCAGGTTCTGGCGCATAATCCAGCGCACGTCCCGGTCATTGCTCGCCAACCAGCGCTCCATCATGGGCTTGCCAACGTCTGGCAGCGCAGCCACAGCCACGCTCCAGCAGTAGGCCAGGCCCTTGCGCAGCGCCTGGAAATCCTCGCCGCGCCGATCTTCACACCGGGCGACCGAGGCGGTAATGGCGTCGAGGATCTGCAATGTGCGCTCGGCGTGAACAGGCTCGCGCAGCAGCGCCGGCTCGCATAAGGCTGCGGCCGCCGCGCGCTGTTCGAGGAACGTGCCCTGGCTCCACATTACCATCTCCATCAGCAGCCCGTCCATGTCCACCCCGCCCCAGCGCTGCAAGGCCATGGCAACGCCCTCGCGCGTGCGCCAGCGCGGGTCGTTGGCGTGCTGGCGCAGGGTGGGCAGCAGATCACGCCGCCCCTCGGCCACCAGCCGGCCCAGGCCGACAACGCCGCAGAAGGCCAGGAACTCCTGCGGCGTGTTGGTGGGGGCAACGTCGGCGTCAAAGGCGAGCAGGCGCAGGAACAGCGTCTCGTCGCCCTCGTCAGCCACGGCCTGGGCCAGCTCGATGTTGCCGCGCGGGCCGGGCAGCCCTGACTCGGCCAACAGATACGGCTCCCAGTCGTCCAGGCTGCGCAGAGTCCGGCGATAGTCGTCACGTTTGCTCATGTTATGGCTTGAAGACAGGAATGTACACCTCGAACCCCGCCGCCGGATCGCGCGGGTCGAAGGTCTCGCCGTACAGCTCCAGCTCCGGGCCGTTAGTGTAACATTCTTTCTGTAAAATCAGCCGTTTGAGGAAAGCGGCAGGTCTGGTGTATTCTTTCGGTAGACAACAAACCATCCGAAAGGAGAAGACACCATGACCTACCGCCAGTCTGATCTTACCCTACCTGCCGAGTTTTTGGAAGAAATCGCAGCGCAGGGTTTGGATATCCTACCGGAGCTGATCCGCATCGTGATCAACGAGGCGATGCGGATCGAACGCCAGAACTATCTGGGCGTGGCACCTTACCAACGTTCAGCGGAGCGGCAAGGACACGCCAATGGCTACAAGGCGCACACGGTGCAAACCCGTGTTGGCAAGATCACCTTCGACGTGCCGCAGGTGCGGGAAGGCGGGTTCTATCCGCAAGCCCTGGAGAAAGGACTGCGCAGCGAGCGGGCGTTGACGGCTACCCTGGCTGAGATGTATGTGCAGGGCACCTCGACCCGCAAGGTGACGGCGATTGTCGAGAAGCTCTGCGGCAGCAGCGTGTCCTCTAGCCAGGTCGGCCGTGCCACCAAACAGTTGGACGACGCCCTCAACGCCTGGCGTCAGCGAGCGCTGGATGAGGTGGTTTATCTTTTCCTGGATGCTCGCTACGAACGGGTGCGCATGAATGGCCAGATCTGCGATGCCGCTGTCCTCATCGCCACCGGCGTCACACCTGATGGCTACCGACGCATTTTGGGCGTTTCGGTCTCTCTCGGTGAACACGAGGTGCACTGGCGCACGTTCCTCCAGAGCTTGGTCGAACGAGGCTTACGGGGTGTGCAATTGATCGTCAGTGACAACCACGCCGGCCTCAGGGCAGCACGCCTGGCCGTCTTTGGCGGTGTGCCCTGGCAACGCTGTCAGTTTCATCTCCAGCAGAACGCCCCAGGCTACGTGCCACGCAAAGAGATGCAAGCGGAAGTCGCAGCAGATCTCCGCACGATCTTCAACGCCCGTGATCGAGCTACCGCTGAACAGTACCTGGCGCAAACCGTGCAGAAGTACGCTAAAACCGCTCCCAAACTGGCCAACTGGATGGAAAAGAACATCCCGGAAGGCTTTACCGTCTTCG
>DAOUBX010000264.1:0-6057 GCA_034432445.1 Anaerolineales bacterium
CTTGCGACCGGTTTACAGCTTGAGCCGGCTCTGCAGACGCCCTGGCCAGCGCAGCCTTAAGTGCCCGGCACCTAGGGCTGAATAGTTGCGACCAGTTGCTGCTCACCAAGGACCGGTTTGCAGGTCACCCGCCAATTTGCGACATCACCCGCTGTTGTGGCACATCACCCTCGGGCAAGCCGTGGCCCCAGGGTTTGTTCCATATTGCAACGCGCATAAGGGTCTTGATCTCTTCCAATGTACAACCATTGCGCAACGGTGTGAGTAGGTCTACTTCCCGATCGCGCAAGAGACATAGGCGCAATTTCCCATCCGCCGTCAGACGGTAGCGATTGCAGCCGGCACAGAAAGGTTCGGTGACAGTGCTGATGAAGCCGATCTGGCCCTGTGCGCCGGCCAAACGGTAAGGTCGGGCTGGATCACGGCCGTCGTAGCCTGGCACCGGGTAAAGCGGTCCGAGCTGCGCCTCGATCAACGCCTTGGTTTCGGCCGAGCTGACCACGGCTTCCTGCTGAAACTCGGCCACGCTGCCCAGCGGCATCAGCTCGATAAAGCGGATGTGCCATGGCCGATCAATAGTCAGGCGCGCCAGCGGGACGACCTCATCGTCGTTGAAGCCACGGGTGACCACAGCGTTGAGCTTGAGCGGGTTCAGACCGGCAGCCTCGGCAGCAGCAATGCCATCCCACACCCGCCGCAGATCGCCCCAGCGCGTGATACGGCGGAACTTGTCAGGGTCAAGCGTATCAACGCTCACATTCAGCCGCTGCAGGCCGGCCTGCGCCAGCGGTTCAGCCAGCTCGGCCAGCAACAATCCGTTGGTCGTCATGGCCACTTGCTGTATGCCAGGGGTGTGTGCGATTGCTCGGACCAACTCGACGACACCAGGCCGCACGGTCGGCTCACCGCCTGTCAAGCGAATCTTGGTCGTGCCCAGCTCGGCCGCCACGCGCACAATAGCCAGGATCTCCTCGTCCTGCAACAGCTGACTGCGCGGCCGAAACCGAATATCTTCGGGCATGCAGTACACGCAACGCAAATTGCAGGCGTCGGTGAGCGAAATGCGCAAGTAGTCGATACGCCGGCCAAAGCTGTCCACCAGGGGGCCCTCCTGCGTCGTTGGCTCAAGCCAGGTCGGCGGTGTCGGCCCACTGCGGTCATCGGTTGTTAGCGCAAGAGGAATGGGCGCAAGCATCCTGTGATCTCGTTAGATCAAGACCAGATCAAGACCATGGGAAACTGACTGACGTCAACCGGGTTCATACTGCCGTTGCACGCTTGGCCATCATGCGTGGGCCATCGTGGCCTACTCGACAGACAAGGTGATCTGTGTCGGCGCCTGGCCTACCACATAGGCGCAGCGGCAGTCGCCCTCTGACAAACGCTCTACGGGAGCGAGCGGAACACCGACCAACTGCGCAATCAAGCGCCGGTCCATGCAGCAGAGTTCCCGATGTTTGTCGGAAACGCCGGTGTACGGGCAGTTGACGGTTACCAAAACACACGAGTCGCCCTCGCGCTGCCAGCGCGCTAGATAGCCGCGCTCGTTCAAGAAGTCTACAGCCCAGTCGAGACGCGTCTCGAGCGGCAGAGAAACATCAACCGGTGTGGCTTCCGCTGCCATCCTGTCCGCCAGACGATCGAACACAGCGCGCATTTGATCGGGCGGCAACAGTGCCTTCATCTCGTCCAGCAGGGCAATAGCCAGATTCTGGTTGTTGCTGGGGAAATATCGCTTGGCTGCCTCGGTGAGAACGTAGACCTGCTGCGGACGGCCCACCGTGCCCCGTCGCTGCACGCGCGGCGATTCAATCAGGTTCTCGCCTTGTAGCACGTCCAGGTGGTGCCGCACCGAGACCGGGGCCATCTCCAAACGGCGCGCTAGCTCGGCAACGGTGACGTCTCCCTGCTCTTTTATGATCTCCAGAATGCGAAAACGCGTCGGCTGCACAGCAAACTCCTCGCCGCAAAGAAAGATCGTTGGGTACCGGCGGATGCCGATTGTAACACAAGGCCAATCGAATGTCAATTCTTCTCATGAAAATCATAGAAATAGACCCGAGGCACTTGTCGTTCGGTGAAAATTTGCACGGCGGTTGGTTGTCATGTAAAATTGGTGCCTGGCAGTTTAGCCGCGCTTTTCATCCACACTTGTCGACAAATCACAGGATATCCCCCAGTCATGGAAGTCATTGCGGACTCGACAGAGACGTCGAAACACGGCGCAATCGCTCAGATCAAGCAGATTACTGTGACAGCGGACGCGGAAGCTGAGGCTGTCAACGAGCTGCTGAGCCAGGGTTGGAAGCTGTTGCATATTGGTCATCAGAGCGATCGCACCGTCTACGTGCTCGGCAAGCCTGCTGAACAAAGCCGGCGCCGCCCAGGCTTCCTCGCTTAATCGGCCATTCAGAACTCTGCAGGCTTCCTTTGCCTTAGCGCCTATACTGCGCCTAAAGCCCCGCGAAAGGACGTAGCGATGTCAGACTTGCCGCCGGGCATGGCTGAAGTGCCCGAAGAACTGAAATCCAACGTCATCCTCTCGACAGTTGATTTCGTCTACAACTTGAGCCGAAGCTACTCGTTGTGGCCGATGACTTTCGGATTGGCCTGCTGCGCCATCGAGTTCATTGTCACCGGCACTGCCCGTTATGACATGTCACGCTTCGGCATGGAGGTGGCCCGACCCTCCCCGCGCCAGGCCGACTTGATCATCATCTCCGGCACGGTCACCAAGAAGATGGTAGTACCGATCGTGCGCCTGTACAACCAAATGGCTGAACCACGCTATGTGCTCAGCATGGGCGCCTGCGCCACCGGCGGTGGGCCGTTCAAAGAAGGCTACAACGTGGTCTCAGGCATCGACAAGTACTTGCCGGTGGACGTGTACGTGCCCGGTTGCCCACCAACCCCTGAAGCGTTGATCCACGGCTTCATCACCCTGCACAACAAGTTCAAGAAGCAGTCCGTGCGCACCGTGCCTTGGTACCGCAAAGAGTACACAGGGGAAGTGCCCATCCCGGTGCTCGGCCCGGACATCTTCAGCACCGACCCGCAGAAGATGAAGCAAGTGCGCGACATCAACATGCAGCGCCTCGTGGCCAGCCGCTCGGCCAAGCAACCGATCATCAGCGCTCTGCAGCACGAGGGCGATGACGAGGTTGTTGTCATTCAAAACGCTGGCCTGGCGCAGGACATGACGGGCTGGCGATTGATCAGCGGTCGCGGCGAGCAGACCTTCGCCTTTCCGCCCGGTTTCGTGATCATGTCGGACAGCGAAGTGCGCGTGCATAGTGGGCCGGCAGCCGCTGCTACAACCCCCAACGACCTGATGTGGACAAGACAGCATATTTGGCGCAACGAGGGTGACGTCGCTTCGTTGCTCGACGCTGAAGGCAACGTCATTTCAGCCTTTCACTACGAGGGGAGCGCGCAATGACCGCAGCAACTGTTGATACGACACTGCCCTACAGCGACGTGCTGCCCGGCGCTGTGCTGGCCAAAGAGACAGGCCTCGCGAACGACAGCCTGGTCGTTGCTCCGGAGCATCTGGTCTCCTTGGCGACGCACTTGCGCGACTCCGAGGGCTACAACCTGCTCTCCAACCTCACCGCTGTGGACTACCTCGGCTACAAAGGTCGCTCCGCTGCCGACCGCTTCGAGGTGGTGTACCATCTTTACTCCACCCATCGCGGCGGTGGCCCGCTCGTGCTCAAGGTTCGTCTGCCGGAAGACAAGCCGGTGGCGCCGTCGCTGATTTCGGTGTATCCAGGCGCAGACCTGCAGGAGCGCGAGGCGTGGGACCTGTTTGGTATTCGCTTCACCGGCCACCCCAACCTACGGCGCATCCTGTTGTGGGAAGGCTTCAACGGTCACCCCATGCGCAAGGACTGGCGCGAGCCCTACTACGAGGCCGATGCCAAGCCCTTCAAGAGCCGCCATCCGGATGGCCACCATGCTTGGGCTGAGGATCGCAATCCCTGGGGTGACAACGTGCGCTACCCCGATGGCTTTGACCCTGAGACCTGGCAAAATCCGGTCAATGTGGTGCCACTGGTGCGGCACGGCGGCAACGGCGTTCCGGGAGCGATCAAGACCGACCGGCTGGTCGTCAACATGGGACCGCAGCATCCCAGCACGCACGGCGTGTTCCGCATGATCGTGGAGCTGGAGGGCGAGACGATTACGGCGCTCGAGCCTGAGATGGGCTACCTGCACCGCAACCACGAGAAGATCGGTGAGCGCAACACCTACCTCATGAACATGCCCTACACCGATCGCCTCGACTACCTCAGCTCGATGTCCAACAACCTGGCCTATGCCATCGCTGTAGAGAAGCTGCTGGGCGACGAGTACAAGCCGCCGGAGCGCGCCGAATACCTGCGCGTGATCATGGCCGAGCTGACAAGAATTGTCAACCATCTCTTCTCGGTCGGCACCTTCCTCAACGACCTGGGCGCTTTCTTCACCCCCCTGTTGTACACGGTGCGGGAACGCGAGCTGATCCTGGATCTGTTCGAAGCGGTCAGCGGTAGCCGCATGATGTGCAACTACATGCGCTTCGGCGGTGTAGCGCGCGACCTACCAGAGGGCTGGCTGGAGCAGTGCACCAAACTGGTGTTCGATCGCCTGCCGGCCAAGATCGACGAGTTAGATCGCTATCTGACGGGCAACGAGATCATCCAGGAGCGCTGCGTCGGCGTCGGCTACCTGTCGCCGGAAGAAGCCATCGCGTTGAGCTGCACCGGCCCACAGCTGCGCGGCTGCGGCGTGCCCTACGACATTCGCCGCGCCGAACCCTACTCGATCTACGATCGCTTCGATTTCGACATCGTCTCGTTCGACGGCGGCGACGTCTACTCCCGCTACCTGGTGCGCATCGAGGAGATGCGTCAGAGCGTGCGCATCCTCAAGCAGGCGCTCAAGCAACTCCCCGCAGGGCCCATCCAGGGCGGCAAGGGAGGTTACACGGTGCGCCCACCCGTAGGCGATGTGTACGGCCGCATCGAGGCGCCCAAGGGTGAGCTGGGCTTCTATCTGGTCTCCGACGGCAGCGGCAATCCCTTCCGCTACCGCGTGCGCCCCCCCTCATATATCAACTTGAACGCCCTAGCGCCTATGTGCATCGGCAACAAAGTCGCCGACTCAGTGATCATTTTGGGCGCCATCGATATCGTGCTCGGCGAGGTGGATCGGTAAGCGGATTGCGCAACCAGTAACCCGTCTCTCGCATTCGGCCGATTGGCCACGGCTTATGGCTTACTGGTGAGCGTTTGCCGTTCACCGTTTACCGTTCACCGCCCACCGATCACCGACCAGGAGGACTCATGTTTGGATCTGGGCTTCTCAAAGGCTTGGGTGTGACACTGAAGCGATTTGTCGATACTTATGTCGACGATGTCAAGGCCATTCCCAGCCGCTATGCGTATGGCCAAGACTTCATTCGCCAGACCCCTGACGAAAAGGGCTTGTTCACGATTCAATATCCGGAAGAGAAGCGCCAGCTGCCTGAGCGCTTCCGCTACATCCCGATGCTCATCTATGACACGCCCAAGGGTGAGGATCGTTGTACGGCGTGCGGCATTTGCGCCAAGGTGTGTCCGCCGCAGTGCATCTGGATCGTGCGCGACAAGGACGAAAAAGGCAAACCTGTTCCCCGGCCCGCGGAGTTCTACATCGATGCGTCGATCTGCATGAGCTGCGGCTTCTGTGCCGAGTTCTGCCCCTTCGACGCCATCAAGATGAACCACGACTATGAGCTGGCGGTCTATCAGCGTTACCCCAACCTGGTCTACAACATGAAAGAGCTGACGGTGCCGGTGGAGTACTACGCGTCCATCTGGCCCACGCAGTATGCCGAGGAGGAGAAGCGCCGCGCCGAGGAAGAGGCGAAAAAGGCCAAGAAGCCAGGACGCGAGAAGCCGACAGCCGCTACGCCGGCCGCCCCGGCCGCGCCCGCTAAGCCCGCAGCCCCAGCCAAGCCCGCTGCTGCCCCTGCTGCGGCCGCCGGTACGGCCGCCATCAGCCAAGAGGAGCTGGAGCGCCGCCGCGCCGAGG
>DAOUBX010000265.1:0-8942 GCA_034432445.1 Anaerolineales bacterium
CTTGCGACCGGTTTACAGCTTGAGCCGGCTCTGCAGACGCCCTGGCCAGCGCAGCCTTAAGTGCCCGGCACCTAGGGCTGAATAGTTGCGAATGCACAATGATGAATGATGAGTCCGGAGCCGGACTCGGCGCCGGCAGCCGTGTTTCCACCACCAATCTACCAATTTCCCAGCTTACCAATCTACCGAAAGGAACGACCCCATGGCCCTTTCCGGTCTCGAAATCTACAAATTGCTCCCAGGTGGCCAGAAGCCGCCGCATCCTAAGGCCAACTGCAAGGAGTGCGGCTTTCCTACTTGCCTGGCCTTCGCCATGAAGCTGGCCGCAAAGCAGGCCGAGCTGACCTCCTGCCCCTACGTCAGCGCCGAATCGGCGGCCAAGCTTTCGGACGCGGCCGCGCCGCCTATTCGCCTCATCACCCTCAGCGCCAACGGCCATAAGCTGGAAGTGGGCAACGAGACGGTGCTCTTCCGCCACGAGAAGACCTTCTACCACAAGCCAGGCCTGTTCGTGCAGGTCAACGACGGCGATGGGCTGGATGCTGTCATGCAGACCGTGAGGGAAGTCGACGCCTATCATGTGGACTACGTCGGCGTGCCGCTGAGCATCGACGGCTTCGCCGTAGCGTACACGTCGGGTGACGCCGAGACTTACGGTGCAGCAGTGAAGGCCGTGTGTGACGCCAGCAAAAAGCTGCTGATCTTGATGGCCGAAGACCCGGCCGCGCTCAAAGCGGGCTTAGCCGCTGCGGCAGGTCGCACGCCGCTGGTCTATGCAGCCGACGCCGAGAACTGGCGGCGGGTGGCGCTGGCGGCTAAGACAGCCAAAGCCCCACTGGCTGTGCGCGTGCCCGACGGAGACCTGGACAAGCTGGCCAACCTGACGCAAGAAATCGCCAAGTTCGGCGTCGAGGACCTGGTGCTGGACCCCGGCGCGCGCGGCTTCGCCGACTCGCTGACGGTGTTGACTGCCATTCGTCGCTTGGCGTTGAAGGAGAACTTCCGGCCGCTGGGCTATCCGATCATCACCTTCCCCGGCCAGGGCGGGGCCAGCCAACTGGACGAGGTGGTGCTGGCCGGCCAGCAGATCGCCAAGTACGCCGGCCTTGTGGTGCTGAGCCATTTCACCCCTGCCAGCGCCTACGCCCTGCTGGTGCTGCGCGAGAACATCTACACCGACCCGCAGAAGCCGATCCAGGTGGAGCCGGGCGTGTATGCCATCAACAGCCCCAACGCCGACAGTCCCTTGATGGTCACCACCAACTTCAGCATCACCTACTTCAGCGTGGCCAACGAGCTGGAGAGCAGCGGCCTGCCTGGCTGGCTCCTGGTGGCCGACGCCGAAGGCATGAGCGTGCTGACGGCCTGGGCGGCCGGCAAGTTCGACGCCGAGCGCATCGCCAAGGCCGTCAAGGAGTCAGGCGCGGCCGGCAAGATCAGCCACCAGAGCCTCATCATCCCCGGCCACACGGCCGTGCTGATGGGCGAGCTGGAGGAAGAGCTGCCCGGCTGGGTCATCAAGGTCGGCCCGCGCGAGGCGGTGGATCTGCCGGCCTTTTTGAAGGCGGCATAAAACGGAGGTAAGCCATGACCGCTGTCGCAGTGGCCGACAAACCGAGCGTGATGGTCGATCAGTTAGCTAACTACCGACGCGTCGCCACCTTGCCTGACGGAACTCGTGTTTTGTTGCGGCCTATGCTGCCCACGGATCGCCCGCAGGTGCTCGAGCTGTTCTCGCAAGTGCCGAGGGAAGACCTGCGGTTTTTGCGCCAAACGGTGACCGACACGGCGGTCGTCGATCGATGGTTTGAGCAGTATGACCTGCGGCGAGTGTTTCCGTTGCTGGCGTTGGTAAACAACCGCGCGGTAGGCGACTCGACATTGCACATCGGCGAGGGGCCCTATCGTCACCTGGCCTGGCTGCGCATCTACGTGGCGCCGGAGTTCCGCGAGCGAGGCGTGGCCCGGTTGATGGTGGAAAGCCTGACCGACATCGCGCGCAAGATGGGCTTGCAGCAGATCCTGGCCGAAGTTACCAGCAACCGTGTCAAGGTGATCAAGCTGTTCGAGGCGCTGGGCTTTTCGCGCATGTTCCGCTATCCCGACCACTTCATGACCACCGACGGCGAGGTGTTTGACGTGGATGTGTTGATCCTGCCGCTGGTGCGCAAAGTCGAGTACTACTAAGCCACAGGCCGCGAATTGCACGAATTTCGCGAAGGCGGATGACCGGAATTCGTCCAATTCGTGAAATTCGCAGCCTGCCTTGGATTGGCTAAGTCCTTAGCCAGATCGTGTAGCTCCTGCGTTTTTGCAAAAGCGCAAGGCTCTACGAGGGCGTGTATCGATGCCGAAAGTTCAGTTTGCCCCGGCTGGCCGTGAGATCGAGGCCGCCGAGGGCTGGACAATCCTAGAGGCCGCGCGGGCCTGCGGGGTTGAGATCAACATCCCCTGCGGCGGGCAGGGCCGCTGCGGCCGCTGCGCGGTCATCGTCCAGGACGGCGATGGCCACGTGCGACGGCGCTCGACGATGCGCTTGTCCGCGGCCGACATCGCGGCGGGCTACGCGCTGGCCTGCCAGTCGGTGGTGCTGGGCGACCTGGCCGTCACGGTGCCGCCGCAGGAGGAGATCGCCCGCCACCTGGTCACCGAGAAGACCGCCGTCGCCATTCAACCGCCGCCTGGCTACGACGTAGTCGATCAGTCGCTGCAGGCGCTCTTCCTGACCCTGGACCCGCCCGACCTGGGTGACCAAACCGACGATTGGTCGCGGGTGCAGGCTGCGCTGCGCCGTGATCATGGCCTTGAGGGCCTGACTACCGACCTGTCGTTGCTGCGTGAGCTGGGCCGAACCCTGCGCGCGGCCGACTGGGAGGTAACTGCGATCGTCGAGACCGACGCCTGGGACCGGCCGAATGGCCCACCGCGGTTGATCGACCTGCTGCCGGGCCGCCAGACCGACGCGCTCTACGCCCTGGCCATCGACATCGGCACCACGACTGTCAGCCTGTACCTGGTGGACCTGCTGACCGGCCAGGTCGTGGCGCGCTCGGCCGACTACAACGCGCAGATCACTCGCGGCGAGGACGTGATCAGCCGCATTATCTACGCCTCACAGAAGCCAAGAGCCGCCCGCAACGGCCAGGGCGACGACAGCCAGCCGGCCGGCGTTCTGCCCAATCTGGCCGAAATGCAGCAGCTGGTGGTTGGCACCATCAACAAGCTGATCGAACACGTCTGCCGCCGCGCCGGCATCGAGCCGCAGCAGATCTACAAGGCGGTGGTAGCTGGCAACCCGACCATGATGCACCTCTTCCTGGGCATCCCGCCGGAGCAGATCCGTCTGGCGCCCTACATCCCGGCCGTCAACCACACGCCTAGCCTGCCCGGCGGCGCGGCCAGCCTGGGCTTAGAGATCAACCCGCGCGCCACGGTGGACTGCTTGCCCGGCGTGGCCAGCTACGTGGGCGCGGACATCACGGCCGGCGTGCTGAGCAGCGAGCTGTACCAGAGCGAGGCGCTGCGCCTGTTCATCGACGTGGGCACCAACGGCGAGATGGTGCTGGGCAACGCCGACTGGCTGATCTGCTGCGCCTGCTCGGCCGGTCCGGCCTTCGAGGGCGCAGGCGTGCAGCACGGCATGCGCGCCACGGCCGGCGCCATCGAGGAGGTGTGGATCAACGCCCAGACCCACGAGCCCACCTATCGCACCATCGGCAATTTGCCGCCCAAGGGCATCTGCGGCTCTGGCTTGATCTCGCTGCTGGCGGAGATGTTCGTGGCGGGCGTGGTGGACAAGAGCGGCAATCTGGTGCGACAAGACTGGGCCGGTCTCGAAGGTCAAGACTGGGCCGGTCTCGAAGACCGGCCCAGTCTGAGGCCACGCGTTCGCGAAGGCGAGCACGGCGCGGAGTACGTGGTGGCCTGGGCCGAGGAGACGGCGACCGGCCAGGACATCGTGATCACCAAGGTGGATATCGACAACCTGCTCAGGACCAAGGCCGCGATCTACGCCGGCTTCAGCAGCCTGGCCGAGGCCGTCGGCGTGGAGCTGGCCATGGTCGACGAGTTGCTGATCGGCGGCTCCTTTGGCCAGCACATCAACGTGGAAAAGGCCGTGGAGATCGGCCTACTGCCCGATCTGGCCACCGAGACAGACGACGACGGCGCCAACCGCTGGGCCCGCTTCCGCTACCTGGGCAACACCTCGCTACGCGGCGCCTATTTTGCCCTGCTCAGCCGCGACCTGCGCCGCGAAGTGCGCGACATCGCCGGCAAGATGACCTACCTCGAGCTGTCGGCCGACAACCGCTTCTACGAGCAGTTTACGTCAGCGCTGTTCTTGCCGCACACGGATATCACGTTGTTTCCGTCGGTGGCGGCGCTTCTGGAGACTGAGGCGTGAAACGCGAACCGTGAACATTCGCTCATCACGCATCGCGCTTCACGAAACACGACAGGAGAAATCCCTTGACCACAACCATCGCACTTGCCGGCAAAGGCGGCACGGGCAAGACGACCGTGGCGGCCCTGCTGGTGGACATTCTCGTCAAACGGGGCGCGTATCCGATCCTGGCCATCGACGCCGACCCCAGCAGCAACCTGAATCTGGCCCTGGGCGTGCCGCTCACCAAGACGGTGGGCGACATCCGCGAGGACCTGTTGGACGAAGTGCAGCGCACGCAGATGGGCTTGGGCGTGTCGCAGCGCGAAATGCTGGATGTGCGCATCCGCATGGCCGTGGAGGAGGGCGACGACTTCGACCTGATCGCCATGGGCCGGCCGGAGGGCCCCGGCTGCTACTGCCCCGTCAACCACACCTTGCGCCAGGTGGTGGACGTGATGAGCGAGAGCTACGCTTACGTCGTGATGGACAACGAGGCCGGCATGGAGCACCTCAGCCGGCGCACCACGCGCGACGTGGACTGGCTGCTGCTGACCAGCGACCCCACCATCCGCGGGGTGACGGCCGTGGGCCACATGATCAAGCTGGCCGACGACCTGGGCATTGCCGTCAAGCGCAAGGGCATCGTGCTCAATCGCGTGCCAGCCCCCCAAAACGGCGGCAGCGCCATCCCGCCGGCCGTGCAGGCCATGCTGGACAGCTACGACGCGCCGCTGGTGGGCGTCATCCCGGCCGATCCGCTGGTCAACCAGTATGACGCCGAGGGCCTGCCGCTGGCCCATCTGCCGCCCGACAGCCCTGCGCGGCGGGCCGTGGCGGCGCTGGCCGACCGGATTCTGTTTGGGTAGTTGAAAAGGAGAACCCATGTCCATCCAAATCATCGGCGAGAACATTCACATCATCTCGCCCAAGGTCAAAGAAGCCCTTGCCAATCGTGACGCTGCGTTTTTCCAGGAGTCGGCGCGCCAGCAGGTGCAGCACGGCGCGGCGGCGCTGGACCTGAACATCGGCCCGCAGAAGAAGCTGGGCCACGAGATCCTGCCCTGGCTGGTGGAGACCGTCCAATCGGTCGTGGACGTGCCGCTGAGCCTGGACACCACCAACCTCAACGCCATCGAGGCCGCGCTGGAGGTGGCCCGCGTGCCATGCATCATCAACTCCACCTCGGCCGAGGAGGAGCGGCTGGCCAACGTGCCGCCCGTGGCCAAGAAGTTCGGCGCCAAGCTGATCGCCCTCACCATGGGCAGCGGCGGCATCCCGGTCGGCGCGGACGAGCGGGTCAACATTGCGCTGGAGCACCTGATCCCGCGCGCGGTGGAGCTGGACATCCCCATGAGCGACCTGCTGATCGACCCGCTGGTGCTGACGGTCAGCGGCTGCCAGCAGTATTGTCCGGAGCTGATCGAGGCCGTGCGCATGCTCAAGTTCGCCGGCGATCCGCCGCCTATGGTCAACGTCGGCCTGAGCAACGTCAGCAACCAGGTGCCCGGCCCTATGCGACCGCTGATCAACAACACCTACCTGGTGATGCTGATGGCCGCCGGCGTGGACTACGTCATCGCCAACCCGCTGGACAAGCAGCTCTGGGAGTTCATCCACATCGTCGAGAACCGCGACGACAGCACCGGCAAGGGCCGCCTGCTGCTGACCCTGTACGACAAGACCCTGGCCGGCGAGAAGCTGGAGGCCGACGACGTCGACTGGAACGACCCCGAGCAGGTGGCCATCTTCAAGACCGCCCAGGTGCTGTACAACGATGTGATCTATACGGACTCGTATTTGGAGATCTAAGAAGTTGCAGGTGGCAAGTTGCAGGTGATAAGTGTCCGACCTCGGACCTGCAACCTGCACCGCGCAACTTTTCGCCCTCAGGAGGCAACCATGTCTCTCTTCTCCCCCCGCCGCTATCAGGCGCCCTTCAAACCGTATAAGCGCGAGGAATCGGCGCCGATTCGACTGTTTACTTCGGTGGAGCTGGCCATCAAGGGCGCGTTGTTCGGCTGCCGCATGTGCGGCAACTGCATCTTGCAGGAGACGGCCTTCGTCTGCCCCATGACCTGCCCCAAGGGCCTGCGCAACGGCTTATGCGGCGGCGCCAGCCCAGAACACTGTGAAGTCGATCCATCTCGGCCTTGCACCTGGTACGTGATCTACCAGCGCGCCGAGCGGCTAGGCCGCGAGGACAAGCTGCTGGAGATCAACGCGCCGCTGGATGGCGCGCGCGTCGGTCGCGAGACCTGGCTGGACTTGGTTGACAAGTGGCGGAAGCAGGAGGATCGGCTGAACCCGCTGGACTTCGTGCGCGACAAGGAGAAGTTCAGCCAGAAGTGGGACGAGCTCTTCTACGCCGCGCGTCAACCGGACTGGTGGCAGGGGGATAGCGAGTACCACCCGCCGGCCTACAGTGAGCCGCTCTCGCTGCTGGAGGCCAACCTGCGCACGGGGACATTCACCGTCACGGCCGAGATCGCGCCGCCGCTGGACGCCTCCTTCGCGGTCGAGGACAAGAAGGTGTGTTGCTTGCAGGACTACGTGGTCGCGGCCAACTTCACCGACAGCGCCTCGGCCACCCCGCGCATGAGCAGCCTGGCGGCCAGCGTGCGCTCCCTGCAGGACGGCCTGGAGCCGGTGATGCAGCTTCAGGCGCGCGACCGCACCCGCGTGGCCATAGCGGCCGACGCCATCGGCGCGGCCGGGCTGGGCATTCACAACATCCTCTGCCTCAGCGGCGACCACCACAGCGCCGGCCCCGGCCCCATCGCCAAGCCCGACCAGTTCGACCTGGACGCCGTGCAGATGCTGTGGATGCTGCGGCGGATGCGGGATGAGGGCATTTACCTGGATGGCCGCAAGATGAAGAACCGGCCACAGTGGTTCCTGGGCACGGCCGCCTCCCCCTTCGGCGCGCCGCCCAAGTTCGAGGCCATCCGCATGCACAAGAAGGTCAACGCCGGCGCGCAGTTCGTGCAGACCCAGCCGGTTTTCGACTACAACCGCTTCCTGGAGTGGCTCGAAGCGCTGGACCAGCGCGGCCTGCTGGACAAGGTCTGCATCCTGGCCGGCCTGATCCCGCTCAAGAGCGCCAAGGCCGCGCATTTCATGGCCGAGGAGGTGGCCGGCGTCTACATTCCACCGGAGATCGTCAAGCGGATGGACGATGCGGGCGACGACAAGGTGGCCCAGCAGGAGACCGGCGTGGCCATCGCCCTGGAGATCATCGAGAAGCTCAAGGCTACGCCCGGCATCAACGGCCTGCACATCATGGCCGTGCACTGGGAAGAGATCGTGCCGCGGCTGATCGACGAGTCGGGCTTGCCGCGGCCGGTGGTGAAGAGCTTGGCAGGGTAGATTGGTAGATCGGTGGACTTGCTGTCCCCCGATTGAACGACGGCTGTCGCCTAGCTGGTCATCTGGCAGCTTCTACGCCCTCACGGCGCCCGATCTACCGATCCCCAATCTATGATACTCCTATGAACAAAATTGCAATCACCGGCAAAGGCGGCGTGGGCAAGACGACCCTGGCCTCTTTGCTGGCATACCTGTATCGCGAGGCCGGCTACACCGTGCTGGCCGTGGACGCCGACCCGGCCTCAGGGCTGGCCAATGCATTGGGCTTTCCGCCGGAGCTGGCCGGCCAGATCACCCCGGTGTCGGAGATGGATGAGCTGATCTTCGAGCGCACAGGCGCGCAGCCGGGTTCGATCGGCGGCTACTTCAAGCTCAACCCCAAGGTGGACGACATCCCGGAGCGCTTCAGCGCGACCTACCGCGACATCCACCTGCTGCGCATGGGCACCATCAAGATCGGCGGCACGGGCTGTCTCTGCCCGGAAAACGCCCTGCTCAAGGCGTTGACCACGCATCTGTTCATGCGCCGCGGCGAGGTGCTGATCCTGGACATGGAGGCCGGCGTGGAGCACCTGGGCCGCGCCACCGCCCAGGCCGTGGACGCCATGATCATCGTCGTGGAGCCGGGCCGGCGCAGCGTGGGCGTGATGGAGGAGATCCGCCGCCTGGCCGGCGACATCGGTCTGCGGCGGCTCTACCTGGTGGGCAACCGGGTGCGCAGTGAGGCCGACGAGGCCTTCATCCGCCAGATCGCCGGCGAGCTGCCCATCCTGGGCTTTTTGCCCTACGATCCGCAGGTCATCGAGGCCGACCTGACCGGGCAGGCTGTCTACGACGTTGCGCCCCAGACCGTGGGTGCGGCACGCGCGATTTGGCGGCGGTTGCAGGAGCTGTAGACCAGGGCCCCAAGTTACCACAACAGGAGCAGCTCACAAGCGGCCCGGGCCGAGACTGCCACTGCGCGCCTCCTAATCCTTCTAGGCAACTATTCAGCCCTAGGTGCCGGGCACTTAAGGCTGCGCTGGCCAGGGCGTCTGCAGAGCCGACTCAAGCTGTAAACCGGTCGCAAGTGCCCGGCACCTGAATAGTTACCTTCTAGTAACTGCTCAGGTGCCGGGCATTTGTAGGCGATTTGCGACCTAGGTTGGCTGCGCAGACACGTTTGCAAACCAGATGCCCATGCGCTGGG
>DAOUBX010000266.1:0-39410 GCA_034432445.1 Anaerolineales bacterium
CTTGCGACCGGTTTACAGCTTGAGCCGGCTCTGCAGACGCCCTGGCCAGCGCAGCCTTAAGTGCCCGGCACCTAGGGCTGAATAGTTGCCAGCGATCTTGCGCTGTGTTATGCTAACAGCGATGTTCGCCAGTCCATGTGCTGTGGATTGCTGCCGCACGGCGTTTAACACAGTAGTGGTGTGTTCGTCAACCGCCGACTACAGAAGAGGAGGTCGTTAATGCTGTCCGAACCAACCTACCAGGCCGCTGTGGCGGCGTATACGCAAGCCTTGCAAGAGCTGTTCGCTCCACCGCCCGCGCCGGTGCGCGGCCGACCAGCGCACTTTGTGCCGGCCGATGAACTGGTGGCGCGCGCTGACCGGCTGGCGGCGGCTGCTGCCATGCTCAGCCAGGAGACTTCCGGCTACCTAAGCGCCGAGGACCTGGACCAACGTGTGGGCGCCGAACAGCATCTGCTGGCCCAGGCAACAGCCAACCTGCAGGTGGCCGACGGCTTGCTGGCTGCTGCCGCAGCCGCCGGTGAGGTCGCAGCGACCGAAGGCACGCGCAGCCCCGCTGCACCGCAAGCGGTGTTCGAACCGTTGGTGGCCCTGCTCGCCACGCCGCTGGACGAGGTCGGCGCCATGGCGCGATCACTGCCGGCATCTACCCGCTCCCAGCGCGCCACGGCCACCCCGGCCGAATTGGTCGCGGCTGCCAACCTGGCCATCGAAGCCATCCTCAACGGCGTCGCCAGCTACGGGCGGGACGTGCTGGCGGGAATGGTGGGGCTGGATACTGCGCTGCTCAAACAGGCGGCAGGCATCATCAGCCAGGAACTCAGCGAGCTCGTTGCCAAGCTAGGTGAAGAAGGATCGAAGCTGTTAGCCAAGGCCGTGACCTTCATCGTACAGGCCTATGACAACCTGCTGGCGGCTTTGGGCCAGGACGCGACCAGCGAGATGCGCCGCCGTGCAGCGGAGCTGCTGCAGCGCTTGCAGCAAGGCGAGGTGATCGAGAGCGTGCTGCGCACCTTGTTTGAGGTGCCTAAGGCCGAGCAACGCATCCGGGCTCTGGTCGAGGCCAGCCAGGCCGCGCCGGCGGTGTTGGGGCAGATCAGCGTCGGTGTGGCTGCTTTGCCGGCCGGTTTTGCCGCTCGCACTAAACTGGCCAACCAACTGCTGGCGGCGTTAGGGGTGCTCAAACATGTTCGCGCAGTTCAACTTCCCCTGGTGGAGCTGGCCAGAGCGGCTCTCTACGTCGCTCTGCTAGGCTTCGTGCTCTATGTCGGCGGCGACTACGTCGACGCGCCGCGCTTGGAGCGGCTGGGGCGCGTTCCGGGCGTTGTTCAAGTGGTGGCGAATGGGTTGGCCTAGGGCCCTAGCGCGGAAAAGAACAGCAGGCCCAAGTCTGGTGTGACTTGGGCCTGCCGCAATCGAAGGTGTGGCGTTCAACATTACCAAGAGCGCAACGTGTGCGGGCGGGGGAGGACACACTATGCGCCACGGAGATGAAGGGAGTCGACTTGCCCGAGGAGTAACAAGCGAAATTCACCATCACCTTCGAGACAAATTCTAGCACACTTCGGTCTGCATGGCAAGACTCAAAAGGGGACGAGCCATGTTTTACGTTGCCGGCAGACCGCTGAGTTACCGGCCTCGAACCGATGCCTTCGCAAATACCGTTAGCTCAAACGTGACTGCTGCCAATTGCCAGCTTACAGCGCCTGCAATAGCGCCTCATACGCGTCAGTTACTGCTTCCCAGCTAAACACAGCAGCGGCCCGCTCTGCTGCGCGCGCGCGATAGGCCGCAACCAACGGGGGGGCCGAAAGGAGGGTCTGTAGCACCGGCGCCAGCGACGACGCGCCGACGCGGCCATCGTACCACAGCCCCGCGTCACCGATGGTCTCCAGGTTCTCCGGCGTGTTGTGCACCACCACACAGTTGCCAAAGGCCATGGCTTCCACCAGCGCTGGGTGCGTACCGCCAACGCCGCTGGTCTCGACAAAAGCATAGGCGCTGGTGCTCAGCTCATGGTAGCCGTCGCCGAACACGTAGCCGGTGAACACAATGCGCGGATCGTCGCCGGCGAGTGCGCGCAGCTCGGCCTTGTAGGCGTCGGCGTAGGGCGCGTCGCCGACGATCACGCAGGACATGTCGGTGTCGACTTGGCGCCAGGCCGCCACCAGATGGTGTGCGCAGTTCTCCGGCACCAGCCGGCCCACGAAGAGCACGTAGCGCTGCGGCGTCAGCCCAAAGCGGGCCAACGTCTCCCCCGGCGGCACGCGCGGTCGCTCGGCGCCGTAGGCAATGTAGGTCGAAGCCGCGCCGTAGACCTGTTGGTAGTAGCGTTGCACGACGCGGCTGTCGGTGATGATGGCATTGGGCAACACCGCGCTCATGCGCTCGGCGAACTGGATGTAGCGCTTGGCCAGGGGTGGCCACTTCGCGCGCTTCCAGTCCAAGCCGTCCACGTTGAGCGCCGTCTTCTGCCCGGCCAGCCGCGGGATCCAGGTCACCAAGCTGTTGCCGGCGATGAAATACAGGCACACGTCGTAACCCTGGGTCAGCGCGTGCAGGCTGGACAGAAAGCTGTGCACGATGGTGTCGAAGTACTTGTTGGCAATGGTGGGCAGCTTGACCAGCCGCATCCCCTTGTAGGTGGGTTGGTCGTAGGTGATGTGATGGCTGCGGCAGTAGACCGTGACCTGATGGCCACGCTGCACCAGGCGACTGCCCAGCTCTTCGACGCAGGTCTCGAAGCCGCTGTAGCTAGCAGGCACGCCGCGCGTGCCAAGCATGGCGATTTTCATGGGCGATAGGTTGAGGGACTAGGAGAAAGACGGGGGGTCATCAGGCATCCGTTTGTCGTCACCGATCACGGAGCGCTGGCCAACCGGGCAATGCGGCGGCGTAAGTAGGGCATGAAGTATCCGGCGTAGCGCTGCTGCAGGTCCGGCCGGCGCCAGTCGTCGCCCGTCACCCGGCCACGGCAGGTAGCCGCGCCGCAGGCGCAGTCGAACTCGTCGTAGGGGCTGCCGTCGCACATGGCGTAATCGACGCAGATCTCCTCGTCGGGCTGAATGTCGCGCATGGCCACGACGACGATCTGTCCATCGAAGCCAGCGTTGGGGTCGCAGGAGTGGTTGAGGTAATCGGTCGGTCCGATGGCCTCCAGAGTTACCTGATACAGGTCCTCTTCTACCTGAATGCTATAGCGGCGAATCTCCGGCGGAATCTGCGCCAGCCGAGCGCCGTCGACGATAGCGCCGCCCCAGACCATCAACACGCTGCCGGCCGGGACGAAGGCGCGCGCGAAGATGCCGTGCCCGCCTGTTTCGGGCCGCGGCCGAGCCTCCAGGTGATCATGAAGATAGGAGTGTTGAACAAGGGCCATGAATGGGGAAGAACTCCTTTGTACATAAATGGACGCGGTCGGAAGCCGACCCAAACGACCACAGACACTGAACTCAGAGCGAGCTCATTCGGCGGCGCCGCCGCGCAGCTCGACCAACCGTTGGCGAACCTCGTCCGCTCTTGGCCCGTCAGGCGCCAAGGCCAAGTAGCGCTCGAAGGCAGCAATGGCGTCAGCGTTGTTGCCCATGGCTGCCAACACATCGCCCAGGCGGTAATAGGGCGCCGGCTCATCCGGCTGAGCAGCCACAGCGGCGTTCAGAAGGGGCAACGCCGCGTCGAAGCGACCCTGTCGCGCGCGCGCCTCACCCAACAGACGCTGCGCCCAATAGCTGGCAGGATCGAGACGTGCGGCGCGCTCTAGGTAGGTGGCTGCCTCGTCGACGCGGTTGCTCACCAGTAGCTGTTCGCCCAGGCGTACCAGCGCTTCCAGGTTATCCGGCCACAACGCCAGCGCCTGTTGATAAGCGGCAATGGCTTGCTCGCGGTCGCCAAAACTTCGCCAGATGCTGCCGCGCAGCTCTTCGTAGCGAGACGCTGCTTGGCGTGTATCGGCCAGCGCCGCTGCTTGACGCGCCGCGCTGGCTGCGGCTTCCGGTATGTTGGCGTCAGCATAGGCATACGCCAGGCGCTCCAAGGTAGCCGGGTTGTGCGGAGGCGTCCAACGCAAGCTGGCAGCCAGGACATCCGTCAGGCTGCGCCCCGGTTGCCAGTAGTATACTGCCAGATCAGGCCCGAAGTCCAACGGCAATGCGCCGGCCGCGCGCAAGGCGCTGCGCAGCCCTGGAACGGCGTTGGGCACCTCTCGGCTGACCACCGCCCACACCGCCGGCGCAGCCTGGCCGACAGTCTGCACCTCGGCCACCGAGTGAACCTCGCGCAGCCATTTGGCATACCCCGGCAGATAGTGGCCGAGGGTTGCGGCCGGCACACCAGGCGCCACCAGCGCGTCATCCGGCCCCGCATTGGCAGCGATGAAGGCCAGCGCATGGCGCCAGTCCGATCTCGGCGCAGCAAGCGTCTGTGCAACGGCCGGCCCCAGGGGGATCACTAGCGCCAAAGTCAAAACCAGCACAACCGCTGCCCCATCTAGCCGCGCGTCGCGAACCGCGCTGTGGCTCCGCGCATTCCCGATCAGTTGCGCCAACGTCGTGACGCCCAGGCTCACCAGCAGGAGGAAGAAGGGCAGCAAGAACACGAGCTGCAACGCCGTGGCTGCAGTCCAGCCCACCAACAACGGCGCAGCAAACAGGGGCAGCCCGATCAACAGCGTGGGCAGCCGCCACTGTCGGCGCGCCAGTCCGGCGACAAGGCCTCCGAACGCCAACGCGGCGTAGAGCCACGGCATCGCTGCCACCGTGCCATCGGCGTTGTCTGCACCCATGATCCACTGCGCCCACCCTGCCGGCGTCGATCCGGAACCAACCGCGGCGCCGGCGACCGGCAGCGAGCCGCCACGCTGTAGCCCAGCGAAAAGCAACCAAGGCAAGACGGCAGCGAGCGCCGCCATCACGCTGAACACAAAGCGACGGCACACAGCTGCGGGTTGGTCGCTGCCGGCAGCGCGCCAGGGATAGAGCAGCACCACAAGACTCTGCGTTGCTAAAAGCGTTGCGGCCGCATTGTGGGTGTAGAGACCGGCCGCCAGCGCTACAGCGTAAACCACCCAGTCACGACGGCGATTGCGGCGCAGAGCGATGATCAGCGCCAGCGTGCTGAGCACCGCCAGCGCAGTCAGCAGGGCGTAGTAGCCTGCGGTATGCGACGCGCGCAGGTGCAGCGGTGCCAGCGCCAGCAGCAGCGCGGCCAGCGCGCCGGTGGATCGGTTGATGGCCGACGCCCCCAACCGATAGAGCAGCGCCACCGTCAACGCGCCGATGAATGCAGCCGGCAACCGCGCCACAAAATCAGCCTGGGCAGTCTGCAACGCGGCCCAGGTCAACACTGCATCGAGCGGGCTTGCGCCGCGCAGCGCCGGCGCGCTGGTGATCGCTGCCGACAACCCTTGTACCACCGGCGACACCAGCGCCAACTCCACCAGGTCAAGGCTTGGGGCGTCCAGCCGATACAGGCGCAGGGCAAAGCCCAAGAGCAGGATTGCAGCGACGGTTGTCTGGCTGCGCAAGGAGGCGTTGGCCTGCGATGCAGGGCGCGAGGTCGTCATGGTGTGGCTTCCTGCACAGAGGGCAGATCGAACCTGGTAGGCCCGGCAGTCGTCGGAACGACCGCAACGTAGACGACGCGGGTGAATTGAGGCGCTCGATTGCGCAGTTGCACGTCAAGCTGCGGCCCAAGGTTCGACGGCACGGCTAGCCGGTCGGCGCGCCAACCATCGCGGCCGCCCGTGACACCCAATAGTTTTCCGCCAGCCCAAACCTCCAACGCCACGCCGGGCCGGTCGCGGTACATGACCTCGATTGCACGCGGGGGCGCAGCCACAGCAGCCAACGTAGCGGTGAGGGCCTGGCCTTGCTCCAAGCGCACGCTGGGGTAGGGGCGGATGCTGGCATCCTCGAGGGGCACGAAGTAATGCACGATGGGCAGAGCGTTGCTTTCTAGCCAGGCTGCGGCGGCCGGCTGCTCACCGGCCGAGCCCTGCAGGGTCAACGTCACTGCGCCGCCGCGCTCGGCCAGCGTAGCAGTGTCGGGAACCGGCAACGCAGACAACGTCCAACGCGCTTGGTCGCCGTCCAGCTCGGCCAAAAGCTGATCAGCGGCCATGACCTCGAGCGCGCTGCCTGCCGGCAGGTAGGCGTGCACGGCCAAGGCCGGCTCGACGTTGGCCGGAAAAACCAGGGTCGTCGTCACCGGCTGGCCGGCATCGACACGCCACCAGCCGGCTGCCAGGTCGTGTTGTTGGGAAGGGCCCAGGACGCGGCCATAGATGGCGGCGCGGTAGCCGTCTTGCTCGTGCACTTGCACAGGAGCGTAGCGCTGGCGGAACCACGGCTGATCGGCGACTGTGTGCGGGTAGCCAACGCCACCCGCCAGCAGCACCAGCGGCGGTGCGTAGCGCTTGAGCGCCCACTCCGTTTTGGCGGCCGGCCCTTGCCGCAAGTGGGCGACATCACGTTGCAGCAGCCCGGCGAAGTCAACCACCCGACAATCGCTCAGGTAGCCCAAGATACCCACCTCGGCTATGCCCACCGTCAGATCGCCGGGGCGGCACAGCTCGCGCAGCGCCAGGCCGGCCTCTTGATAAACCTGCTCACGGCGGCGCTGGAGAGGGGGTGTTGCCAGCGTCGCTGCTGCGGTAACCGCAGGATACACCGCCAGCACCACAAGAATGAGTGTGGCCAGCGTCCACGCTGCGCGCTGCATATATGGAATAAAGAGCCAGCGCGCCAACCAACCACTCAGAGCAACAACCAACCAAGCGACACCGTCGCCCGCTAACAAGGCCACCACCGGCGCCAACGGCGCATAGTACCAGAAGTAGCTGCGCACGTCGAGCAAAAGATGGCCGGACACGTAGAGCGCCGCCCACAGCAGCAGCGGCAGGCGGTCGGCAGGGCGCCGCGCGGCCCGGATCAACCCCATGCCGGCTAAAAGCGCTGCCAGCAGATGGCCGGTGGCCCACGTGCGAGCCGTTGCCGCCAACGCCGCGCCCCAGCCGGGCAGCTCTGTGCCAACGGCCTGGGTCATCTTGGCAGCCAGCGTGTTGGGAACAGGCGACCCGTAGTAGATCCAGGCGAAGAGCAGCCAGGGCAGGGTGAGCGCCAGGCCCAGCGCCAACGCAGCCCATGGCAGGCGGCGCCGCGTGACCAGCCAGTGTGCGCCCACGGCCACGGCCACGAGCGCGCCATCAGGCCGCAGAAGCAGCGCAGCCGCGGCTGCAGCGGCAGTCCAGAGCAGCCAGCGTTTTTCGTCGCGCTGCGCCCCCGTGGTCGGTGGGGCTGCGCCAGCTTCCCATGCCCGGCGATAGGCGGCGAACGCGGCCAGCACCGCCGCCAGGTAGAGGGGCGTTTCCATGCCGATCGACTCGGTGAGCAGAGGGAAGGTTAGGGTCAGGGTGACGGCTACCGTAGCGGCGAGACTGGCGGTGAGGATTGCGAGCGTATGTTGGGACGGACGGCTGAAGCCGTCGCTACGAAGGGGCAGGGGGGATGGACGGCTGAGGTCGATGAGTAATGCGCCGACAGCGAAGAGACCCAAGGCGTTGAGCGCCAGGCCCAGGGCCACGAAGTTGCGGCTGAACACCGAGCTGGCCGCCAACAGCAGCATGTAGCCGGGGGTGGTGATGCTCAGGACACGCTCGCCGGGGTTGTAGACCGGCCCAACGCCGCTGGCCAGGTTGCGCGCCACGCGGTAGGTGATGTAGGCGTCGTCGTTGGGGCCGAGCCGACTGATGTACAGCATGTTGAGGCCAACCAGCCCTAGCAAAACAGCCCACGGTAAAGCGCGTACGGCCAAGATCGCTGCGCGGCGAGACCGCTTCATCAGCGCTTCCTCCTGGCGTGGAGGACGTCGGCATACACGGCCAACGTTTCGACGGCGCAGCGGTCCCACGAAAACAGGGCGGCGCGGCGTAGACCGCGCGCGGCTAGATCCGCCCGCAGACCGGCGTCGTTGACCACAGCCACCAACGCTTGCGCCAGCGCGTCCGTGTCCAGCGGATCAACGGTCAGGACTGCGTCGCCAACGACCTCGGGTAACGAAGCCACGTTGGAGCAAATCACCGGCACGCCGCACGCCATGGCCTCCAATGGCGGCAGCCCAAAGCCCTCGTAGAGCGAGGGATAGACGAACACGGTCGCCGCGCTGTAGAGCGCCGGCAGGTCTGCATCGTCCACATAGCCGGGGAAGATCACCCGCTCGGCCAGGCCGGCCACCTGCACCGCCTGATAGATTTCGCTCTCCCGCCATTTGGCCTTGCCGGCGATGACCAGGAAGTAAGGGGAAGGAATAGGTGAACGGTGATCGGTGAACGGTGGTCGGTGGTCGATGATCGGAGGAGTCGCTTCGGAGCTGGCGGCTAGTTGATCCGTGGCCCGGCGAAAGGCTTCGACCAGGCGAGGGATGTTCTTGCGCGGCTGAAGGTTGCCCAGGGCCAGGATGAACGGCGCGTCGCCCAAGGCGTACTTTTGGCGGACGGCCTGGAGCGCCGCCGGGTTGGTGACGGGTTGGAACTGCTCGCCGGCCGCCTCGTAGGTGACAGCGATACGCTCCGGCGGAACCTGGTAACGGGCCGCAATCTCGGCTTGCGCGTGGCGGCTGACGGTGATCACTCGGGCGGCGCGGCGGATGCTCAGAGGCACGAGGGTCTTCAGGATGAGCCGGTCGCGCAGAGAAAAGAACTGGGGGTAGTGCTCGAACGAGATATCGTGCACGGTGACAACCGTGGGGCACGGGGAGAGCGGCGGCGCGTTGTACGTAACGTGCAGCAGGTCGATGTGCTCGCGCACGGCCAGCCACGGCAGGCCCAACGGGATGCGCAGCAGGGCATTGGCAGGCCGCAGGCGCAGGATGCTGGCAAAGCTGGGCAGGGTGGGCAGGGCTGCCGCCAGCCGCTCCGGGTGGGTCGCCAACAGGCGAAATCGCGGGGTGGCCCCCCAACGCCGCGGCCGGGAAGGATGAGGGGCGTTCCCCTCTTCCCAGCCTCCCGGAGACTCGGAAGTTCCCGGGAGAGCGGCACGCACACTCGCCCGATCCCAGGAAAAGCCTTTGGGATCGCGGCCGGCAACGCGCAACAGCGCCCGGATCAGGTTCAGGGTGTAGGTCTCGTTGCCGGTCTCCTGCTCGCCGACCATGTGGGCGTCGATGGCGATGTCCATGAGCGGGTGAAACCTCGGCGTCAGTTTCCCGGAAACTCCGCAGTCTTCAGGAAACTGGAAGCGGCGCGCAGGCGCACCGCCTCGCGCATGACCGCCGTGTAGGCGCGCCAGTTCTCTTGCCAGCGCGCGCGCTCGGATCCACGCTTGGCGATGACCATGACAGCGCTGACGGCAGCGCGCAAGCCCATTTGCAGCAGCGTGATGAGGCGCACGGCCAGCTCAACGCCGCGACCGTCGAACTTGCGAAAGTAGCGGAAGTGCGAGCGAAAGCCCAGGGGCAAGATGGCCGCCCTGGCTCTGGCCACGGCGCGCTTGCCATAGTGCACAACCTCGGCCTCAGGCGTGAAGAACACGCGATAACCAAGGCCCTTGGCGCGGCGACACCAATCCAGTTCTTCTACGTACATCCAGTAACCCTCGTCGAACGGACCGACTGCATCCCAAACCTCCCGCCGGATCACCAGCGCACAGCCCTGCACCCAGTCTACTTCCCGCACGCAGTCGCGGTTGAAGCCGCCGATCTCCTTGCGCGCAAAGAGGCGACTGTGCGGAAAGAGCACGCTCAGGAACACCGCCTCGCAGAACAGATCCCACAGCGTTGGAAAGCGAAAGGATGCTGCTTGCCACGTGCCGTCGGCGTTGAGCACGTTGGGCCCCACCACAGCAGCCTCTGGGCGTGCGGTCAAAAAACGGGCCAGGCCGGCCAGCGCGCCCGGACGCAGATAAGCATCAGGGTTAAGCAAGAAAAGAAAACGGCCGCGAGCTTGGGCAATGGCCTGGTTGTTGGCAGCGGCAAAACCTGCGTTGTGCGCGTTGACAATCAAATGGACTTGGGGAAACTCAGCCTGCACCATGGCTGCGGTGTCGTCGGCGGAGGCGTTGTCGACGACGATAATCTCAGCAGTCGGCGCGCCCCGGGTTCGGCTGGGCTGAGCGGCGGTGGCCTCCGGTTGCTCGCTGCTTGTTGCCGCTTGTTCGTTAACCACCGAGGTCAGGCATTCACGCAGCAAATCGCGCACGTTCCAACTGACCACGATGACCGAAAAATCCGGCGCCTCGCTGGCCTGGCGCCCCTGGCCGCTGGCTATCGGTATCGTCATGGCTCGTAAGCGTCGAGATGGAACGCCAAGCCGGCCAGCAGCCACAGATAGCCGGCCACGAGAAAGTTCTGCATCAGCGGGGTGACGGTGAACACGGCCAGCGCGCCGGCCCACATCACCAGCGCCAGTTCGCTGAGCAACTGGCCCGGCAGGTCGCCTTGGGCCTTGCGGCGCTGGCGCATTCGCCACATGGTGGCGCACAACGAGACCAACGCTAGTAGGAACAGCGCCATCCCTACCACGCCGATCTCCATGCCCAGCTGCAAGTAGGTGCTCTCCGTATGCAAAACCTGTGCCTCACCCAAAAAACGCAGCGCGCGCGGCCCGGCCATGCCAATGCCAACCCCCAGCGGGTGTTGCGCCATGAAGTCCAGCGCTTGCTCCATAGAGGTGAGGTGGCCCAGCGCAGCCGGATCCAGCCCGGTGAGGCCGCGCCACACGCGACGAGCAAAGCCGGTGATCACCAGACCGGCGCCGGCAAGCCCCGCCACCGCAATCAGTCCTATCAGCAACAGGCGATTCTGGCGCAGCTCCCGCCACGTGCGCTTGATGCCGTGGTCGTACACGGCGATTGCGATCATGGTTGCCACCGATACCGCCAACGCCAGCAGGCCGCCGCGGCTATAAGTCAGGAGTAAGCACACAGCAAAGAGCAGCAACAGCGCGGCCATCATCAGGCGGCCAGGAGCCGGCCTCCCTCCTCGGCGCACGATGCGCACTTCCGGCTCAGAGTTGGGCTGCGCCACCCGGCCGCGCAGGAACAGCCAGCCGTAGACGCCCAGCAAAATGAAGATGTTCAGATAGATCGCCAGTTGGTTGGGGCCGGTGACGGTCGAGATAGCGCGCGGCCGCGGGCTGTAGTCTTGCAGGGCCGTCTTGAACGCATAGGGCAAGTTGCCGTACTCGTCCACATAGCCCATCTTCACCATGGTCGCAAAGTCGATGAACTCAGCTTGATAGATGCCAAACGCAGCAACAACGACCGCCACAGCCACCAGCGCAACGATCAGCCGCTGCAAGTCTTGCCGTGAGTACGGCAGCAAGCGCGCCAGCAGGAACACCGCCAGCGGTTCGAAGTAGTTGCGAAAGCCGTACACGCCGATGTTCAGGTTGGCCGCCACCGTGACATACGCCGCTGACAAGAGCGCCAGCGCCGCCAGCCACAGGTCGAAGTGGTACAACTTGAGTCGCATGCGCCGCCGGCCGGTAACGTGCTGCAGCAGCATCACGGCGAAGAGCAGGGCAATTGCGCCTTCCTTCCACAGGGAAAGCAGCGTCACCCGGCCGGCCGGCCAGTCGAGCTGCCACGTCGCAATGCGCAGCATCTGGTCGTGGAAGGGTAACAGCAGCAACAGCCCACAGAAGGTCCAGAAAGGTCGCGCCCAGGTGACGACCGCGATTGTTACGGCTGCGATCAAAGCAGCCACCGCCAGCGGCTGGAAGTAGGCAACAACAGCCAACACAGCCGCCAACACCAACAAAACCGTCAACCGTCCTGCCGACAGCGCAGAATGTGCGGTGGGTGTATGAACCGACGAGGAGCCGAAGTGGGTGGATGAACTGCCCATGTGTCTTTGTCGGCCTGCAACAACGTTGCCGGCCTGGCTCAACGCTTACTGTACGTAGCCCAGGCCGCGCAACCGCTCGTCAATCAGCGCCTGCTCATCGGCCCCGTAGTCTACCCCGCGCGCCGTTTCGCCGGCGCCGGCCGTGTAGCGCACCGGGTGCTCGGCCAGCCATTCGGGCGTAAAAGCCTCGGTCAGCACGCGGCCGTCCATGTCGTCCGGCACCGGCAGGCCGGCGTAGTGCAGGATGGTTGGCGCTAAGTCCCACAGCACACCCTCTTTGAACGGTTGGCCGGTCTGCACACCCGGTCCTGCCATCACGAAGATGCCGTGCAGTCGATGGCCGCCGTTGTTCAGGTTCGGGCTGAGCGGCGGCACGGGCGGAGGCGGCTGGCCGGGCTGCGGCAGGTAAATGCCGCGGATGACCCGGGTCTCCCGCCAGCGGATGATGATATCGGGCGACTTGTGCAGGTTAGGACCGAAGTAGACATCCTCCCGCTTGATCGCCTCCGCCAAGACCGGCTCATGGTCCAGCACATCGCGGCTGGCGTGCAGCTTGGCGATGATCTCGTCGCGCAGAGCTTCGTACTCTTCAGGGGGAACGATGCCGCCCGGCTCGCGGCCTTGCAAGTTGATCCACAGGTCGTCGCGCGCGCCGTAGGCATAGGCTTTGGTGCGGCTCCAGTCGATGTTGCCGAAGGTCAGCGCCATCTCCATACGCTCGCGCACGCCCGGCAGCAGCTTGACCAGCTTGAGCTTGGCCTCGCGCGACAGGCTACGATCCACCAGGTTGTAGGCCCATTTGGCCGGCGCCAGGACAGCCTGTTTGAGCCGCGCCGCCGAGGTGGGGCTGCCGTTGTCTTTTCCCAGGTAGTGCAGCAAACCGATGCTGGCCAGCCAGTCGTTGAGATACTCGGCTCCACGCTGGTTGAAGCCGCCGCCGTGGTCGCTCATCAGCATCACGGCGGCATCGGGCGCCAGCGCCGTCAGCTCGCCCACGATGGCGTCAGCTTGACGATAGACCCGTTCGATGGTGTCACCGTAGCGTGCGGCCTCGGCCGGATCGTGCTCCGGGTGTGCCGGGTCCATGTCCTTCCAGAAGAAGTGATGGGCAGCGTCTGTGGAGGTGAAGGTGACGTGGAAGATGTCCCACGGCCGCGTGGTCATCAGGTAACGCACGTAGGCCAGGCGCTTCTCCTCGGCCTCGAAGATAGCACGCTCGGCCAGGTCGCGACGCCCCATCTTCATGTAGCTGGGGATGCCTGGCTCGATGATGTAGTCGCCGACCTTGGCTTGCAGCTCCTGGATCAACTCCGGCGGATGGCTGAAGCCAGGGCTGTCCACGCCCGGCGCATCGAGCCCGGCGAGCATGACGCCGTTGACCGGCTCGGCAGGATAGCTCATGGGCACGTTGACTACGCCCACACGCAACCCGGCGCGGCTGGCGATCATCCACCAGCTTTCCCCTTGGCGAAAGCCACCGTTGAGGTAGCGCTTGTTGTATGTGCCTTCGATGCGCTCGTCGAAGTAGAAGATGCCGTGTTTGCCGGGGTTTTTGCCCGTGGCATAGCTGCTCCAGGCCGGCGCGCTGTTTTGGTTGGGCACGGAGCGGAGGGGAGCGCTGCTGCCCTGCGCCAGCAAACGGGCAATGTGCGGCAGCTTGCCGGCTGCCGCCCAAGGTCGGATCAAGTCAAACGTGGCCCCATCCAGGCCGATGATAAGCAAACGAGGTGAGTGAGAGTGGGTAGTTGGCTTTTCCATAGCGCGTGCATTATAGCCGCGGCCTGAAAGTTGGACAAGCCAGCAGTCAATGACCAGCGCCCTGCGGTGCGCCCCACGAACAGCGCATCATCAACGGTTGGACTGTGCAAGGCGTTAGACGTGCGGCGCCGGCGCTGGCCGCTCCTGCCGCTGGATCTGCACAACGACGCAATCGCCGGCAGCAGCCAGACGGATGGCCGTCTGCGCGCTGACAATGGCCAGATGGCCGGCGTTCAGGCCCACTTGGTCGGTGGGCGATTCGAGCATGACGCGTCCCAGGTGCGCCAGAACCAAAGTCGCCGCGGCCGGCCGTTCCCAGACGCTGAAGCCGATGCCGCGGCGCAGGTGCACGTCGTAGGCGCCAATGCTCGCCACAGCTAACGGCGTGAAGTCGGTTGCAGCAGTCGCCGCCACCCGGTTGAGCGTGACCTTCTGCAGCGCGGCCTCGCCGGGCGGCGCAAACAGACGACGATGGCCGTTCTGCGCGCCAGCCAGCAGCTTGGGCCGCGCCAGCAGCACTTGTGATGGCCACATCGACGCCGAGCGGTGGCCCACCCCTTTCGGCACCAACACCATCTCTCCCGCATGCAGCGTCACCGACCCCCATTCGCTGTCCAACGTCACCATGCCGCTCAGCGCTAGGAAGAGCTCATCCTCATCGAGATGGCGATGCCAGCCAAAACGACCATGCGACAGGTAGACATACACCCCCAGCTCGTCCAACTGCGCCGCCTCGACCAGCTCGAAAGGCCGCTTGAGCCGGCCGATCAGATCCGAAAGGTCCACCGTGTTGATCGTCATGGCCTAGCGCTCTCGTTTCTGTCGGGAGGTAACCCCGTCGGCGGCAGCGGTCGCCGTGGGGGTTTCGGCGGAGGTGGGCGTTGCTGTCGCTGTGGGCATCGGCGTGGAAGTTGCCGTAGCCGTCGCCGCAGTGGTTTCGGTGGGCGTTGCGGTTGCTGTGGGTGTCGCCGTATCCGTCGACGTGGACGTTGCGGTAGCCGTCGCCGCCGCGGTTTCGCTAGGAGTCGGCGTCGCCGTAAGGGGGGGTGCCGGCGTAGCGGTCGATGTCGGCGTAGGCGTCCAGGTGGCTGTGACCGTCACAGTAGCGGTGATGGTCGGCGTAGCGGTGATCGTCGCCGTAGCGGTGGGGGTTGGACTAAGGGTCGCGGTCGCCGTGGGGGTCAAGGTGGGCGGTGGCGGCGCCTGTCGCAGATCCAGCCCGAACACGCCGCCATCGGTCGTCAGCCACAGGTGATCAGGACGGCTATCGGTGAGCAAAAGAGCACGCACAGGCAGGTCGTCCCAAGGGTTGCCTGTGAATTTGGTCCATAGGCCACCGCCGTCATGGCTGAGGTAAAGACCGCGCAGCGTGCCCAGGTAGAGACGGTTGCTGTCGTCAGGCGCAATCGCCAGATCGTACAAGCCGTAGGTCTGGGTGATCGGCCCGCTGGGATCGAAGATCACGTCGTGCAGACCGGTCTGCGACCACTGCCAGGTGGCACCGCCGTTCGTCGTCCACCAGGACGCGTGTGGGTCAAGGAAACGTACCACATCCGGGTCCTGCCGGTCCAGCTCTAGATCGGTAATCCACCAGAGCTCTAAGTCCAACTCCAGGGGCGTCGCGCGCTGCCAGGTGGCGCCGCCGTCACTGCTCTTGATCACGGCGCCTGCGCCACCTTCGCTGATTCCGGCCACGTAGACAACTTGCCAGTCGGACGCCAAGGCCGCAATCAGCACCGGATCGTACACACCCCACACGTTGGCAGGCGATTCGTCGGGCAGCGCCGTCCACGACTCGCCCCCATCGGCGCTGACGTAAGGGCCGCTGCAGCCCGCGGCATAAAGCCGGCTGCGGTCGGTGAGATGAGCAGCCAGTGGCTTGAGGTTGATGCCGCCGGGCAAGGCGTCCCAGCTTGCGCCGCCGTCCGTGCTGCGGTAGAGCGGCACGTCGTCGCCGCCCGCCGAGCAGGGGAAGCCATCGCCGCTCCACAGCCAGTCAGGATCGGCCGGGCTCATCAGGACATGGCCAGGTGGCAGTAGGCTGCTCACGGCGCGCCAGGTGCGACCGTCGTCGTCCGAGCGGTAGAGCAGGTCGCCGGCTACGGCGTACAGGGTGTTGCTGGCGCGGTGGCCGATGAGACGGTTGGCCGGTCGGCCATCGATGAAGAGAGCTTGAGCGGGCGGCTCAGGCGTCATCGTCGGCTCGGGCGGAGGCGGCTCTACACCGCGCCAGATCAGCGGTAGCCAGAGCCTCAGGGGGCGCGGCGTCGCCGTTGTTGTGGCCGTTGGCGTGGCGGCCGCAGGCGAACAGACGGTCAAACTGACATCGTCAACATACATCACGGTTGTGCCGCTGTGTCCGTTGTTGTAAACCCCAAAATGCACCCGAATGGTCTGCCCGGCGTAGCGGGTCATGTCGTGTTCCTCAACCAGCCACTGCCCGGCGTTGGAGCGCTGCCACATGAGCGGAGGATCAGAGACAATCCGGCCGGCAGCGTCGAGAATGAGCACGTACTGTACGTCGCGCGTCAAGGTTAGAGTGTCGGCCGGATCGCCTCGCTGCGGCAGCCGAGCTGCCACGTCAGCGCCCTGCAGCGACGCCCAGCTAATGTCTTGCGAAAGTGGGTAATACCAATAACGCAACGTGGCGGTGATCACATCCTGCGGCAAGAGAACGGTCTGGCTAAAGGATGAGTAGCTATCGCGCGTTTCCGGCCGGCCCGGCGGGATGCCGGCACGCATGGAGCGCATTCCTGAATGCGCGACTGTGGTCGAATAGCCGGCCCAAAAGTAGGTGTCGGAGATAACCCACGCTTCTGTACGCTCGAAGCTGGGGTTGATGATGAGGTCGACGCACTGCACGGGCGCTGCGCCCGCCTGACCAGCGCGTACGGTCGGTATCTTACCGGCCTGATCCAGCCCAGCAGCGGCCAATATGACGGCCAGCAACACCAACACCGTTTGTCCCAGTGCACGCGAGAACGTCGGCAAGGGTCTTGTTGCCAGCATGAGGCGACGCGCCAACAGAAGATCCATGCGGCTTTCTTTCAGTAAGGAGTAGGAAACCATCGCAACAAACAGGCGCTAGCCTGCGCTGCGATGACCATAGAAGGCGAACCCTGCCAGTCGAGAGGGATGAAGCAGCGATGATGAGCGAGTGGCGCGCCAGACAACGAACCCGAGAGTAAACCCATTATACCACACATCGTGGTTGCTCAATCATAAGACCAAGCCCAAGACGTGGGAGCTTGCCGCCTCCGGCACGAACCGGTGTGGAGGGGAACTATCTTGCCAAGACGGGAGTCCCCACTGGTGGAAGTAACTCCGCGGACAGCTTGGCCGTCCAGCGAAACACCAAGGTGTTTGACAGGGCGTTTTGTGCCGCCGCGTTACTGGCAGTATAATGCGGCAGTTCCGTCTGATCGGGTCGGCCCCTCCGGGCCGGTTCCCAATCTCCTGCCCGATCCCTCTGCGGTGCTCACTGTGACGCCGACACTTGCGCCGCCGAGTAACTATTCAGGTGCCGGGCACTTGCGACCGGTTTACAGCTTGAGCCGGCTCTGCAAACGCCCTGGCCGGCACAGCCTTAAGTGCCCGGCACCTAGGGCTGAATAGTTGCGCCGCCGATACAGTGGCATGACAAGACCCTGGTGCAACCTGTAATCGATTGGTGATGTGGTGAAACTCTCACAAGTCTCGCAGATGCCTCGTTCAACCCGCATAATCATCGCGCTAGTCATCGCAATTCCGGTGGTTCTGGCCGGCGCGATTCTCTTGCTGCAAACCCAGCAGCGCCTCTCCTCGCCGGCGCGCGTTGACGCCGTGGCTTTCAACCGCGCGATCGGAGAAGGAGATGCCCAACTGGCCACCGGCGCTTATGACGCAGCCTTGGCAGCTTATGGCCGCGCCGCCGATGCCAATCCCTACTCGGCGATTCCGGCGGTGAAGGCCGGTCTGGTCTATCTGGCTCAAGGCGACACCGAACAGGCCTTACGTCAATTCCAAACAGCCAACAAAATCGACAAGGGCTACGCCCCGGCTTATTATCAGATCGCCGAGATCTATCGTAACCAGGGACAACAGGATGCTGCCCTGGAGCAGTATCGCCAGACCTTGCGCGTCGATCCGGCCTACGCCGACGCCTACATTCAAATCGGCGGCATCTATCAGGCGCGCGGGGACCTGGTGCGCGCTGCCGAAAACTACAACGAAGCCTTGCGCTCCTCTGTGGGCAATCCCGTCGGCCGCGCCTCGGCGCTCACGCGCCTGGGCAACCTAGAGGCGCTGCAAGGCCGCGCCGAGCAGGCCATCGCCCGCTATCAGCAAGCGCAGCGTGAAAACCCCAACTTCGCCGGCGCCTACTTGCAACTGGGTCAGCTCTATCTCAACCGCGGGGACGTTGACCTGGCGACAGAGCAATTCCAGCAGGCGGTCAATGTGGCGCCGAGCAACGCCGAAGCCCAGTTCTACCTTGGCCAGGCGCTGGTGCGTCGCGGCCGGCTGGACGAGGCTGAACTCCGGTTGCGTGAGGCCATGCGCTTGAACCCGGCCGACTTCCGCCCTCCTTTCTGGCTGGCCCAGATCTACCAAACGCGCAACCAGCTCGCCGAAGCCGTCCAGTTCTATCAACAGGCAGCCGCAGCGGCGCCGCAGAACCGCGATGTCTCCCTGGCCCTGGCGGCAGCCCTGCGCAGTCAGGGCAGCTTCGAGCAGGCCATCGCCGTTTACGATCAACTCCTGGCGGCCGCGGCCGATGACGTGGATGTCTTCGCCGAACTCGGCGTCACCTATCGGGCCATGGGCAACGAGAGCGCAGCCCAGGCCGCCTTTCAGAAAGTGCTGGCGCAGGCTGGCCAGCAGCCGCGCAAGGTGTCTCAGGCGCTCACCAAGCTGGGCAACGTGGCGCGCGATGCCGGCAACATGACCGAGGCCCAAACGCGCTACGAGGAAGCCATCGCCGCCGACCCCACTTACCCTGGCGTTTACCTGCAACTGGCCTACTTGTACGAGCTGCAACAGCAGTACCCCCAAGCGCTGACTGTGTACGAGCAAGCGGTACAGGCGGCCCCGGACAACGCTGAAGCGCAGTTGAAGCTCGGCCAGGCCTATGCGCGCGCCGGGCGGACGGCAGAAGCCGTACAAGCGTTGAGCCGGACGCTGGCGCTGGACCCCTTGCAACTGCGTGCCATGCTCGACCTGGGCCAAGCGCTGTGGGCGCAAGGGCAGCGCGATGCGGCCATCGCCCAGTTCGAGGCCGCCGTTCGCCTGAACCCTAACCACGCCGAAAGTCGCTTCCGCTTGGGCCAAGCTTATCGTCTGTTGGGCGCTCTGCGCGCAGCCACGGAGCAACTTGAAGCTCTGCTGCAGCTTCCGGCCTCGGCCGCTTCCTGGCAGCAGTCCGGTAGGATTCAGCTGGGTCAGGCGTACATCGACCTAGGCCAGTACGAGCAGGCGGCGCAGATCCTCGACGCTGCTTTGGCAGCCGACCCCAGCGCGGTCGCTGCGCATTACTTGCGCGGCGAGGTTGAGCGCCTGCGGGGCGATCTCGAGGCGGCGCTGCTGCGCTATCGCCAGGCTTTGACCTTGGATCCGACCTATGCCGATGCCATACTCCAGCTCGGCACAGTGTACCAGGCGCAAGGCGACACTCAGGCCGCTGTCGCCGAATACGAAAAGGTGCTGCGCAACAGCTCGGCCAGCGCTCTAACCCGAGCCTCAGCGCTGACAAAGCTGGGCAACCTGGCCCAGGCGCAAGGCGACACAGAGGAGGCCATCCGGCGCTATCGCGCGGCCCAGCAGGCTGACCCGACCTATGCCGGTGCCTTCCTGCAACTCGGCGCGCTGTACGACACCCTCGGCGACCAAGCGCAAGCGCTCAGCGTGTATGAGGAAGGCGTCCAAGCGCTGCCGAACAACCCCGACCTGCGTTTTCGCCTGGGCCAGATCTATCGTCGCACCGGCCAGCCGGCCAAAGCAGTGGACCAACTGGAGAAAGTACAGGCCATGGTGGCCGAAAACCCGCGCTATTGGCAGGCGCAGCTGGCTCTGGGCATGCTCTACGAGGACAACAGCCAGATAGTGCAGGCGCTGGAGCAGTACTCGCGCACAGTGCAGCTAGCGCCCCATAACCCCGAAGCGCAGTTCCGCCTGGCCCAGGCCTATCGCAAGGCCGACCAGCCTAGCCAGGCGATTGCAGCCTTCGAGGCGCTGTTGCGCATGCCCGGCGGCGCAGGTTACCCTGGCGCCTACGTGCAGATGGGCATGGCATACGAGGCGCTTGGCCAGGCAGACAAGGCGGAACAGCTGTACCAGCAGGCGATCACCACCGAACCGCAACTGACCACCGCTTATTTCCAACTCGGCGACCTCTACCGCCGCCAAGGCAAGCTGGAGGCGGCGATCAACAACCTTGAACAGGCAGTAGCCATTAACCCGGCCTATGCCGAGGCGCGCTTACAGCTTAGCCTGGCCTATCAAGCGGCCGGCCAGCCGGAGAAGGCGCAAGCGATTATCGACGCCATCCTGGCCGGGTCGGACAGCACACCTCAGGCGCAAGCCCAAGCGCGCATTCAGCTAGGGCTGCTCGCCAAGGCCGAGGGTGACATCACGTCGGCCATCGCACAGTTCCAGGCCGCCCAGGAAGTCGATCCCGGCGCCGTGAACGCGTATTTGCAGCTAGCGCAGATTTACCAGGAGCAAGGGCAGCCTGTCGAGGCCCTGGCGCAGATGGAAGCTGCCGTGCGCAACAACAACCGCAGCGCCGAGGCCCACTTCCGCCTGGGCCAAGCCTATCGTCAAGCCGGCCGCACGCAAGAGGCGATTGCAGCGCTAGAGCGCGCTGCCGAAATCGCGCCTGGCTATCTCGAGGTCTATTTGAGCTTGAGCCAAGCCCTGGTCGACGCCGGCAACTTGGAGCGCGCAGAGATCATGCTCAACCGGGCCGTGACCACCGCCCAGCGCGGGCCGCTGGCAGCGCGCGCGCTGGTGCAACGCGGTGAGTTGCGCCGCAGCCAGGGGCGCTATCAGGCAGCGACAGAGGATTTCCAACAGGCTATCGCTCTGGACAGCAGCAACGCCGCTGCTTACACCGGCCTGGGCGAGACCTATCGCGTCAAGAAAGAGCTGAACGAAGCCATTGTCCAGTTCGAGGCCGCGCTGCAAGCCGATCCCGGCTTTACCGACGCCATGATCAAGATGGGCCACGCCTATCGTGACCAGGGCGAGTTCGACAAAGCAATTGCCGCATATCAACGAGCTATTGCCAGTAAGCCTGGTAACGCCTGGTACCAGGTTGTGCTCGGTGATGGTTTTCTGGCCGCCGGCCAACCACAGCAGGCTCTGGAAGCCTTCCAAGCGGCTGCGGCACAGCAACCGTCCTACACCCAAGAGTCGTGGTATCACATGCGCCTAGCCAACGCGTACTTGGCCGCCGGGTCTGTCGATCAAGCGATGGCGGCAGCGCAAGAAGCGCAGAAGCTGGACCAGAAGGGCGAGGGACCGCTTCTGCTGCAGGCCGACATCCTGCGCGATCAGCAGCGTTGGCAACAGGCCGCCGACCTGTACCAGCGCGTCCTGGCGATCAACCCCAAGCGTGGCCAGGCGATGCGCGGCCTGGCCCTCGCCTTCGAAGCCCTCGGCCAACCGAAGGAAGCCATCGCTCAGTGGCAGGCTTACCTGCAACAAGCGCCCAAAGGCGAGTTCGCCGACGAGGCGCGAGCCCACCTGCGCCAACTGCACGGAAACTGATTGCAACATGACCGAAGTCATCTTTCTGGGCGTCGGCGGCGCTATGGCCGTCGATCCTGCCGACAACCACACAGCGCTTGTGGTGCGTCACGAAGAGTACACCTTGCTGCTCGACTGTGGCCCGGCGATCATGCGCCTGTTGGAGCGCGGGGGGGTGACTGCGGGCGACCCTACCCACGTTATCGTGTCGCACCAACATGGCGACCACACGTTGGGGCTGCCCATGCTGCTGCTCAACCGCGTGCTGTTCTGGCCTGAACGCCCCTTACTGGTGTTGGCAATGCCTCCGGTGCTGGCCATCCTGCAAGAGCTCACCAGGCTGGCTTATCCTGACCTAAGCCGGCATTTGGCCAAGACGGTCGAGTTCGTCGCGCTGGACGAGAGCAAAGGCGACCATGCGCTGCCGCAAGCCGCAGGGATCAGCTACGCCACGGCGCCGGGCAAACACTCGGTGCCAACATGGGGTCTTCGTCTGATCTTCGGCACACCGGCCAACCGCAGCCTGGTCTACAGCGGAGATACGGCGCCGACGCCGGCTATGGCAGAGCTGGCTGCTGGGGCCGATCTCCTGATACACGACACGTTCTTTCTGACGCCCCCGGCAACCAGCCATGTGGTCCACTCGTCGGCTGCGCAAGTGGGCGCCATCGCCGCCGCCGCCGGTGTCAGTGCGCTGGCCCTGGTGCACCGCGAGCATACAGCGCCGGGTTACGCTGACGCGTACTGTATGGCAGCCAGAACTCATTTCGGCGGACGCATCGTGGCGCCTGCCGCAGGCGACACCTTCAGGATGTGACCATGGACGTCGTTAAGGTCGATACGCAACGCAAAGCGGACGTCAAACGTTTCTTGCAGCTGCCTTTTCGCTTGTACGCAGGGTCGCAACAGTGGGTCCCACCCATCGCCATCGACGCCGCCTTGCAGCTCAACCGCCAGAAACACCCCTTCTTCGAGCACTCCGACGCTGATTTCTTCCTGGCCACCGCGGGCGGCGAGGACTGGGGGCGCATTTCAGTGCTGGAGAACCGCCGGTACAACGCCCAGCACGGCGAGCAGACGGCGTTTTTCTACCACTTCGAGTGTGTCGACGAGCCTGAGGTGGCTATGGCACTGTTCGAGCGCGCGTTCACGTGGGCGCGCAGCCGCGGCCTGACCAAGATCCTCGGTCCCAAGGGAATGGGGGTATTCGACGGCATGGGGTTGCTGGTCGAAGGGTTTGAGCATCGCGCCGCCATGACCATGATGGCTTACAACCCGCCGTATTATGCGACGCTGATTGAACATGCCGGCTTCGAGAAGGAAGTAGACTTCGTCTCGTGTTACCTAAATACAGAGACCTTCCGATTGCCTGAGCGCATCCACAGCATCGCGGAAAAGGTCAAGCAGCGAGGGCATCTGCGCGTGGTGACGTTTCAGAACAAGCGCGAGCTGCGGCGGCTGGCTCCCAAGATCGGCCAGGCCTACAACAACGCTTTCGTCGAAAACTGGGAGTATGTGCCCATCACCGATGCCGAGCTGCGCAAGGTGGTTGACGACTTGCTCTCCATCGCGGACCCCAAGTTGATCAAGGTCATCATGCATGAGGACGATGTAGTGGGGTTCCTCTTTGCTTTCCCCGATCTATCGGCGGCCATCCAACGTCACAAAGGCCGGCTCTTGCCGCTGGGCATCGTTGATTTGTTGCTAGAATATCGGCGCACCAATTGGGTCATCGTCAATGGCGCCGGTATTTTGCCGCAGTTCCAGGGCCGGGGCGGCAACGCGCTGCTCTACTCCGAGATGGAAAAGACCATTCGCCAGGCGCACTACCAGCACGCTGACTTGACCCAGGTGGCCGAGACCGCGGTGCAGATGCGGCGCGACCTGGTCAACTTAGGCGGGGTACCGTACAAGAATCACCGCGTCTATCGGCGACTCCTCTGAGAACCTGGTGGTCAGCGAGCAGCGGCGCCCAGAAACAAAAAGGCCCACAGATCGCGTCGGTGTCTGTGGGCCTCTTCTCTAAAACGCGCCAGCCGGCTATTTGGGGATGATGCTCACTTTGCGGTGTTCCCCTTCACCAAAACTTTGCGTGGTCACCTGTGGATGGTTGCGCAGCGTGATGTGGATAATGCGACGCTCGCGGGCCGGCATGGCTTCCAGCGTCACGGCGCGGCCGGTGCTGACAACGCGCTCGGCCATGCGCTCGGCCAATTTGCGCAGCTGATCCTCACGCCGGGCCTTGTAGCCCTCGACATCTACCTCCAGGTTGACCCAACGCCGCACGCGATGGTTCACCATCAGCCGCAACAGATACTGGATGGCGGTCAAGGTTTCGCTGCGCCGGCCGATCAAGACGCCTAGATCATCGCCCTCAATGTTCAAGACCATGGGGCGCTCATCGTCATCCTCGTCCACAACGCCTTTGTATTCCACCGCACGCACCGTAGTCTTAAGTCCCATGCGGTCCAGCATGCCTTGCAACAGTTCAACGGCCACCGCCTCGACCTCGGCGTCGGTGAATTCCTTCTCCTTGGTTGCCGCTTCGGCAGCAGGCAGCGGCTTGGCAGGGGAAGGCGCAGACACTGGTTTGCTTGGCGACGGCGCAACGGCGGGTTTGGCCGGCGGTGGCGACGCAGCGGGTTTGGAGGGCGGGGCAGAAGTCTCCGGTGTACGCTTCGTTTCGGCCTGTTTGGCCGGCGTAGGCGCCGGCGCAGCCTTCTCCACAACGGCAGAAAGGGGCGTGATCAGCACGCGGGCATCCTCAGCGCCGAAGCCCAACAGGCCCCGGCTGCCTTTGCTGAGGATTTCGATAGTCACTTGGTTGGGTTTGAGGCGCAAGGCAGCTAGCCCAGCCTCGATGGCATCTTCGACCGTTTTACCGTGAAACTCGGCGCCTGTCGACGCTGTCATGACTTACCTCTTCTTCTTGCGCATCTTGCGCCTGCGCCCGGCGCTAAGCTGCGACTCAGGAGCTGGTTCGGCAGTTGGTTCAGCCACGCTCTTCGTTGTACTTGACGGCTTGTTGCCGCCCTGGCTGGTGGTTGCGCTGACCGGCTTGCTGCCACCTCTGCTGGCTGCTGCGCTGGCCCCCACTGCAGCCGGCGCCGGTTTTGGCTTGGGCGCAGGCAGAATGCCGCCCCACCCCGTCGTAAGCCCCTGCTGAATGATCTGCAGAATGTTGGAGGTCACCCAATACAGGGTCAGGCCGGACGGCACGATCAGGGTGATGTAGCCAAACATGAGCGGCATCAACATCATCATCGTATTGGTTGAACCACCCATCGGCGTTGGGTTGGCGGCCTGGCTCATACGCTGGGAGATCAACTGCGAGACCACGTAGATGATCGGCAAAATCAAGAACGGCAACACCTCGGGAGAAAGCAGGTGGGAGATGCTCAGAGGAGTGAGCCAGCTCATGCCCGCATAATAAGCTGGAAACGCCAGGTTTGGAATCCACAACCAGGACTCTTCCAGCGCAGGCCCCAGACTGAGTAAGGCATAATAGAAAGCGAACAGGATCGGCATCTGCAGCAGAAGCGGCAGACACCCCATAGCCGGGTTGACGCCGGCCTCCTTGTATAGCTCCATTTGCTTCTGCGCCAGCTTCTCCCGATCCTTGCCGTATTTCTCCTGGATCTCCTTCATCTGCGGCTGGATCTGCTGCATCTTGCGCATCGAATCCATCTGCTTCTTGGTCAGCGGATAGAGCAGAATGCGCAGAAAGAGCGTTACCAGGATAATCGCCCAGCCAATGGAGTCGATTCCCAAGGGAGCCAGAAGTCTCTGGTCCACAAAGTTGATGGCCCAGGCCAGCGGATCGGCAATCGGGCGGATCCATGCCGGCGGCATGGGCCGTCCATCTACCATCTGCGGCGCACAGCCTGAGAGCAGCAGAGCTAGGAGGACGAACAACAGCAACAGGCTCAAGGCCCGTCTTCTAGACATGGTTGGTTTTACTCGCTTACTTCATTGGACGTAGTCATGGAACGGGGTCATAGCCGCCCTGATGAAATGGGTGGCAACGGCCAATGCGCTTGACTCCCAGCCAAACACCCTTGAACACCCCATAGCGCTCGATGGCCTGCAACATGTAGTTGGAACAAGTCGGCTGGTAGATACAGCTAGCCGGCAGCAATGGTGAGATAAAACGCTGGTAGAAGCGGATAAGCAGTATCGCAATGGACTTCATAGCGGTGACTTGTCCTCGTCTGGTTCGGGCATGCTCTGGGGGCGGGATAGATGGAAGGTCGCGTGCTGGGGCAAAGATGCAACCGATTTCAACAGCTGAGCCCGTCGGAGTACTCGCTCACAAGTGTGAGCAAGCTGGCGGTAGGTAGCCTCAGCGCTGGGAGCTCGGGCAATGAAGACGACATCCCACCCAGGAGCGATTGCAGCTTGTTGCAGGCGGATAGCTTCTCGCAAGCGTCGACGAACGCGGTTGCGGACAACGGCCTTGCCGATGCGTTTGCTCACCGAGAAACCGAAGCGGCTGTACGCCCTACCGTTAGGCAAGACGCACATCACCAAATACGCCTCTGTCCAACAACGGCCCTCACGACGAACCTGCTGAAACCGGCTGCGGTCGCGCAACCGGTTAATACGCCTCACAGTGAAATGCCCTGAGCCATGCCGTGCAGCAGCTTACCCCCAGACGCACTACCAATCCCGCTTGCGGTAGCTGACAGAAGGCGCGATCTGGTGACGCCCCTTGAGACGCCTGCGCTTCAGGACCGTGCGACCATCGTTCGTGGCCATGCGCTGGCGAAAGCCATGCACGCGCAGGCGGCGCTTGACCTTAGGCTGATAGGTTCTCTTCGGCATGAGTCGGTTGTCTCCTTTTTCAGAACAGGGACTAGCCCTGAGTATTGCGCTGTGTGCAAGTCGCCAATGACGGCGGCCTTCCGCTGCCAGATAACGCTAAAAAGCGGGGGAGGCTCAATCGCGCTCCTCGCCCGCTTTTCGTATCAGATAGCACTGGCAGGGTTGCTACACCCTACGAGCGATGTCTAGCTTTGGCAGCCTCGCCCTGTCAATGAGCTAACATGGACTGCACCGTTTGTGCCATGCTTACCGAGGCTAGGACTGCCTGATTATACTTGCTCCCTGGTGTTCCGTCAAATCGTTGGCGGAGTTGAGGACTCCGATGGGCGCGCCCGGTCTTTACCCGGCACCAACAAGCTCACCACGCGATCGATGAGATCGAGCACCAAGTTCTGGCGAAAACCGGCAACGACGGCTACAGCTGCTGGCAGCAGTTTGGCGCCTAGCGCCGCCTGTGGTGCGCTCAGATCAACCTGTACAACGAGAAAACCGGCCGCCATGATCAGGTAAACAATGCCGCCCAGGACCATGCCGAGAATTGGCTGCTCGATGTACCACAGATTCTCGGCCTTGTCGAAGTCACGCACAACAGAAACATGGTAATGCAACGACCAAAGCGCTCCGGTCACGCCGCCGATACCGCCCCAGGCCAGGGTGCTCAGCAAGAGAGTGATCAAGTTCACGGTAGCGCTGCCCGCCTGGACGCCGATCCAATAAGCTATCCAGCGCGCGAAGCCGGTCTCAGGCACCGTGGTCACCAAGGCAAACACACCAAAGAGCACCAGCCATACCACCTGATAGGCCAGGATGCGCGGGCCGTAGTAGGGCCCCCAGGTGGCAGCCTGCTCGACGCGCGTGAGCATCGAGCGAATCCGGTTTACCAGGTATTCCACCTCGGCTACTTGTTCCGGCTCCAACAGCAGCATCTGCCGCGCCTTGCGCAAGGCCTCGAAGGCAATGACAGCCTCGTCCTCGCCGCTCAGCAACTCGACAGTCTTGTCGTACAACTTGTCGATATCGCGATCCAACTTTTCCAAATCGCGCTGCTGAACACGGCGCAAGATCTCGCGGGCATCGGCGTCACTCAGCGCCTCCTTGGGGCGAGTGAGCATTTCCGCCGCCTGTTGCGCCGGTGTCTGCGTTTCTTGCTGCGTCCCAGCGGCCGTGGTTACCGGTCCACTCACTGTAACGCCGGGAGCGCCGACCTTGCGCGGTTCGTTGACGGGCTTAGGCGTGACGGGCACCTCCTCTTTGACGCCCGTTCCGTTCGTTGGCGGGGATGTTTCTGGTCTGCCGGACGAAGCAATGGGTTGTTCTGGCATCGTTGTAGGCTCCGTGGGTGCTTCTGCTGACGCCGCAGGCTGCGGCGTCGGGCCGGCTTGGCTGTCCTCAGCGACAGCGGTGGTTGCGCCAGAGCCAACCTCTGGTTGCGGGAGGTCAACCGGCAGCGGCGGTATTCCTTCCTCTAGAGCTGTTGGCTCTGTTGAGTTGGGCGGCTCTGGTCGCTCTACGGCGTCAGGGACAGTCACCGGTTGAGCATCGGCGACAGGCTCTGGCGGGATTCCTTCCTCAAGAGACGAAATGGGCGACGGCGCGGGGGGAGCTTCCGCAGTGGGATCTGCTACCGGCGTCGTCCCGCCCCAATCATCGGCCGGCGCCTGTGGAAACCCATCGTCCAGCTCCACAGGGCCGTGCGCAACCACGGTCGCCTCATCTACGGCTCCAGGCGTTGGCGTCACCCCAGGCATCATGTCGCTGGCTGGCTCAACTGCTAGCTGTCCACCGGCCGGGCCCGTTGTCACTTCCGCTGTTTCCGTCGGCCCAACAGGCAGGGGCGGAATCTCCAAGTCTAGGTCTTGTCCGCCCAGATCGACTACCAGCTCGGATAACTGCGGAAGGGACGTCGGAGGTGCAAACCCGGCGACGGAAGCGCTGTTTTCGCCATGGTTGCCGTTCTGGCGGCGCACTTCGGTTTCGCCGGCGTCCTCTGCGCCGAATAACAGATCGATACCTTTACCCAGCAGATCGGGTCCTTTGCCTTTTAGACTAGCTCGTTTTGGCATGGGACGCTCCTTCGGCGACCAAGCCGCCGGCGAGCTGGTAGGCAACGACACAGGAGCGGACGAATGGCCATTAGAATGCGACACGGCGCCGTTGGCCGAGGCGACCGCGTGCACACCGTTCGCAGGGGGTGAACCAGCGAGCGGCAAAGGTGTCACAGTAATCGCATTCTTAGGTTCTATGGCTGCAAGCAATTCGTAAATCAAAAGCGCCTCCTGGTTACAAAGCAGACGGCGATGTGGCGCTCAAGTAGCACGATTATCACGTTATGACTATTATAATATGGGAAGTTATTTTTGGCAATACCTGAATTTGGTCAATTATGTGAACCAATGCAGAACAGGAGGCTGAGCGTCTTGAGCGAGCTACCTAGCTCAAAACGCCGGTTCCATCAAGCCCCAAGTCACTGGCGATATCCTGCAAAGCCAACAGCACGAACCCTATATGCTCATCGAGATCTTCACCCAGTTCGGCAGCGAACTCCTCGATTTCGTGGCGGTTGATGGCGGCCGCAAAGGCTTTGTCTTTCCATTTTTTGCGCACCGACTTCACCGTGACGTCCCGCAGGTCTTTGCTCGGACGCACATAACCTACCGCCATGATCAAGCCGGTGAGCTCGTCCACAGCTACCAGCGCGCTGTCCAGGCGAGTCGTCCGTGGGACGCCGAGATAAGGCGCATGCCCCTCTACAGCGTGGATCAACGCCGGCGGAAAGTCCAGCTCACGAAACAGCCGCAGCGCTGTACGCGGGTGACCGTCGTTGACATCTTCCATATCTGGATGGCGCTCGAAGTCCAAGTCATGCAACAAACCGGTGATGCCCCACAGGGCCTCATCCTCTCCGTATTTGCGCGCGTAGGCGCGCATGGCGGCCTCTACAGCCAACATGTGCTTGCGCAGGCTGTCCGATTGAACCCACTCGCAAACCAGTTCCCAGGCTTGTTCGCGCGTTGGCAGTGGCATGGTGTGCATCTCCTTGTCGGCAATGAACAGTTTCGACTTTGCGATTCTAGCACAGAAGAGCGCAATTACCCCAACGGCTGTTCGGCGCGTGGACGATCCTGGCCTCGATTTGCCCGGTGTAGCGAGGATCGACGCCCGGCATTGTCGCGGATGACAACGCGGGGCCGGCTCGGTGGCTGCATACAGGCTGACCCACGCGGTTTTCAGGATGGTGATCTGGTAGGGGTAACAAGCGCGCTTTGACAAAGCGAACGTATGTTCTTATAATGGTAGGCGTGAACATCCACCATACGCCCGACCTACCGGAAAAGCTGGCGCTGCTGAGCAGACACGCCCAATACGACCTGTGCGAGGCGATGGGAGAGCCAACACCCATCCCAACAGTTGCGCCAGCCACTGCGCAAGTCGCTGGCTCACGTGTTCCCGATCTAGGTGCAGCGGTTGCCGCAGTGGTTGGCCAAGGCGGTCGATCCGTACCGCTTCTGCGCATCTTACAGACCAGCGCTTGCGAGAAGAACTGCTACTACTGTCCGTTTCGCGCCGGCAGGTCCATGCGCCGCGCCACCCTGCAGCCGGATGAACTAGCCGCAGCTTTCGACCAGATGCAGCGCAAAGGACTAGTCGAAGGCATCTTCCTGAGCTCAGGCATTGTCGGCACAGTGCGCACCATGGACCGTATGTTAGCCACAGTGGAGTTGATCCGTCAGCGGTACCAATGGCGCGGCTACGTCCACCTGAAACTGCTGCCCAACGCAGAGGAAGCCCAGATCGAGCGCGCAGTGCAGCTGGCTACTCGCGTCTCGGTGAACCTAGAAGCACCCAACGAGCAACGTCTAGCGCTGTTGGCCCCGAAAAAGGACTTCAGCCAGGGGCTGATAGAACCTCTCCAGCGCGCCTGGAATATCGTTCGGCGACTGCGCAACGCCGGGCAAGCGGTGGTCGGCGCCGGCGCCACCACGCAGTTTGTGGTAGGGCCGGCAGGCGAAAGCGACCGCGAGCTACTGACCACCAGCCAAATGCTCTACCGTCAGATGGGCCTGCGACGTGCTTACTACTCCGCCTTTCACCCGGTGGAGGATACGCCGTTGGCCACGGCAGCGCCCACACCTCCCTTGCGTGAACACCGGCTTTACCAGGCCGATTTCATGTTGCGGCGCTATGGTTTTCGCGTCGAGGAACTGCCTTTTCAAAGCGATGGCAACCTACCGCTGGATCGCGACCCCAAGGCCGCTTGGGCGGACATACATCCTCACCTGTATCCTGTCGAGGTGAACCGCGCTCCCCAGTCAATGCTGCTGCGTGTGCCCGGCATCGGTCCGGCTGGCGCCACAGCCATTGCACGCGCCCGACGCAACGGCACCTTGCGCAGCTTGACAGATCTGCAGAAGCTCGGCGTGCACGCCGGACGCGCCGCCCCTTTTATCCTCCTCGACGGTCGGCGGCCCGAGTTTCAGTTGGGGCTGTTCGACTAGACCTGGAGATCTTGGCGTCGCGCCTCGCTGCGCCAAGGTGCAATCGGAAGCAAAGAGAGCAGGCATGGGCCTGCTCTTTTGCTGTTACCTCTCGCGGGCGGCTCGTGCCACACCCTAACGCCCTGGCCCGGTGCCCGGCAGCAGACGGCGCCAACCCTGCGGCTTGCTGCGACGTCGCTTGCCAGAACCGCTGCCTTTGCCCTCGTCGTCCTGAGCGTAATAGCGGTGGGAGTACTGATAGTAGTAGTAATAACCGCTGCCGCGCGGTTGCAAGCGGTTGAGCGCCACCCCCAAGATCTTGGCGCCCACTTTTTCTAGGGCTTCCTGCGCATTGGCTGCCAATTGCCGACGGGTGCCACCAGCTTCGACCACCAAGAGGACACCATCGACTTGCCGGGCCAGGATTGCCGCATCGGTGACTGCCAAGACTGGCGGACTGTCTAGCAGCACGACATCAGCGTTCTCCTTGAGCTGCGCCAGCAATGTCGCAAAGCGTTCCGAGCTGATCAACTCTGCCGGGTTGGGCGGCAACGGCCCTGAGGTGAGCACGAACAAGTTCTCGTAGCGTGTGGGCTGCAGAAAACCTTCTGCGCTCGGGGGGGACTGCAGCAGCGCCGTCGTTAGGCCGCTGTTGTTGGGCAACTGGAAGAAGCGATGCAACATCGGCCGGCGCAGGTCGGTGTCCACGCAAATCACCCGCTGTCCTTGTTGCGCCAACACCACGGCCAGGTTGGCCAAGGTTGTGCTCTTGCCCTCAGTCGGGTTGGCGCTGGTGGTCATCAGCGTGCGCGGCGGATTGTCCAGCGCCGAAAACTGGATGTTAGTGCGCAAGATGCGATAGGCCTCTGCGGTAGGAGACTTTGGCTGCAGAGCGGTTACCAACTTCTGCTCCGGGCTCTCCCCTTCAATGGTCATGATCGCGCCCAAGGTGGAGAGATCCAGGGCCTGTTTGATATCGTCGGGGTTCTTGAGCGTATCATCCAGGTAGTCGAGCAGAAAGGCGGCGCCGAGCGCCAGCACCATGCCGATTACGGCCGCCAACAGGATCGTCATGCCTTTGTTCGGTCCGATGGGGACGGTCGGTAGACTGGCCGGCTCGACCACCGTCAGCGTGTTGATGCCACCCTCGAGAAAGGTCAAGAGCTGGGCGTAGTTGGCCTGATACGTGTTGAGCTTCTGCTCCAGGGCCGCGATCTGCGTCTGTGTGTCGGCAATCTGGCGCGCGCTGAACATGTTAGCCAGCTGCTGCTTCAGGTCGTCAATGCGCGCCTTGGTTTCTTCCGTGTTCTTCTCGATTTCTTGCAACTGTCGGTTGACGAAATCACGGCGATCCTGCCGCTCGCGTTCCGGAGCGCTGGGACTCTGTTCGATCAGTTGGTTGGCCAGCTCGTTTGCCACAGCCTGAGCGCGCTCCGGGCTGGTGTCGACAACTTTGATTTCCAACAGCTGGGTGTTGGGGACCAGCGCAATGGTGTATTCCGGCAGCCAAGACAGGCCCAGCGCCGCCATGGTGGCCTGTTGTACCTTCTCGCGCTTGGCGATTTCGGCATATGTTTGGGCAAGCTGTTGTCCTAGCCATACTTCGTTGCCCGTTGGGTTGGGGTTTTCGATGGTGCGCCCGACCATCAGTGTCGTCTTGGCGCTGTAAATGGGCGGCTGCTGCCGTGTGGCAAGAAAGCTGGAGAAGGTCGCCACCAGGGTGGACAGCGCAATCAACCACCACCATTTGCGGAGTGTGCTCAGATACTGTTTGAGTTCCATGATAACCGTACCTCTCTCCCAGCGCTCATTTTATCCACACCGGGTTCCAATCATTGTAATCGTTGTTGCTCAGATTGCGCAAACCGGTGCCGTCGGCGTTCATGACCCACAGCTGGCGTCGGCCGTCGGTGCGATTGGAATAGAACACGATCTGGTTGCCGTCGGGCGACCATGTGGGATGACGGTCCCATTCCCATGTGTTCATGGTCAAACGCCGCCAGCTTAGCCCGTCGCGGCTCGCCACATACACCTCGTCGTTGCCGGCTTCGTCGGAGACCAGAGCCACCGAAGCGCCGTCAGGCGCCCACTCGGGGTCAAACGTGGCGCCTCGCACGTCGAGAAATTGGCTGACAGCCCCTGAAGCGCGCTCTTGCACAAAGATCTGCGGCCGCCGGAACAGATCCTCCTGAACAAACAGCCACAGCTGCTCATCGGGCGACAGCCCGCGGCGGCTCAGGAAAGCCTGATAGGATCGCAGATCGAGGGCCGGCAGTGGCTCAGCCTGGCTGCAACCTTCCGCCCGCGCCACGCAGCCGGCATCGACCACGAATGGGCGCGGCTCACCTAGGCGGTCGGACCAGAACACGATCTTCCCCTTGAGGCGATCAGCTACGGCGTTGGCCGGCGCAATCGTCGGCAGCGGTGTGGCCGTCGGTGCGGGAGGGGGCGCAGCAGGGGTGGGCGTGTAGGTGCCCACGGTCAAAGCGGCAATGGTCGCCAACGCTGCTTGCGTATCGGGCGAGTTGTCGGCCGGGGGTCGCAGCGTAGGCGTGGCCGTCACTACAGCTGGCGGCAGCGGTGTGGGCGGCCCGGCTGTGGCTGTGCGCGTGGCTTCGGCGATGACGAGTGCCAACAAGGTGGCCACGTTGGCGGGGGTGGGCGTGCTCGTCACCACGACGTAGGTTGGTGTGGGGGTAGCGGTGACCGCATTGGTCGGCACAGGCGTCCAGGTGCCGGTGGTCAGGGCCTGGGCAGTTGCGTATAGGGCAATGGCCGTCTGTGTTCCCTCGTTGGCGGGCGTTGCGGTTGGGATCACCACCGGAGGCAGGCCGGCCTGCAGGCGCTCAGCTTGGGCGGTGGCTTCGTTAGCGGGCGTCGGTGTCGCAGTTACCATGCTGCGCGGGGTCGGCGCCGGCGTGCCAACCATTGTTGCGTAGGCAGTGGCCGTCTGCACGATGGCGGCCGCGGTGAGCACATTGGCTGGCGTGGGCGTGCTGGTGACGACGATGAAATCCTGCGTGGGCACGGGCGGCGGCGTGGGCGGCGGCGGGCCGGTGACGATGATCAGCCGCGGCCGGTTGTCGAGGGTCGCCGGACCATAGCCGCTATCCCAGGTAAACAAGTTATCCGCGCCGGCTTGCGGGCCGTCGAGGCGAAATGCAATCAACGTTTGCTGGTCGACGATAGCGCGCTCCAGCAAGGTGCGCTGTTCCTGGTTGAACTCGAACCGATTGACGACCAACGGCGCCAACTGGTCCTGGCTGACGGCTGGCAGCAGCGATTGCAGCACCTTGGCGTTGTGGATGTCTTGAAAGCTGCGTCTGCTCCACTCTTCGTTGATCTCCGGCGCCAACCACCGCACTTCCCATGTGCCATTGGCGTCGGGGTTCAAACGCTTGTCGTCCAAGCCTGTCAACTCCAGCGCAACTGATAGGATGGGCGCGCCGCGCGCCACCCGCGTCAGGTCAAACTGCAGTGCGCTGTGGATCACCTCGTCCTGATAGATGCCGGCGTGCAAGAAGGAATCGCCGAAGTGATTGCCGCGCGCTTCCTGGCTGCCCACCCAGCCCGCCGCAGCCGGCGCCGGTGTGATCTCCAAACGGATCTCGTTGGATTGCGCTGTTGTCGCAGGAGTGTTGTTGTCCGCAATTGGCACGGGCGTTGCCGTCGGTGGCGGCGCCACGGCCAACACTGTAGCCGGCGGCGGCGTGGGCCAAGCGGAAGCGGTGTCTGGGGTGAGTGTAGTTTGGACGGCAGATGGCGGCAGGGTAGCAGGCGGGGTCGCCGGAGGGGCCAGCAGGCGCAACAACTGCCACACGGCCACCACCAGCAAAATGGCCGCGATGCCCCAAATGGCCAGCCGGGTCCACGGCACTGGACGAGGCGGCGTCTCGGCCGGCGCAAAAGCCTTGGCAGCAATGTCGCCCTCAGCATTGCGCGCCAGGAATCGAGGACATTGACCATGCAGGCCTGTCAAGCAATACTGAGACTGATGGACTGCATCGGGAGCAAACTCCGCGGTATCGCGCAGAGCATAGCAGCGATGGCTCTCGCTGGGATAGCTGTAACAAAGCGAGGCATCGCTATGCAGTCCCAGATGAGGACAGGAGGTTCCCGTTGACTCCATGAAAGAAAAGAGGCTCCCTTATGCCTGGTATCACTGAACGGCGGGCATTATACCACGCCAGCCACGATGGGACAATTCAACCGCAACATGATTGCCTAGCCAGTCTGGGATTTCTTGCGCAAGCGCCTGCTGCGCAGAGATAGGGACGCTCGCAGAGAACGCTTGCCAACGTCCGCCGCCTTTGACCGGGCAGCTCTAGAGGTGGGCTGCCAAAAATGGCCAAAGTTCAGCCGTCGGTCGAAAGCGCAACCGATAGACCGGCGCCCGGCTCACCAATTCGTCGGCCATGTCCAGCCAGGCGTCGGCGCTGCTCACCCGCTCGATGGCCACCTTTTCGGTGAGTAGCAACGCCAAGACGGCCTGGCCTGCGTCCAACCGTTCCAACTCGAACAGAGGGGCGTGTTCAAGCAGGAAGAGCGCACGCAGGGGTGCTTGGCGCTGCACGCGCCGGATCAGCTCGACCGGCGTACTGGCGCCCCAGAACGGCGTGCTAAGCAGCAGCGGCTGCGGGCCATCCAGCGCGATCACCAGGGTTTCGTCGGTTAGAACCTCGGCGGCTCCAGCGGCCAGACGCGCCACTGTGGTTTTGCCGGCGCCCGAATGGCCGCAGAACGCTAGACCCACTCCCTGCCAAACGATCGCCGCGCCGTGCAGTAGCAGTCCCCTGTGTTCACGCGGCAACACCAGCATGCAGATGTACGCCAGCAGGCGGTCGATCGCCATGGCAGCGCGACCGGCATCGAGGGCGGTAGCCTCAGCGCGCTGCGCACGCAGGTCGATCCACCCGACAAAGTCGTCGATGGCAAAGCGCGTGACCACATCGTCGTGCGCAATCCAGGGTGCTTCGGCACCGGTAGCCACCGCGTTGACCAGTTTGACCTGCCAGCCGGCAGGCGCAAAGGATGCAGCGTCGTCCAGAAACGCCGCATAGCGCGCCTCCAGCGATGTGACCCACGTGGCGACCGGGAGCTCAACGCGAAACGGAATTCCGGCTACGGCCAGACGCAGGGTAAAGGGTGTCGATGGCAAGAGATGTTCACCTGTTATCCGCCGGACGCCTGGGAGCCGGCCCGCTGTTCCCAAGCCTCTAGAGGCCAAACCACAGCGCGCAAACCGAGCCAGGCGGCGTAGCGCAGTCGCTGGCGTCGGCTGAGCACCCGCCAGGTCACCCAGGCGCGTTGCCAGGCGCGACCTGGCCGTTCATCGCCCACTCCCCACATGGCTTGGGCAGCGGGCTCGGCCGCCAGCACCGCCAACCGTTCCCACACGGCAGCCGGGCAGGGTGTGCCCAGCCAGGCGCGGCCGGCCTGCAGGGCAGCCTGTAACGCGAGACCGAAGCTCCACGTCTGCGCCTGCGCCAGCACATCGTCCCAATCCAGATCGGGCCGCCGCGCCAGCCGATCCACATCCACAAGCCAGATCAAACGCAGCTGCTGGCTGTGGTGCAACGCCATGTGGGCAGCGTTGTGCAGCAGCAGAGTCGATAGATCAGGCAAGTGAGCGCCTGACGGCCAGGCAGCCGGTCGGCTGCGCTGCCAGATCGCCTCTGTTTCGACCCGATCAACGTGGTAAGGCGACTCGACCAACGACCAGTGCAGCTCGGCCAGCAACCCAGCACGAGGCCCTGGCTGGTCAGCGCATACCATCGGCAATTCCGAGCGATAGCGCCGCTGCCACCGACCCAGCCAACGTAACCCGACCGCACGGTATCCTAGGTCCACCAATGCCTGCTGTGCCGTGTCGATCTGCGCCGCCGGCAGCAGCAGATCGAGATCGTTCACCGGCCGCTCAGCCAGGTTGGCGTACACGGTTTGGGCCAGCGCCAGTCCTTTGAGCAGCATCACCGGAACCTGACGCGCCGCGAGAGCAGCAGCAATACGGGCGACCTCGTCTTGCAAGAGAAAGCTGCGCACGGCGTTCAGATGATGGCTTGCCGCCAAGTCCAGCTGCAGAGCCGGTGTTAGGCGGTGCCAAAGCGGATCGCCGCGCAGACGCAGGTAGAGCAAGGGCGCGACGCCATGGAAGGTCAGCGCCGGCGCAATCGTCTCAGTCTCGCAAGTTGGCGGTGCCGGCAAAGGAACGGCGGCGGGGCGCAGCGCCTCGCCTAACCACGCTAACCATGGCGCCGGCAGCGAGCCTCGCGTGGCCAACGCAAAATGACCTATAGCGGAAGACATGTCTGGCACCATGAGAACCCGGCTCAAGGAACGGCGACAAGGGGCAAATAGAACGCGGCGGGGCGGGGTAGCCGCAGCCGCAATGCCGGATCGCCAAACAAGATCGACGTATCCACCACGTCGTGCCAACCGCTGCTATGGCTGACGAAATACAGCCTGCCCGCATCGACCGCCGGGCCTATCCGATCAATGCGGTTCCGGAAAATGGCCTCGACCACCCCTCGGTTGAGGTTCAGCAGCGCGTTGCCGATGTGCAGACCGCTAGGGGAGAGATCCGCAACTGCGCCGCGCTCGGGCGTGAGCAGCAGTACCTCGCCCAGGGACTGCGGGTTGTTGGCGTATTGAGAGCTACCGCGGATGTTGATAAAGTAGCCCGACCAGCAACCGTAATGCGCTGTGAACGGCAATACGCCGGTAGGAGATAGCGCCGGCGGCCCCAGCACGTCGAAGAAGCTGACCGAACCCCAACGAAACTGCGAGGCATGGCCAAACCATTGCAAGTAGAGCGCGCCAGTGTTGAAGGCACGAAGAATGGCAGCTCGCATCTCTGGGCCGGTGTCCAACTCCGCGCTGCTGCGGTAGTAGATCGCCTCGCTGGCATAGCTGGACGGCAGCACCTCTAACCGCGCCACGTCGCTCAAGGCGTGGAAGTTGCCATCGCGGTTGGCGTAATCGTCGGCCACAAACACGGTACGGCGCTGCCAGGCGCCCACCGGGGTCGCAGTCTCATAAGCGATGATCTTGTGGACAACTGCTCTGACATCAGCCGGGCTTTGCGCCGGAATGCGGCCGATGGCCATGTCGGGCAGGTAATCGTCCAAGCCGTCCACGCTCACGTAACGGTTGTCGGCAGCGGTTTCGCCAATCCAAGGGTCGATGTGCAGCAGGTAAGGCGGGATCAGGTTGGGCAGGTTGGTGCCGGCCGCATTCTTGAAGTCATAATGGCCGTCTCCTACCAGCAACACGTACTGCGGCGGCGCTTGCTCCCCGTTCCAATGGTGGTAAGCGTAGGCCAGAAAGCTGCGGATGGCATCGGGATCGACTCGGCCCGCGCTGAACTCATCGTAGATGTCTTGCACGTCCACCTTGGCCACCCGCAAGCCCTCGGCCGCGCGGTGGTCTAGCAGCGGCTGCACGGCATCCCACAGGCTGCTATGGACAACGGCGATGTAGTCGGCGGCGTGGTCGGGCGAACGCCATGCCGAGGGGTTGTCGCGTTCGACGCTCAGCGGCGCCAGCAGCCCAGAGTCGGTGCTCAAGGCATAGCTGGGCGACGGGGCGCCAACAGACCACGCGTCCCACAGCCGCGCCACAAAACTGCTCCCGTTGAACTCCACGAACACGCCCTCGAGCTGCACCGGCCGTTGCGGGTTGCGCAAGTCAAAGGTGCGCACGCCGTGACCGGTGAAGCCGGTTACATCGAGCTGCGCCTGCTGACCGGCGATGACCAAGCCCTCAACGATGATCTGGTCGTTCTCGGCTTCGGGGCGAGCAGGATAGCGCACCTCCACCCAGTCGGGCGATATCCAGTAGTAGCTAAGGCTGGGCAACTGACTCAAGGACGCCTCCAGGGTCACCCGGGGTGCGGAAGGTCCGGCTCCTAGCCACGCCGCCGGCACGGTGGCCGTTGCCAGATAAGGTACACTGCCGTCCCACTGGAAAGTCCCAACCGCGCGGCCGTCTACGTACACTGCAACCGACTGATCGGGGGTCATCGCCTGATCTGCGCCGCCATGCAGGGCAATGCGCACCTCGGCTACGCCGACGAACAGCGGGTCATCGAGGCTCAGGTCATAGCTGACCGTCGCGGAGGGCATGGCCGCATTGGGATACAGTGGGTTGTCGAACCAGTGATCGGCGTCCCTCGGCAGCCGGTACGTGCTGTAGTAACTGCGGTCGAACTCGATGTGCACCGTTTGGGTGATAGCGGTGATCACCGGTTCGCCGCCTGTGGGCGTCAACCGACGCGTCTGCATGCGACTTCCCGGCGCACCGCCATAGCTCAGCCGGTAAACGTTATGGGTCATGTAGCGGCCTTGGTAAGGCTCGGCGTAGAAAATAATCAAGTCGCCGGGATCGAAACGGCCATCAGCCTCGCCGGTCACCAGGATGTCGACCGGTTGGTCGAGGTAGGTCATCGCGAAGGTGACAGGATCTACACTGCCCACCGGTACCCCGGCAGCCTGGAGGTCGGCATAGGTGAGGCGATATATCCCGCGCTCGCCGGTGTAGATGCGGAGCGCCGGGCGGCTGAAGCCGCCACTACCAGGCGCCAACGCATCCTCCTGCGCAGTTACGGCTTCAGCCGTTGCCGGGCGGCTGAAGCCGCCATCACCAGGCGCCGACGCATTTTCCTGCGTAGTTACGGCTTCAGCCGTTACTCTCACCTCAATATCCGGATGATAGAGCAACTTCCCCGTCACCGGGTTGTACTGAAAGGGAAAAACCTGCACCATGAGCAAGCGCCGGCCGCGCTGCCATTGC
>DAOUBX010000267.1:0-17013 GCA_034432445.1 Anaerolineales bacterium
CTTGCGACCGGTTCCCAGCTTGAGCCGGCTCTGCAGACGCCCTGGCCAGCGCAGCCTTAAGTGCCCGGCACCTAGGGCTGAATAGTTGCGCGAAAACTTCCGATGTCCTCATGTGCGCAGTTTAGCACGATGTGTCCAAAGACGCAACCGCACGCGTTTTTAAGCGGACAGGTGGGGCTCGATACGGGCCGGTGGGTTGAAGCCGGTCAAGCGAGGCTTCTGGCAAGGATGAATAGGGCGTAGCGCAACCCACCGGCCTTGCTCGACCAGCCAATTGCATTACTCCTACCGTGACTATTCAGGTGCCGGGCAGCTGCAACCGGTTTACAGCTTGAGCCGGCTCTGCAGACGCCCTGGCCAGCGCAGCCTTAAGTGCCCGGCACCTAGGACTGAATAGTTGCCTCCTACCAAAAACAAACCCCAGGGTAGTCTCCCTGGGGTTCGTGGCGATCTGCACGAGGGCGCTCGGACTTAGGCCGGCACAGGCTCGGCGAGGCCGTGCTCGGCCAAAATGGCGGCGTAGCTCTTGCTCTCCAGCTCTGCCAGGAACTTCTCCGCCTGCATGGCAGCCGCGGCGCCCTGACCCGCTGACGTAACCACCTGGCGGAAGACCTTGTCCTGAATCTCGCCGGCCGCAAACACACCGGGCACGCTGGTATGGTACTTGCGGTCCGTGATCACATAGCCTTCCGGGTCGATGGCCAGCTGGCCGCGAAATAGATCGGAGTTTGGGATGTGGCCGACGTACACGAACACGCCGTCGGTAGGATAGTCGTAGACCTCGCCCGTCTTCAGGTTCTTCAGCGTCACCGAGACAACCTTGGGCGGAGTGCCGTTGCCGTCGCCGCCAGCAGCGTTGATGCGCTCGACCACGTGGCTCCACTTCCATGCCATCTTGGGGTTCTTGAACGCCCGATCTTGCAGGATCTTGCTGGCACGCAGCTCGTCGCGGCGGTGGACTACGGTGACCTTGTTAGCGAACTTGGTCAGGAACAGCCCTTCTTCCAGCGCGCTGTCGCCGCCGCCGACCACCACCACCTCTTTGCCGCGGAAGAAGAAACCGTCGCAGGTGGCGCAGTAGCTGACGCCGAAGCCGGTGTACTCCTTCTCGCCCGGCACGCCCAGCCGTCGTGGGGTGGCGCCGGTCGAGACGATCAGCGCTTCGGTGCGGTATTCCTGCCCGTTGGCCGTGCGCACGACAAACGGATGCTGCCCCAGATCGACCTCGGTCACCCAGTCGATCTCGATGCGGGTGCCGAACTTCTCGGCTTGCTGTTGGAACTTCTCTACCAGCTCAGGCCCGGTCAGCCCTTCGGGGAAGCCGGGATAGTTCTCGACCTCGGTGGTAATGGCCACCTGGCCGCCAATCTCGTTGCCGGTGATCAGCAAAGGGCTCAAGTTGGCGCGCGATGCGTACAAGCCAGCGGTATAGCCGGCCGGGCCGCTGCCGATGATGATGACCTTCTCAACGTTCTGCTCAGACATGCGATTACTCCTCGCTATTACTCAAGCGCTTGCGGCTAAGTATTTGCTGTGGTTTGGCAGGTGACAACAGAGCAAGCCTCACCTGCCAGTGTATATCTCTGTTGACGCTCTGCATGGTGGCTGTCTTACGGTTGCCACGCCAATTCGATGCACAGGCGTCGTGTTGCGTTACAGGACGACGATCAGGGCAGTGTGGCCACCAGGCACACCCAATCGCCCTCTTCGGTGCGCTCCACGACGCGCAGCCCGTAGCGATCGAGTGCGCTCAGCACCAGGTCTTCGCGCAAGTTGATGATGCCGCTCAGGATCAGACGTCCATCGACGGCCAGCAGCCGCAGCAGGCCATGCTGCAGCAGATCTACGATCACCTCGGCCAGGATATTGGCCACGATCACTTGCCAGCCTTCCGGCCGCGCCTGTGGGTCAGGCAAGGACCCCTCCTGGGCCTGCACCAGGTGGCCGAGTCCGTTAAGCTCGCAGTTGGCTCGTGTCGCTTCCACGGCTACCGGGTCGATATCGGTGGCCAGCACGGCGCTGGCCCCTAGCCGCGCCGCCGCAATCGACAAAACGCCGGAGCCGCTGCCGATGTCCAGCACAGCATCACCCGGTCGCAGATGGCGCTCTAGCGCGGCCATGCACAGCCGGGTGGTGGGGTGGAGCCCGGTGCCAAAGGCCATGCCGATATCCAACAGCACGGGCAGCCGCTCTGTCTCTTGGGTGAGGGCATCCATTTGCCAAGCCGGCACGATCAGCAGCCGCTCGCCCACGCGCATGGGGTGGTAGTGGGCGCGCCACGCGAAGGCCCAGTCCTCGAAGTCCAGCTCACGGAACTCCGGCTCCGGGATGGGGTACAGCCGGCTGAGAAACCATAGCCCTTCCTCGATCTTTTGCCGGCGCTGGTCCTCCACCATGCCCAGTGGCAGGTAGGTGCGTACCTTGACGATCGGCTGTACGAGCTCGCCCACGGCGTTGTAGCCGGTGACCTCGACCACGGCGCCGCTTTGCGTCTCGCCAGGCGTGCTGTTGTAGCGGTTGAACAGCTCGCTGACCGCCTCGGCCGCTTCGCCGTCGCATTGTACGCTGATTTCAAGCCATTTCATGGGTACCCATGCCATAGACCGCCGTAAAACAATTGTAACTACCCACTAACCACCGAAGGCGTCGCCGATGGCGTCCGCCAGCTTGTCGAAGAAGCCGCGCGAGTTGCCTAGTTGCTCGGTACCCAGCGTCTCGCCTAGCTCTTGCAGGAGTTTTTTCTGCCGCGGCGTCAGTTTGGTGGGCACGACGACGCGCACCGTCACGATCTGGTCACCGCGGCGCTCGCGTTGGCGCAGATACGGCACTCCTTTGCCCTTGATGCGGAAGGTGCGACCGCTCTGTGTGCCGGGCGGGATGGCAATGGTGCTCTTCCCATCCAGGGTAGGCACTTCGATCTCGGCGCCCAAGGCAGCCTGCGCGATGTTGATCGGGTAATCCATCAGGATGTCGTTGTCGTGGCGCCGGAAGAACTCGTGGGGTTGCACGGTCAAGGCCACGTAGAGGTTGCCGGGCGGGCCACCGCTGACGCCCTGGTTCCCTTCGCCGGCCAGCCGGATTTGCGTGCCGTCGTCCACCCCTGGCGGCACGTTGACCGACAACCGTCGCGTCACCTGGATTTGCTTCTGGCCTTTGCACTCGGTGCAAGGGGTTGTGATCACCTCGCCGGTACCGTTGCAGCGCGGGCAGGTGGAAGAGGTGAGGATGGTGCCGAAGATGCTCTGCTGGCGCCGCTGGATCTCGCCCGTACCGTTGCACTGCGGGCAGCGCAGCGGACTGGTGCCCGGCTCGGCGCCGCTGCCGAAACAGCGTTGACAGGTCTCAGCGCGCGGCACATCGATCTCCTTTTCGCAGCCGAAGACCGCTTCCTCGAAGGTGAGGGCGATGCCCACGCGCAGATCTGCGCCGCGACGGGGTCCGCGCGCGGTGCGACGACCGGTCGAGCCCATGCCCATGCCGGTGAACAGGTCTTCGAAAATGGAAGAGAAGTCGCCAAAGCCGCCGCTGAAGCCGCTGAAGCCGCCTTGCGTGCCGGCATGGCCAAACCGGTCGTAGGCCGCACGCTTCTCTTCGTTGCTCAGCACCTCGTAGGCCTCGGCGATCTCTTTGAAGCGCTCTTCGGCACCGGCGTCTTTGTTGACGTCGGGGTGATAGGTGCGCGCCAGCTTGCGGTAAGCGCTCTTGATTTCGTCGGCGCTGGCGCTACGGGCCACGCCTAGAACTTCATAGTAATCGCGTTTTGTGCTCATAAACTCTTTGCGTTTGCCGGATACGCCCCAGATGGCAAAATAGGCCGATGCCAAGCGAACACAGTGAACAGATCACCCGACCTCGTGAGAAACATCTTCACCGTCCTCGTCTTCCCAACTGATGATCCACACGCACAGGCCGGCTAGTCCCACTGTGGCAGTGACCAGCGCAGCCCATTGCATGGGCGCAAACCCCACCGAGCGCGCGGCCAACACCAGCACGATCACCATCGCTGTCGCCAGCCCAGCCCACATCACTAAGTTTGGATGCCGATCATACACCTTGCGCATCGCAAACCTCTTTCATTCTTCTACTTCTTCTACTCCTCGCATACAGGCCCAAGCCTGCTCCACCTGGGTTCGCGTGGCCTCGATGGCGCCGCTGTTGTCGATGACTACATCGGCGCGAGCCACTTTTTCCGCCTGGGGCGGCTGGGCATCGATGCGCAGGACGGCTTCATTATAGCTAAGGCCACGGCTGGCCATCAGCCGTGCGATCTGTTGCTCGCGTGGGGCCGTTACGACCCAGACTTGATCGCACAGTTGGATGCTCAGCCCAGCCTCGAGCAGCTTGATGGCCTCGATCACAACCACGGGTGCTGTGGCCGCAGCAAGCAGCTCCTGTATGCGCACGAAGACGGCCGGATGCACGATCTGCTCCAGCCGGGCCAGCGCTGTTGGGTCGGCAAACACAATCTGTCCCAGTCGGAAGCGATCGATGGGGCCGCCGTTGGGCACAATCTCGGGGCCAAACGTCGCAATGATCTGGGCATAGGCCGGTTGCCCCGGCTCCATGACCTGATGGGCCACCCGATCGGCGTCGATGATGAAGGCGCCCAGCTCGGCGAGCATGGCGGTGACGGTGCTTTTGCCTACACCGATGTTGCCGGTGAGCCCGATGACGATCGGACGGCGCGCTGCGGGACGGCTGCAGCCGTCACTACGAAGAGGCGTCATTGCGCAAACTCCTACGCGGCCAGCGCGCTCCATTCCTCAATCAGTTGGTGCAGACGCTCGTCCACCGCCTGGTATTCTAACCCAAGCTGTTGCACGCGGTCTGTAGCCCGGGCTGCGCTGGCTGTCTCAAGCTCTCCGACCAACACGGCCAGTCGCTGCTCCAGGCCATGGATCAGGTCCTCCAGGCGCTTGGCTTGCTCGTTGCGCTGTTCTTCGGCCTTGCGCAGACGGCGCTCTTCGCGGGCACGCTCACGGCGTTGTTGCGCTTCGCTGATCGGCGCAGGGACAGCTGAGGCCAGCTCCTTTTCCTGCTCAGCGGCCTTGGCGGCCAGGTAGTCCGTGTAATTGCCCGGGTAAGGCCGCAGCCGGCCTTGTTGCGGGTCGATGGCCCAGATCTGCGTCGCCAGCGCGTCCACCAGGTAGCGGTCATGCGTGACCAGCAGCACGGTGCCGCCGAAGCCGGCGAGCACTTCCTCCAAGACCTCTTGCGAGGCGATGTCCAGGTGGTTGGTCGGCTCGTCCAGAACCAGGAAGTTGGCGCCTGCCAATGCCAGCCGGGCGAGGGCCACACGGCTGCGCTGACCGCCGCTCAGCGCAGCCATCGGCTTGAACACGTCGTCGCCGATGAACAGAAAACGGCCCAGGAAGCGCCGCGCTTCGCCGATCTCCATGTGCGGCGCTTTTTGTAGGATGGCGTCCAGCACGCTCAGGTCGGGCGGCAAGTCGCTGTGGGCCTGGGCCAGGTAGCCTAACCGTACACTGGCGCCGATGCGCAGCCGGCCGGCCAGCGGCGGCAACTGGCCCAGCAGGGTCTTGACAAAGGTGGTTTTGCCCGCGCCGTTGGGCCCGATCAACGCCACCCGCTCCCCGCGCTTCAACTCCAGGTCCTCGCAGGTGAACAACCGCGTATCGTCCGGTCCTATGGGCTCGTTGGAACCGCTGTAGGTGTGGCCACCCGATATATCTTCACGGCGCAGCTGATGGCCATTGCCTTGCCCGGCATGGCGATAACCAATGATCAGGTTCTGCGTGCTGAGTATTAAGTTGCCGCTGCGCAGGCGGGCGTCCATCTGCAAGCGGATCGTTGGGCGCTGCTGGGGCTGCTCGACCAGGCCACCCTCGGCGCGCAGTCGCTCCAGCCGCGTGCGCCTGCCCTGGGCCTGGCGCGTGTTCTGGCCGGCGATGTTGCGGCGAATATAATCCTCTTCTTTGGCGATGAACTCTTGCTGCTTTTCCCACTCGCGACGCTGGCGCTCCAGGTTAACCGCGCGCTGCTCGACATAATGGCTGTAGTTGCCGCGGTAGGTCGTCAGCCGTTGAGCGGCCAGGTCCCAGATGCGCGTGACCACCCGATCAAGGAAGTAGCGATCGTGGGAGACGACGACCAAGCTGCCGGCCCATTGCAGTAACTGCTGTTCCAGCCACTCGGTGGCTTGCAAGTCCAGGTGGTTGGTCGGTTCATCCAACAGCAGCAGGTCGGGCTTCTGCAAGAGCAGGCGCGCCAGCAGCCCGCGCGTGCGCTGGCCGCCGCTCAGGTGGACCAGCGGCATGTGGTGCTCGTCGGGCGGGAAGCCTAGGCCGGTCAACACCTGGCGCACGCTCAGTTCCCACTGGTAGCCGCCCGCAGCCTCGAACGCGGCCTGCAAGGGGCCGTATTCGGCCACGGCCTGCTCGTAGGTGTCGAGGTGGGCCATGCGCTCCTCGAGCTGATGCAGCACCTCTGCTTGGCGCAACAGATGGCCAAACTCCGTTGACACGTCTTGCCATAGGGTCTTGTCGCCGGCCGGCGGCGGGTCCTGCGGCAAATAGCCAATCGTTAGGCCGCGTTGGCGCTGGACTACACCGTCGGTTGGCGCGTCAAGGCCGGCTAGGATGCGCAACAGCGTGGTCTTGCCCTCGCCGTTAGGACCAACCAGCCCGATGCGATCGCCCCTCTCGATGCGCAGGTTGACATCCTGAAACACATCCAGGGGGCCATAACGTTTGCTGAGCTTGCTGCCCGTCAGTACTGTCATGGTCGCCTGCGTCGAGGCTACCCACGCGCAACTGATCAGGCGCCGGACCGAAACGCCCGGCGCCTGCGCATGAGCAGTGTCGACGACTACGAAATTATACCACAGGCTTGTCGCTTTGTCGGAAACTGCGCCGGTCTCAGCCCAAGCTGCGGGGGCTCTGGTGGCGCACAGACCGTCCTGAGCCCAGCAGGCCGCGGCGCGGCTGGCCGACGGGGCCCTGCTCGTCCTGGTTCGCCGGTCGATGGCAGACCTCATAGGCCGGCGCAAGGCAGATTCGGCAGGTTTGCGTTGTCAGCCGCGCAGCGTTGCCGACGCAAACTTGCGATCGATTACGTGTTTTCCCTGCCAGGGGCGAAAACATCACCGGCCCGGCCGGAGAGAGCCAGAGCGGTTATTTTGCGGACAGTCACCGTTAGCGCAGAGAAACCATGGGGTCTCAACTCACGTTGCGCAGCCTCAATTGGCATCGCGGGCCAACGAACTCGGCAAAAGATGACCTACATCATGGTAAGCACAGCATGGATGCGCTAGAATGCCCCTAGATTGCTGACCCGCCGGCGCGGTGATGGCCGTCAGAAGCGCCAGGTCGCTGGTTGGTCATCCAACTCCGAGCCCAACTGGCAGTGGAGGAAGCCATGCAGAACCCCCTCCTAGACGAGATATTCGATGGCACCCTCGACGGCGATGCTGAATACGTATGCGAGAAGGTGCAAGAGGCTCTGGATATAGGGATTGATCCCGACGTGATCCTGAACAAAGCGCTCATTGCAGCCATGGTGGAGGTCGGCGAGCTGTATGAAGAAGGCGAATACTTCGTGCCGGAGATGTTGCTCGCAGCGCGAGCCATGCAGGCGGCTTTGGGTGTTTTGCAACCCAGGCTGATCGACTCACCGCTGCGACCCATTGGCACCGTGGTGATCTGCACCGTACAGGACGATTTTCACGAGATCGGCAAGAACCTGGTGGCGATGATGCTAGAAGGCGCCGGCTTCAAGGTGCGCGACTTGGGCGCCGACGTCTCGCCACAGGAGCTGGTGGCAGCCGTGCGCAGCGCACAAGCGGACGTGGTGGCGTTGTCCACACTGCTGTTGACGACCATGCCTAACATGCAGCTCGTGATCGACGCCCTAGTCAAGGCCGGGCTGCGTGAGCAGGTGAAGGTTATCGTCGGCGGCGCGCCGGTGACGCCACAGTTCGCCCGCGCCATCGGCGCCGATGGGTACGCGCCTGATGCCAGCCGAGCGGTCAAGCTCATTCGCTCCTGGATGGAGGAAACTCAGCCCCTTTTGGCCGTTCCGGCATGATGAAGTACGTACCTATTGTCTTGGTCGGCCTGGCTGCTTTGGCTGCGGCTGTGTGGCTGGTGGTGGCAGGCGGGCCGCCCACCCCGCAGAATCTGGCTTTGTTCTTGGCGCTCTTGGTGCCGGCTGTCATGGGCCTGTCCGCACCTTTTTTGGCGTTGTTGCATCGGCGCTTGCCCTTTGGCGGCCGGCCCCCCACGCTGCAAGCGGCCCTGCGCCAGGGGTTTTTGCTTGGCCTGGCTGTGGCTGTGGCCGGCTGGCTCCAGCTCAATCGTTTGCTCGACGCAACATTGGTGCTCGGCCTGCTGGCTTGCGTTGTGCTCATTGAGTGGCTGGCACAGATTCGGGCAAGGTAGAGCCGCCATGACCGAACGGCTTGCAGGCCGGAGCCTGATGCAGAGCGCGGACCCCAAGGACGCAGCTGGCAATGGGGAGTTACCTCAGTGCGAGCAGCGGCATGAGCTGCCGGGGCAGCAGACAGCCCTGCACTGGCAGACCCACCTTGACAGCGGGGACATGGTGAGTGTTTTGGTGCGACGTAGCGCCATCAATGTCCTGCTGAACAACGAGCAGCCCTCTTACACCTTCGATCCGTTGGGGCGCTTACATGGGGCGTTCATCGACGGCGTCAACTACCGCCGCAGCCTCGACAACCGCGTGCTGAGCAAGTGGACCGAGCACAGGCCGGGGGCGCGTGAGCGTCGTCGCCGGTGGCTGACACGCGCCGAGGCTCAGGCGTGGGTTGACTTTGCCTATAGGCTGATCCCGCAGCTAGAGCGGCAGGCCGGCAGCGCGCCGCCCCCTGTGCGGGCTGCCCTAGAGCGGTTGGCGCAGTGGGACTGGGCAGCGTTGGAGGCCGACCGGCAGCGCTTCGAGCAGATTTACACGCCCGTGGGCATCCTGCCACCCGACCAGTATCTGGCGCTGGTGTTGCAGGCCACCCATGGCTGCTCGCACAACGCCTGCACTTTCTGTACTTTCTATCGCGATGTCCGATTCCGCATCAAGACCGCCGCGGAGTTTCGCCAGCATGTGGCGGCTGTGTGCGACTTCTTCGGCTCCGCTCTTGCCATGCGCCGTTCGATCTTCCTGGCCGACGCCAACGCGTTGGTGATCCCCATGCCGCGACTGCGGGAACTGTTACAAGTGGTCAGTGACGCGTTGCAGCCGGCGGGGGGCGAGTCGCCACCTGCAACTTATCACCTGCCGCTCTTCGCCTTCATCGACGCTTTCCACGTGGAGCGCAAGTCGCTGGCCGATTGGCAGGAGCTGGCGGCGCATGGGCTGCGACGCGTGTATATCGGCATGGAGAGCGGTCATGATCCGCTGCTGCGCTGGCTGAACAAGCCTGGCGACGCGGCGGATGTGTTGGAAGCAGTGACAACCCTCAAGGCCGCCGGGGTTCACGTGAGTGTGATCATCATGCTGGGGGTTGGGGGGGATCGCTTCGCCGCGGGCCATGTGGCCGATACCGTGCAATTGCTTAACGCCATGCCTTTGGGCCGCGGCGACCTGATCTATTTTTCAGATTTCGTCCAGCATCCTGATGCGCCCTACGCAGCGTTAGCGGCCGGGGCCGGCGTACATCCCCTGGACGAGACGACGCTGCGCCTGCAGGAGGCGACCATACGCACCGCTTTCGTCCCCTGTGATCCCCAGCATCCGCCGCAGTTCTCCCGCTACGATATCAACGAGTTCATCTACTAGTCGCTGTTCACGCCTGGCGCAGGGGGCTTGACAAAACACCCTAGTTTGTCTATAATCCGCGCCACTTAGGTTGCTTGGGGCTGTCCCAATTGCCCCACCGATTTGTCCGCAGGCAACCATCTCTTCTTCAACCTCTCACATTCCCATCCAGGCATGTCAACAGTGTCGTTAGCCTGGTCCACCCAGTTATGGTTGCCTTCCTTTGGCCGGTTAACGCACTTGCTGCGACGAAGGAGGTGGTCGACTCGGTCCGACGCTGTGCTCCATCGTGTGCCGTGTTAGCATGCCTGTTTCGGCAGGCTCGGCAAACCAACCCATTACTTCGTTTGGTATCACACAACCCTAAGGAGGAGATTGTCCCATGAAGAGGTCGTTTTTCGTGCTTACGCTCGTCTTGATCGTAGCCACCCTTGTCCTGGCGGCGTGCCCCAGCGCTACGCCGACCCCTGCGCCACAAGAACAGCCGCAGGCCCCGGCAGCCAGCGCCGATCCTGCGGTCTGTACAGCCTGCGACGATCCCAAAGGCTGTGTGACTTTGGGCCCCAACGACCCGCTGCGCCTGTCGTGGTTGTTCGTGGTTGAAGGCCCTGACGCCTCCCTGGGCACCGACACTAAGCGCGGCGCCGAGATCGCCATGGACGACCGCCCCACCATCGCCGGCCACAAGGTCGAGCTGACCGGCGAGAACGAGGGCTGCAACGCTGAAGGCGGCCAGGCAGCCGGTACCAAGGTCTCGTCCGACCCCAAGGTCGTGGCGGCTATCGGCACCAACTGCTCTTCTGCCGCGCGCGCGGCCATTCCGTTGATGTTCGCCGCCGGCATCCCCATGGTCTCGCCGTCCAACACAGCGCCTGACCTGACCGCCGCCGACCGCCCGGCCGAGTATGCCTTCTACATGCGCACCGCCCACAACGACACCATCCAGGGCGCGGCCATGGCCAAGTACGCCTACGAGAAGGGCTTCCGCAACGCGGCCACCATCCACGACGGCAGCCTCTATGCTGACAAGCTGCAGCAGGTGTTCGCCGAGGAGTTCAAGAAGCTGGGCGGCAACATCGTGGCCCAGGAAGCCACCGACCCCAACGAGACCAACATGGGGCCGATGCTGACCCGCATCGCTGCGGCCAAGCCCGACTTCATCTACCTGCCCATCTTCATCGCCGCCGGCGGCCAGATCGCCTCGCAGGCCAAGCAGAACCCTGACCTGGCCAACGTCCAACTGGCCGGCGCCGATGGCATCTTCTCGCCCGACTTCCTACGGGCAGCCGGCGCAGCCGCTGAGGGCTTCCTCTGGTCCAGCCCCGACTTCTCGGCTTTCGGCGGAGGCTACCAGGATTTCCTCAAGAAGCACCAGGAGAAGTACGGCGAAGCGCCTTTGGCCCCCTTCCATGCCCACTCCTACGACGCCTACAACTTGATCGCCAACGCCATCGAGAAAGTAGCCGTCAAGTGCTCCAACGGCAACACGGTCATCCCGCGCACTGCGCTGCGCGATGCCATGATCTCCACGGCCGGGCTGCAGGGCCTGACCGGCACCCTGACCTGCACCTCCACGGGCGACTGCGCCGATCCCAAGATCGCCGTCTACCAGGGTGTCAGCTCGGACCCGGCCAGCTGGAACCCCGGCGCGGCTGCCGACAGCAGCCCCAAGAAGATCTGGCCATAACCCAATGCCACGATCGCCGCCTTGCGCCCAGGCAAGGCGGCGATCCTTTGTTAGACAGCTTAGCCGTTAGGCTGCGAATCTGACCATGACCGGGCCAGGAGGGACGGTCTCATCCCTCCTGGCCCGCTCCCCCCCCACGGAGAAACTCTCCATGCTTCAACGACTTCGCAGGCGGGTGACGGGAACGACCATCGTGATGTGGATCATCGGCTTCGTGATCTTGGGAGCCGTGATCTACGGGGCCGTGTCGACCCTTACCGCAGCCAAATATCCCCCGCGGGTTTGGCTGGATTTGATCGTGTTTGGCCTGGCGCAAGGCAGCGTGTATGCGCTGATCGCGCTGGGCTACACCATGGTCTACGGTATCTTGCGCATGATCAACTTCGCCCACGGCGAGGTGTTCATGGCGGGCGCTTTTATCGGCTATTTCATCGCCACCGCTTTTGATCGCTCGGGCTTTCTCAATCGCTCCTACATCATTGCCCAGCTGTTGATCTTCGCCGGCGCTATGGCGACGTCGGCGACCATTGCCGTGCTGCTGGAGCGCATCGCCTATCGCCCGCTGCGCCGCGCGCCGCGGCTGGTGCCGCTGATCACCGCCATCGGTGCCTCCTTCTTTCTGCAGTACACGTTTCGCGGCTTCTTCGGCTCCGGCGTCAAGAGCTACCCAGAACCTGAGGCGCTCAAGGGCACCATCACCGTGCTGGGCATCTCCATCCTCAAGACCCAGGTGCTGGTGATCGTGGCAGCGGTCGTCATGCTGGCAGCCCTATACATCTTCGTCCAACGCACCAAGACCGGTCGCGCCATGCAGGCGGTTTCCGAGGACAAAGACGCGGCCGCTCTGATGGGCATCGACGTCGACCGTATCATCGTCATCACCTTCTTGGTCGGCGGTTCTTTGGCGGGGGCAGCCGGCGTGCTCTTCTCCACCCTCTTCCGCCAGGTGTACTTCCTCACCGGCTTCATCCCCGGCCTCAAGGCCTTCACGGCGGCCGTGCTGGGTGGCATCGGCAACGTGGCCGGCGCGATGCTGGGCGGGCTCTTCCTGGGCATCGCCGAGTCGCTCTTCCCCAATCTCGTGTTGGACGGCTTGGGGATCCCTGCGCCTTATCAACTCAAAGACGCCCTGGCTTTCCTGCTCCTGGTGCTGGTGCTGATCTTCCGGCCTACCGGCATCCTGGGCGAGCGCCTGGCGACCAAGAAAGCGTGAGGTGGCCCCATGACTGCTGTAAGCGTTAGCCTCCCGACACAGGCGAAGTCCGCCAACCCCTGGTCAACGACGATCAAAGTGGGCGCGCTGGGCGGGGTCGTTGCCGTCTATCTAGCGCTGGTGGGCATCCTCACGGCCCTGGCCGGTCGCTCGATCATCACCAACGTCATCAGCCTGGGGCAACTTATCCTGCTGACTGTTTATGTTCTGTTTGGCTACACCGCAGCCCAGCGTGCTGCTACCAAACAAGCCAAGGTCCCCGCTGTACGATGTTTGCTCAGCGGCGCGCTGGCCGGCCTGATCGTCAGCCTGTTCTTGGTAGCCCTCACGATCATTGCCCCGCGCATCAATTTGCGCAATGTGTTCATCAATGCTTCGCCCGACCTGTGGCGGCTGCTCACCTTTGGCCTGGGCGTTCCCACCGGCTTGTTCGTGCTGATCGGCCTCGGCGTGGTGGTCGGAGCCCTATCGGCCGGGCTCTTCTTGCTGCCTGACCGGCTGCGGCGCGCCGTGGGGATGGGCTTGGTAGCCATCCCCATCGTGTCGATCCTCAACTCCTCGCTGTTCGCCGGCCGCGGGCTTAGCCTGCCGATAGCCGTGGTGGTCTTTGGCTTAACAACGGTGGTGATGTATTTCTGGCAGCCGGCGCGCGCCGTGGTCCAGCGCAACTACGGCGCCATGCCCAGCAACCAGCAGCGCCTGATCGCCACGGCTGCCTACATTGTGCTGGGTATCGGCGTCTTGGCGCTGCCGTTGCTAGGCCCCTACCCGGCTGAGATTCTGGACACGGTGGGCCTGTACATCTTGATGGGCCTGGGCCTCAACATCGTGGTAGGCTTTGCGGGACTGTTGGACCTGGGCTACGTGGCGTTCTTCGCTCTAGGCGCCTACACGGTCGCTGTCCTGAGCTCGCCGGAGATCCAGTGGTTGGGTGTGCAGTTGACGTGGTGGGAAGCTTTGCCCTTTGCCATTTTGGTTGGCGTTATTGCCGGCGTGATCTTGGGCATTCCCGTTCTGCAGATGCGCGGCGACTACCTGGCCATCGTCACCCTGGGCTTCGGCGAGATCATTCGGCTGATCTTCCTTTCAGATTGGCTCAAGCCGCTGGCGGGCGGCTCCAACGGCATCACCCGCATCCCCCGCGCCATCCCGCTGGCAGCGGGCTCGCGCTTTTCCGACCAACAAGCGCTGTTCTATGTCATTCTGGCCGGCATCCTGGTGGCTGCTTTCATCGCCACGCGGCTGAAATACTCGCGCATGGGGCGCAACTGGGCAGCCATGCGTGAGGACGAGGACGTCGCCCAGGCCATGGGCATCAACCTGGTGCGCACCAAGCTGATGGCCTTCGCCACCGGCGCCGGCCTGTCCGCGCTCAGCGGCGCCATCTTCGCCTCCAAGCTGACCTCGGTCTACCCACACAGCTTCAACCTGCTGGTGTCGATCAACATCCTGGCCGTGATCATCGTCGGCGGCCTGGGCAGCATCCCAGGGGTTATCGTGGGTGCGCTGGCATTGGTTGGCCTGCCCGAGCTGCTGCGCGAGTTCGCCGAGTATCGCCTGCTGGTCTACGGCGCTGTGCTGGTCTTCATGATGCTCAAACGGCCCGAGGGCCTAATCCCGGAGGCGCGACGCAAGCTAGAGCTGCACGAGGCAGACGAGGCTTAGGAGGACAGATGGCGCCTATACTGGAAAGTCGACAAGTCACCAAACGCTTTGGCGGCCTGACCGCCGTGGGACGCTTCGATGTGGCCGTCGAAGAGCACTCGATCCACAGCATCATCGGCCCCAACGGCGCGGGCAAGACTACCTTTTTCAACTGCGTCACCGGTTTCTACCGCCCCGAGGAAGGCACGATCCTCTTCAAGGGCAAAGCGATCGATGGCATGCAGGCCGACCGCATCACGCGCCAGGGCATCGCGCGCACCTACCAGAACATCCGCCTTTTCCCCAACATGACCGTCATCGAAAACGTCATGGTAGGCTATGAGGCGCACCTGCGCACAGGGTGGTTGGGCGCGGTGCTCCACACCAGGAAAAACCGCAAGGAAGAGGCCGAGGCTGTCGCTGAAGGACGGCGTTTACTATCCTTCGTAGGGCTGGCCGGCCGCGGTGACCTGATGGCGCGCAACCTGCCCTACGGCGACCAGCGACGTTTGGAGATCGCCCGCGCGCTGGCCGTCAAGCCCGATCTGCTGCTGCTGGACGAGCCGGCCGCCGGCATGAACCCGGCCGAAACGCAGGACCTGATGAACTTCATCCGCCGCTTGCGTGATGAGCTGAACATCACCATTCTGTTGATCGAGCACCACATGCAGGTGGTCATGGGCATCTCCGACCTGGTGACGGTGATGGACTTCGGCCAAAAGATCGCCGAGGGCACGCCCAAAGAGGTGCAGAGCAACCCGGCAGTGATCGAAGCCTACCTGGGCAAAGGGGCGACCGAATATGCTGCTGCGCATTGATGACATTCAAACCTACTACGGCGCCATCCAGGCGCTGAAGGGCATCTCCTTCACCGTCGACCAGGGCGAAATCGTCACCTTGATCGGCGCCAACGGCGCAGGCAAGACCACCACCCTGCACACCATCAGCGGCATCCTGCACCCCCGCCACGGCGCCATCTACCTGGACGACCAGCCGATCCACACCCTGCCGGCCCACGCCATCGTCAAGCTCGGTGTGGCCCAATCGCCCGAAGGTCGCCGCGTCTTCGGCCGCCTGACCGTGGCCGAGAATCTGCAAATGGGCGCTTTCGTGCGCACCGACAAGGTAGCCATCCAGCGCGACCTGGAGCGGGTGTACAGCCTCTTTCCGCGCCTCAAAGAGCGGCAGAAACAGCTAGCCGGCACCCTCTCCGGCGGCGAGCAACAGATGCTGGCTATGGGCCGGGCCTTGATGGCCAGCCCGCGGCTGCTGCTGCTGGACGAGCCCTCGATGGGCCTGGCGCCGATCCTGGTCGACCTGATCTTCGAGACCATCCAGGAGATCAACAAGCAAGGCACCACCGTGCTCTTGGTCGAGCAGAACGCCTTGATGGCCCTTTCCATCGCCAACCGCGCCTACGTCCTGGAGACCGGCCGCATCATCCTCAGCGGCACCGGCAAGGAGCTCCTGAACAACCCTGAGGTGATGAAGGCGTATTTAGGGATGGAGTAGCGGAGAAGGAAAAGAAGGAGAACGGTGACTATTCAGGTGCCGGGCACTTGTGACCGGTTTGCAGCTTGAGCCGGCTCTGCAGACGCCCTTGCCAGCGCAGCCTTAAGTGCCCGGCACCTAGGGCTGAATAGTTGCTCCCTTCTTTCCCTTCTTTCCTTTCTTTCCCTCCTCCTATGGACTTAATCCGCCTCACCGACAACGTATACCACCTGCGGGCCGGCTTCAACGCCGGCCTTTTGGTGCAGGGGGACCGCGCCAGCCTCGTCGATGCGGGCCTGGACCGCGACGCCGCGCGGCGCATTCTCAAGCATGTGGCTACGCGGGGTGTGGAGCTGGCGGTCGTGCTGAAGCACGTTGCCGATGCCATGGCGGTCAGCGTCAGGCAGCCCGCCATCTGCTACCTGATGTGTACGACGATCCACGCCTGCCTGCACTCGCTGCGTCGGGCGAGTCTGGCCGGCCTGAAGTTGCGCGACAACCGGATCACGCAGCAGGCAGGGGCGCCAGTTTCCCGGGAACTCCCGCGTCTGCGGGAAATTGAGAACTTCTGTTCATGAACATCAAGATCGTTCGCAGCAGCAACAGAGTCAAGACTGTCCAGGCGCGCCTGGTGAACGGCGAGATGGTCGTGCACGCGCCGGCGCGGATGACCGACGCTGAGTTGGCGCCGATCGTGGACAAGCTGCGCCAGCGGCTGGAACGCCGTCAAGCCAAAGAGACGCATGCACTCAGCGACGCCGACTTGGAGCAGCTGGCGCACGAACTGAACCGCCAGTACTTCCGCGGCGAGCTGCGCTGGCAGTCCATCCGCTGGGTCACTAACCAGAATACCCGCTTTGGCAGTTGCACGCCCAGCAACGGCACCATCCGCATTTCGCACCGCGTGGCGACCATGCCGGCCTTCGTGCGCAACTATGTGATCGTACATGAGCTGGCGCATCTCAAGGAGCCCGGACATGGCCCGCGCTTCTGGCAGCTCGTCAACCGTTATCCCAAGACCGAGCGGGCGCGCGGCTATCTGATGGCGGTTGGCCTGGAAGAGATCGACGAGCCGTGACGATGGCCGGGCTTTGCAGTCGGCGGCTGTAGCGCTAGGGGCGAGGCGTCCCGATGCGGATGGTCTACTTTTTCAAGCGCCAACTACTCAGCCATAGGTGCCGGGCATTTGGATTCTAACCTGAAAATCGCTCGGGCCGGTCTCCGACCGTGCCCGCCGCGCTTTCATTGA
>DAOUBX010000268.1:0-3785 GCA_034432445.1 Anaerolineales bacterium
TTTCCAGGCCCTGAGGGGCCTTCGTGCTGTCAGCCGGTGGGTTTCCAACCACCGGTTCGGGGCTTTTCAGACTTTTCAAACAGCCTCTAAGAGGCGCTAAGACGCTTCTTGAGCGCCCCACACCGACACCACTCCGCCGATCTGCCAGACGCATTTGGTTGGTCGGTCACTTGACAGGAGGTAGCGCCGCCGCTATGATGACACCATGTCTAACCTCAGAAGCTGCTTGAAGAGGCGCCAGATGAGATTGTGGAAGTCGCCGGTTGTGCCGTACAAGCGGCTTCGCAGGCCACAGCCGCGTTCTTCGTGTGGGCGCGGCGACTTTGGCAGTCCGGCGCAACAGCTCAGGCGAATCGGTCGGCCTCAATTGGCGGCGCTGGTGGCCGTCTTGTGGGTGATGGGCGCGGCGGCGGGATGCACGGCTGGCCGGCCCTCTGCTGCTCCCGCTCCGGCGCCCACAGCTCTCCCACCTGCTGATGCAGTTGCAACAGAGGGCCGACCTGAGACGGCCGCGGCAACATCGACGTCGCCGTCGAACCAGTCGCCTGCTGCCGTGACGCCTCCGACACCTTCCCCGGTTGCCATACCTTCCGCATCGCCCACGGCGCCGCCTGTTAGCACGCCCACGGCGCCGCCGAGCACCCTACCAACCGACACCCCAGCGCCACTGCTGGCGCCGGCCCAAGCGCTGGCGGAGGCGCGCCGGCTGCACGAAAACGGCGATTACACTGCGGCTCGCAGCCTGTACGCAACGATCGTGCGCGCTGCGCCGGCCAGCGCCGAGGCGTTGGAGGCGCGCTGGCGCTTGGGCCAGGCCTACATGGAGGATGGCCAGCTCACCGAGGCCTATGTTGCGCTCAGCACGGCGCAAGCGCAGGTGCCGCCAGAAGCGCTGCCGACCGAGGTGGACTTCTGGCTCGGCGACCTGTTAGCGCAGCTTGGCAATCCCACGGCCGCCGTGGAGGCCTTTCGGCGCTATCTGGCGCGCGAGGACCTGCTGGCGGGCGAGGTGAACCTGCGCATCGGCCGCTTGCTACACCAGGCCGGCGATCTGGCGGGGGCAACGGCAGCATGGCAGCAGGCGGTTGCCACGGCTGCCGATAACTTCGTGCTCTTTGCCGCGCGCGAAGAGCTGGCCGAAGCAGCTATTGCCGCCGGGCAATGGTCGGAGGCGCTGGCGCAGTTCGACCAGATTCTGGCCGTCAGCCAATACGCCCGCTACCGCGCCGAGATCCAGCAGCGCGCCGGCCAGGTGCTGGAACGGGCCGGCCGGCCAGAGGAGGCAGCCGAGCGCTATCGGCAAGCCATAGCCGAGGATGAGAAGAGCCCCGGCGCGCTAGACGCTGCCAACGCGTTGCGCAATCTGGGCCAGCCTGTTGACGATTACACGCTGGCGCGTATTCTGTTGGGCAACGGCTACGCCGGCGAGGGTATTGCGGCGATGTATCGTTACTTCGAGGCCGTTCCCGATCACCCGGCGGCCGGGCACTTGCTGGTGGCCGAGAGCTACTTCAGCCGTCGCGAGTACGCCAAGGCCATCGCCGAGTGGCAGACTCTGCTGGACACGCACCCAGAGTACGGCGATCGCGCCGGCATTGTCATGCGCATGGCCGCCGCCCACGACCGGTTGCAAAACAGCGGCCAGGCCCGTGATCTATATCGCCAGGCTGCGGCGCTGGCGAGCGCCAAAGCGCCGGCCGCCCTGTTGGAGGCGGCGCGCGTGGCCGAACGCAACGGCGATTGCCAGACCGCGGCGCGCGAGTACCTGGACGTAGCGCGGCTGTACCCCGCGGCGTCGGAGGCAGGCGAAGCCCTCTACCGCGGCGGTATCTGCCAATATCGGCTGGGCCAGACCAACAGCGCTTTGACCACGTGGCAGCGTCTGGTCGACCAGTACAAGACCAACACCTATGCCCACGCCGGTCGCTTTTGGGCCGGCAAGGCGGCCTTGGAGCTGGGCGACGCAGCGCGCGCGTCGGCATTGTGGCAAGGGCTGCCGGCTGAGGCCGCCGATAGCTATTACACGGCGCGGGCAGCCGAGTTGGCTGCGGCCGCGGGGATCCCGCTGGACGCGGCAGCGCAGGCTCAAGGGGCAGAGGCGCCGAGATCGGCGGTCGGCAGTCAGGACGAGGCGGAGCAGTGGTTGGCGGGCTGGGCTGCGCCGGGGGTTGCCGACCCGACCAGCCTGCGGCGCTTGCCGGGCGCCGTGGCCAACGATGCGCAACTGCAACGCGGGGAGGCCTACTTGCGCGCGGGCCTGCGCGGGGAAGCGCTGCGCGAGTTCGACGCCGTGCGCGAGCGCTTCAAAGACGATCCGCTGGCGCAATACGCCCTGGCGCTGCACTTCCGCGCTTTGGGCTCCTATCGCCACGCCACCCTGGCCGCCGTGCGCTTGGGCGCGTTGGCGCCGGACGGACTTTTCCAGGCGCCCCTGTTCGTCCAACGTCTGGCCTACCCTACCTATTTCAGCGATCTGGTGGAGGCGGAGGCGACGGCCCGCGGGCTCGACCCCATGCTGGTCTACGCCCTGATCCGCCAAGAAAGCTTCTTCGAGCGCGGGGCCCGCTCCTACGCCGCCGCGCAAGGGCTCATGCAGGTGATCCCCAGCACCGCCGAGTGGATCGCCAATGCTATCGGCTGGCCCAACTTCCAGCCCGGCGACATTTACAAGCCTTACCTGAACATCAAGTTCGGCGTCTACTACCTGTGGGCGGCGCTACAGATGTTCGACGGGAACCCCTATCCGGCACTGGTGGGCTACAACGCCGGCCCCGGCAACGCGCGCTTCTGGCTGGAGCAAGCCGACACGACTGACGACGACCTCTACGTGGAGGAGATCAGCCTCAGCGAGCCGAAGCTGTATGTGCGCCGCGTGCTGGCGCATTACGCTACCTATGTGCGGCTGTACCGCCTCGCCGACGCTCAGAACGCCCCGTAGGTGCCGTTTGCTAACCATGAGAGAGAGAACTATGCGCGACACAGAAGAGGAGCCATTGGTCAAGGAAGAGCTACGGCGCCGCTATCAGCAGATGAGCGAGCCGCAGGACAAAGAACTGCGCGATTGGCAGAGCCTGGTCGAGGAGCAGATCGCCCGCCTTGACCTGAGCAATTTGCCGGGCAAGGGCAAGCCACTTGACCTGTCCATCAACCCATACGTTACGCCTGAGGAAGAGGCCGCTCAACGTCTGATCAAGAACGCCGGCTACACCCTGCCTTGGATCGAAGAAGGACGCGAGATCGATGCCGCTGTGAACGCCGCGCGGCGCAAGCTGGAACAGGCGTGGGAAGAGTATCGGGCCCTGCGCGATGCGGAGCTGTGCAGCGGCCATCAATGGGTCGAAGGCGCCTGGCTGGCCGCCTGCCGTGAGTTTCGCCAGGAGGCGGGGCGCATCAACCGCCAGATTCGCGATTACAATCTCAAAGCGCCGGTTGCCAGCCTGCACAAGTTCGCCGTGCGCGTAGAGGAGGAGCTGGCGCGGCTGGGTGCAAGCGCCTAGACTGACCTGAGCAGGCGCCCGCGATCCCGGCCGGCTGTAACCAACCCTCCGCGGCAAGCATCGTATGAGCGCACGCTGGCCCTGCCGGCCCAAGGTGGGCGCGGCACTTTCCGGTCTACGAGGCGCGCTGGCCCAGCCGGTCGTTGTCAAAGCGCACGAGGCTTGCCGGTAGCTAGAGAGCTGTTCAGATGCCTTGTAGAGAGTGTTGCAGAATTCAATGAGCAAGCGCTAGACGGAGAGGTTTGCAGATAGCCTCGCTTTGTGGGATTATAGGTTTACCGACCAAAC
>DAOUBX010000269.1:0-5654 GCA_034432445.1 Anaerolineales bacterium
TGAAAGCGCGGCGGGCACGGTCGGAGACCGGCCCGAGCGATTTTCAGGTTAGAATCCAAATGTCCGGCACCTATGGCTGAGTAGTTACTCCTTCTAATCCTTTTCCGATGCGTGGAACGCACGATCCCCGGCGACGCCTTGCGGGCCTTGCCTCCCCTTTCCGCCTGCGACGCAGACGTCCAGCAGCCGATAGCCGCCGTTACTGCACAAACACCCGATAGCTCCAAGGGGACATCTCTAACAACGTCGCCGCGTCCAGCGTCACCATGTCCTGGCTGAAATAGTCCCGATAGGCCCCGTGATGCAGGCTCTGCTCGAAGCTGACCGTGGCTGGCTGCGGGGAAAAGTTGAACACCGCAAAGACCTTGTCCTGCTCGTTCTGACGCACAAAGCTGAAAACCTGCTTGGCCGCGCTGTTGGGCACATGGATCATGCGCGCGCCCCAGTGAGCGTTCCACAGCGCCGTGTTGGCGTGTTTGAGCGCAAAGAGCCGGCGGTAAAGTTCGCCCTGCGGATGCTCGCGCCACTCGATGGGGTCTTTCTCAAAGAAGGCCAGTCGGCGGTCGTTGCCGGCCTCCTGGCCATTGTAAACCAGCGGCATACCCTCGCTGATTACCGACAGCACGATGGTCGCCTCCAGCGCGTCGCCGAACCTCTCGAACTCGGTGCCTTCCCAAGCGTTGTGGTCGTGGTTGGTGACGAACAACATGCGCATGATGTCGCGCGGATAGGCCTTCTCGTTCCAGGAGTAGTAGACGTGCAGCGCAAAGACGTCAGCGTGGCCGGAGGCGATGCGGTGCATGGCTTCGTTCCAGCTCCAGCCGTAGGTCATGTCGAAGGCCTCGGCGTGCAGGTCCCTGCTCTCCCACTCGGCCAGCATGAAGACCGGCTTGATGGCGTCCAGCGCCTTGCGCGCCGTGTTCCAGAAGTCGGTGGGCACGAAGCCGGCCACGTCGCAGCGGAAGCCATCCACGTCCACCTCGCGCACCCAGTAACACAGCGCTTCCGTCATGTACCGGCGCACTTCGGGCAGGCTGTAGTCCAGGTCGATGATGTCCGGCCAGTCCCACCACGGCGTCGGCCGGAAGTCGCCCTTCCAGTCGCGCGCGTACCACTCGGGATGCTCCTGGACCAGGACGTTGTCCCAGGCCGTGTGGTTGGCCACCCAGTCCAGGATGACGTGCAGGCCTAGGCCGTGCGCTGCCTGCACGAAGTGCTTCAGGTCGTCGAGCGTGCCGAACTCTGGGTTGACGCCGTAGTAATCCTTGACCGCGTAGGGGCTGCCTAGGCTGCCCTTGCGGTTTGCCTCGCCGATGGGATGGATCGGCATCAGCCAGAGGATGTTCGCGCCCAAGTCTTTCAGCCGTGGCAGGTGCGCCTCGGCCGCCCGGAACGTGCCCTCCGGCGTGAACTGGCGCGTGTTGATCTGGTAGATGGTGGCGTTCTTGCTCCACTCGGGGTGCCGGATGCGAACCTCAGAGATGGGCCGATAGTGATCGAGATCAGTCACGTGCTGTCTCCTGGTCGTTGGTCATACAGATGCAGCTACCGGCGCCGCGCGTCGGGATGCGCCGGCAAGCGTGTGTGCACAGCCGAATGCGCTGCAGCTCGGCCACTTGCGGCCGGCCCTGCGGCTGCCAATATGGCCAGCAGGCCCTTCGGGCGCGTCCTCTGCGGACGTCCCAAAGGGCCTGCCACGGCCATCTACCACCGATTACCGTTCACCATTCACCGATTACTGTTCACCGTTCACCGATTACTGTTCACCGGTCACCGATTACCGCTCACCGATCACCGTTCACTCCACCGCGGCCAGCAGCTTGTCCACGCGATAGCCAGAGGCCCGCTCGGCCCGCAGCAAGCCCTGGATCACCGGGAAGTGGCCCACGATCTGCTGCGCCGCCTCTTCCTCGGCCAAGGCGACCAGACTGTGCAGGGTGGAAAGCATCAGCAGCCAGCCGGCCAGCTCCTCGAAGCTTTCCTTGTTGAACCACAGGACGCCCTGATAGCGGTTCACCTGGATAAACCGCTGCACCTCGTTGTCTTGCAGCAGGGTTTGCATGATGGTGTAGAGAGGCGTGCGCGCGGGCGCTGCCACGTCGAACCAGCGCTGGTGGTTGACCAGAACCTTGACCGTGCCCACGCAGCGCGCGGCCGTGGCCTCATCCAGGCCCAGCCGCTGCAGCGCGCCGGCCAGGATGCGGTTCAGCAACCATTCGTCGATCCAGGCGCGGCTGGTGGCGACGAAGTCCGCGCCGTCCACCACCTTACCCAAGGCATGGGTGAACAACCAGCCGAAGGCCACGCCCCAGGTCGCCGGTTCATCCTTGAGCACACCTTGCAGCATCTCAGCAACAGCGGCAAACTTGGGCTCACGCGCCAACGCAAAGCGCTCCTCCATCACCGGCACCTGCCAGATGATCTCCAGCTCCCGGCGTATCTCCTGCGCCAGCGCAGCAGCCTGTTCGCCATCAGCTTGCTCTGTTCCGGTGTACTGTTGAATGGCCCGCACCAACGCGCCGTACTTCTGCTCGACCTCGTCCAACAGGGCTTCGTCAAGCTCGCCCTCTTCCTTGCGCACGGCCGCGTCGGCCAGGCGCTGCAGCATCTCGGCGCTGACCAGCTCCTTGAACGCCTCGTGGATCGGTTGCAGGAAGATCTCTTTGATGGCGTCTTCGATGCTGGGCACGCCGCGACCTTGCAGATAGTCCATCAGGTGGCCGTATTGGCGCCACTCGTTGTCCTGCACCACGCGGAAATCCAGGAAGACATGATACTTGAACGCGCCCAGTTCGATGTACATGCCGTCGTTGTGCAACTGAGCGCAGCTGCGGATGTACTCTCGGTTGGATGCTACGTCGCGGAATATGACATAAGCGTTGGGATCGTTCGGCAGTCCCAGCCCTTCGGCCAGCGTGCACTGCTCCAGCCGTTTGCTGCCGTCCGGCTCCTTCACAGCGTAGGCCGCTGAGGTGCGGATCCAGCCGCGCGCGTCGGCCCACTTGTTGTGGTACACCACGAGCGCTCGCTCATCACCGGAGCGGTTGGAGTAGGCGAAGACGTTTTCGTTCACCGAGCCGTCGGGGCTGAAGAAGTCGTAGAGGCGGAAGTTGGCCACCTCGGCGAAGAGGTAGCGCTTGTGCACGAGGGGGAAGATCTCGCGCTCGTGCCGGCGCACCAGCCACTCGTCCGGCTTCTCGTCGTAGTAGGCGCGGCGGTACTCCATGCCGTATTTCTCGGTGAAACCTTCTACCTGGCCGTGGCCGAACATGGGCAGGCCGGGCATAGTGGCCAACAAGGTGCACACGCCGAAGTACTTGTCGTCCTTACCGAACTGGGCGACAGCCGTGTCCTCGTCCGGGTTGTTCATAAAGTTGACGTAGCGCTTGAGGATCTCCGGATCGAACTCGACGGTGTTCTTGATCACCGAGCGGTACTTGGCGTTCTCTTCCATCTTGAGCATGTTCATGAACGCGCTGTTGTACACGCGGTGCATGCCCAGGGTGCGCACGAAGTAGCCTTCCATCAGCCAAAAGGCCTCGGCCAGCAGCAGGGTATCCGGCACCTCGGCCTGCACACGGTCCACCACCTCGCGCCAGAACTCGTTGGGCATGGCGGCGTCGAACTCAGCCTTGGTCATGCCGAATTCGGCGCGCGTGGGGATGTCGCCGCCGCTACCGGGCTCCGGGAACCACAGCCGCTGGTAGTGCCGCTTGGCCAGGGTCATGGCGGCGTCGAAGCGGATGATGGGGAACATGCGCGCCACGTGCAGAATGGTCTGGATCACAGCCTCGCGCACCTCAGGGTTGAGGTAGTTGAGCTGGGCGGTGTCGTTCCAGGGCATGCTGGTGCCGTCGTTGCCGTGGTAAATGAAGCGCACGTCGCCGGTCGCCTTATCGCGACGCATGAACACCACCGAGGCATCTGTGCGGTTGTAGTAGCGATCCTCGATCTTGATGCTGTAGCGGTCGTCCGAGGACAGCTCCGGCCCGTCGAACGTGTACCAAGGATAGGGGCTTTGGCGCAGGTAGATGAACCAGTCGGGGTGCTCGTAGACCCACTTACCGTCGATGCCGACATGGTTAGGCACCATGTCGCTGGCCAGCCGGATGCCGCGCTGCCAGGCCCGGTCGCGCAAGTTCTTGTAGGCGTCATAGCCGCCCAGGTCGGCGGCGATTTGATAGTCGTACAGCGAGTAGGCCGAGGCCACAGCGTCCGGGTTGCCCATGGTCTGTTTGATCAGCTTGGAGGCTTTGCTGCGCTCCCACAGGCCGATCAACCACAGGCCGGTGAAGCCCCAGCGCGCCAACTGATCCAACTCGGCGTCGGGAATCTGGTCCAGCCGATGCAGCTCCTGGCCGTATTTCTTGGAGAGCTGGTCCAGCCACACGTAGGCGTTCTTGGCCAGCATCACCACTTTGGGCATCCAGTCCAGATCAGGGCTGAAGCGCTCCGGTTCGGCCTCCAGGTGCGCAAATTCGGGCGTGAGCGTGGGCCCGGGGCCGAAGAAGACCGGCTTGGACTCCTCGGCGATGAAGTCGAGCCCGGCCAGCAAGCGGTAGAGGTGACGACCAAGCGCCACCGCCCAGTTGCGCCGGATGTACTCCAGTTGGCCGGTAAGTGAGTAAGGCGAGGCCTTGATCGGCGCTTCGAGCATGTCAAACAGGCTCTGGCCGCCCGGCCCAAAGCTTGGCTCATCAGCCAGAAACTCCCGCAGCTCCTGGATGACCTGGCGGTAAGCGGTCTCCTTTTCGAGGCTGACGTCGTCGAACAGCTCCAGGTAGGGGGAGAAGGCCGGGTTGTTGTTGGCCAGCCACAGCAGCAGCGTCTCCTCCAGAACCACTTCGCGGTTGGTGTCGGTGCCGGTCGTGCCTTCCAAGTACTGCGCCGGCGTCTGCTGCCCACGGTAGACGGCGACCACTGGGAAGTCGTCGGCAAAGCGGCCCAACGTCCCCTGCACAGGCGGTTCGCTCAACTCAGCGCTGAGCTCGTCCAGAGCGGCCTGCCACAAGCGGGGGTTTGCCTGCTCACGATACGAGAGGATCATCAGGTGCATCAGTTCGTGGATCAAGGCCATGGCGTTGATCTCGCTGGCCTTGACCGCCTGTTCGGGGAAGTGTACGAGGTCGCGCTTCTGGTTCATGCGCTGGGCGAAGAGCCGAGCCGCGCGAAAGTTGGGCAACAACACCGTGCCACGCACCGAGAACAGGTTGTCATCGAACTGATAGCGGTCTCGCGCCGCGCGCGAGACGTGAAACTCGCGGTAGAACCCATCTTCGGATGGGCACAATTGCGGATTGTGCATAGATGTCTTCCTTCTGGCTAAGTTTGCCAACCTGAAAATGCCGCCAGGGCCGGCCACCAGAAAGCCACCGAGGTCGCCGCTTCCATTGTTCGTTGTGCACGCGGCTTCTACATGGATGGCTTGCTACTAACACCGTGGGCTGTAGTTCGAGGACGGGAGACTGACTAGCGCAGGCCAATCGGTCTTGCGAAGCTTACCACAAGTTGCAGCCTGCAACAAGTTGGGGCGGAGCGCCGTCTGTAAGAGACTGTTTGAAAAGCCGGGATCAGAGGTTGAAACCATCTGGCTGAAAGTACGAAGCGGCCTCAGCCGCTGGTTTCCAGGCCCTGAGGGGCCTTCGTGCTGTCAG
>DAOUBX010000270.1:0-9731 GCA_034432445.1 Anaerolineales bacterium
CGAGAGAGCCGGCGTATTGCTTGCTGAAGTGTGGTGATCTCGGACGCCGGACACCCACGCCAGAGTTGCAGCCCGCAAAATGCCTGCGCGCTATGACCGCAGGCCGGCGAACAGGTCGGTCTCCGCGCCGGTCGGCCGGCCCACGCTGGACTCCGCCAGCAAGAAGGTCTCCTGCCGGAACCAAGGATCGCTCATCATCTCCTCAGGGGCCTGGGCGTAACGGCTGTCGGGAGCCACCTGGGTAGCGTGGCAGAGAATGCCTCGGCGTTTGACCTCGACATAGGCGCTCACATCGATCACGGTCGTGATCTGGCTGAGGGGATACGCAACGAACGGGAAAGGCACGCCGTCCATCAGCACGGCCGGCCGCTGTCCATTCGCGCGGCGGGCCGCCAGGGCCTCTTCCGCCAGCACGCGATAGTACAGCTTGCTCACCTGGTGCGGCTGACAGCCGTCCTGGTCGGGGAAACAGTCGGGGTCGGCGGCGAGCTGGACCGCAGCCGTGGCCCAGCGGTGTACGGCCAGGTGATCAAAGTGGCCGTAGATGCCTTCGGGGCCGAAGGTGATCAGCACCTGTGGCTTGAGCTGGCGGATCAGGCGCACCAGCTTGCCCACGGCCTGACCCTGGTGCACGATGGGCAGGTGACCGTCCAGGTAGTCCAGGAAGATGGGGGGATGGATGCCGTAGGTCTGGCAGGCGCAGCGCAGCTCGCGCTCGCGCACGGCCGGCAGGTTGGCGGGCGTGGCCAGCTCGGGCAGGGCGATCTGCCCGGCTTCGCCGCGCGTGGCCGTCACCAGGTAGACATCGCAGCCCTCGGCCGCGTATCTGGCCAGCGTGCCGCCCGTACCGAAGGCTTCGTCGTCGGGGTGGGCGAAGACGGCGAGTAGAACCGACGGTTTCATTCCAATTCACTCTCGATCTCGCGCAAGAGTTCTTGCAGTTCTTTGCGCGTTATGTCTTCGCGTTCCGACTTGGGATACACAAAGATCAGATAGATGATGCGGTGGGAATGTTCATCGAGAAGGTACAACAAGCGAAATCCGCCGCTCTTACCGCGCTGCATGTCGGAGCTGCGGACTCGCAGCTTGCGGACACCTGCACCTCCTGGGATCACAACGCCCAGTCTGGGCTCTTGTAACAACGCGTGAATTGCGATCCGCAAGTCGTCCTTGATGTGCGGGTAGCGCTTCTCAAGCCGGCGCACACATGACTTGAATGGCGAGGTAAGAACAACCCTATAAATCGTCAAGCTCCTGCTCCCAATCGTTTACTGCGGTTTCTCGCTGCGCTTGCTCTGCCAGGCGCTTCAAGATGCCTGATGCTGCCAGAACAGCATCTTCTGGTTCGCTGTCACGGTAAAGCAGGTTCTCCATGATCATTTCCATCACAGCAAAGGTTTCAACATCCACCAACACCGCCTTCGGTTCATTACCCTCGTACAGAACGGGAAAACGATCACGCGTCCATGGCCGTTGGGCAATCATTTTTCACTCCTTTTGGCGTTACTAGCGCTTGGGAATATCTTTGCTCCATGTTAACACACTGAGACGAGCATGACAAGCAAGGCTGCGCCATCAATCTGTTTCTGCCATCACCTCTTCCGCCGCCTGCAACAGTCTGGCGGCCCGCTCAGGCGGCACCTGTTTGGTCTCGAAATAACGCGCCAGCAGCTCCCCCGGGGCCAGCGACTCCACCGAGACCGCGCCCAGCCGCTGCCGCTCGCTGCGTTCTACGTCCCGGCTCATACCGGCCACGTAGTAGGCGGCCTGGTTCAGCGCGCGCAGCACCTCGCGCTCCTGCAACAGCGTCTCTTGCTCGGCGCGCAGGCGCAAGTTGACCCGCACCACGGCGTCGGTCAGATCTCTCCGTTCGATGGCCGCCAGCACGGCCGGCGTGGGGTCGCCCTGTTCCCCGCGCACGTCCACGGCGATGGTCACGAAGGGCCGCGCCGGCCGCTTGTAATGGGTGACGAAGCGCCACTCCGCCCGGCCGCGCTCGATGGTCGCCACCACCCAACCTTTCGGCTCCCGCTCTTCGCCGAAATCGATGCGCTCCAGGCTGCCGCTGTAGATCACCGGCGGGTGCGCGTCGCCGTTGAGGCTCTGGTGCTTGTGGATGTGGCCCAGCGCCACGTAGTCCCAGGCCGGATCGGCCAGCACGCTGCGCGGCACGGCCACGTCGCGGCCGATCATGATGCCGCGCTCGCTGCCGGTGCTGGCCTCCTGCACGCTGAAGTGGCCGGTGAGCACCGCCGGGACGTGCGGCTGCTGCCGCGCCTTCAGCGCCAGGCCGCGGATGTTCTCCACCAGGGCCTGCTGCATGAGTTGGTCCACCTCGCCGATGGACTTGCCACGTGTTGCTTCGTCGGTCAACAAGCTGCTCTTGAGCGGATAGGGCACGGTGGCAACAAGCAGAGGCTGGCCCCGGCGACAGGTGAGCTGCCACAGCTTCTCCCGGTCGCCGACGATGGTGTTGGGCACGTCCAGGGTGCTGAAGATGCTGATGCTGGTGGCGCGCTGCGCGACGGCCGGCAGGTCGTGGTTGCCTACCAGCATCACCACGGGAATGCCGGCGTCGGCCAGGCGCTTCATGCGCCTGGCAAACTCGCGCTGGAAGGTGGGGTTGGGGTCGCGCGTCTTGTACGCATCGCCGGCGAAGATCACCACGTCGATCTCGTGGTCCAGCGCGTAGTCCACCGCGTCGCTCAGTCGGCGCAGAAAGTCCATGACGCGCTGGTTGAGGCCGGTGTTGGGGTCCGTGCGGCCGTAGTTTTCCATGCCGATGTGGATGTCGGCGATGTGGAGGAGACGGATGGGGAGTGTGTTCATGGTTACAAGTGGCAGGTGGCAAGTAGCGAGTAGGTCCGGCTATCAGCCGGACACTACATCACCACACGCTCAAAGATCCAGAATGCTTCAACTCATCTACCCGCTGGCCGAAGACCAGGTCGCGACGCACGAAGTCGTTCCAGAAGGTGTGCGGATAGCCTGGCTCCAGGGGGTGGACGGCCGACAGCCGCGCCAGATGGTCTGCGCCCAGCTCGAAGCCCAGCACGCCCAGGTTGTCCTCGATCTGGGCCAGCCGCCGCGCGCCCAGGATGGGGATGATGTTGGGCGACTGCTGGCGCACCCAGTTGATGGCGACCTGCGAGGGCGTGCGGCCCAGCTCCTCGGCCACTTGCACCACCTCGGCAGCCACGGCTTGCTGCTGTTCGTTCACCCGGCGCACGCGCGTCGGCTCACCCGGCCCGGCCGGCCGGTTGAACTTGCCGGTCAGCGCGCCGCCGCCGAGCAGGCTGAAGGCCAGCACGGCCATGTCCAGGCTGCGGGCCATGGGCAGCACATCGCGCTCGATGCCCCGCTCGAGCAGGTTGTACTCGCCCTGGTAGGCGACAAAGCGGCTCCAGCCGCGCAGGTCGGCGATGGCCTGGGCCTGCGAGACGATCCAGGCCGGCGTGTCAGAGATGCCGACGTGCAGCACCTTGCCGCTGCGCACCAGGTCGTCCAGCGCACGCAGAATTTCCTCGACCGGCGTGGTGAAATCCCAGACGTGCAGGTAGAGCAGGTCGATCACGTCGGTGTTGAGTCTTCGCAGCGACTGCTCCACGGTGCGCAGCATGTTTTTGCGGTGGTTGCCGCCCGCGTTGAGATCGTTGGGATCGGCGCCCGGCCGGCGCAGCGTGTACTTGGTGGCCACGACGAAATAGTCGCGCTGGCCGGCGACGAACTCGCCGACGAAGCGCTCGGCCGTGCCGTCGGTGTAGTTGGAGGCCGTGTCGATGAAGTTGCCGCCGGCCTCGGCGAAGGCGTCGAAGATCTGCCGGCTGACCTCCTTGGACGCGCCCCACCCCCAGTCCTCGCCGAAGGTCATCGTGCCTAGGCACAGCTCCGACACCCGCAGTCCTGATCTGCCCAGCAGTTTGTAGCGCATCATGTGCTCCTGTTAGGTTCCTGTTCGGTGATCGGTGATCGGTGATCGGTAGTCGGTGATCGGTGACCGGTGACCGGTGATCGGTGATCGGTGACCGGTGATCGGTGACCGGTCTCTATGACTTGCTCACCGTTTACCGTTTACCGTTCACCGGTTACTCGTCGAACCCCGGCCGCACGAAAGCCCAGGCGTCGGGAAACTCCTGTTCCAGCTCGACGCGCAGGCGGCTGAGCAGCGCCAGAATCTCCAGCGTGGCGGCCTGCCGCTGCGGGAAGGCGGGCAGCAGCGCGCCCCAGGCGCCGATGGAGCGGTCGATGGCGATCAGCGCGACCTTGGCGGTGCCGTCGGAGTCCTTGGGCATCTCGGCCCAGAACTCCGGATCGTCGGCCTCGCGCTCCCGGCTGCTCAAGGCGCGTTGGATCTTGACGCTGATCATGAACTGGAACCAGCGGATCACCTCCAGCGCATCGACCAACGCCGCCAGATCGACGTTGGCCGACAGGTGCGCCTCGCTCAACACATCCCGATCGCGGCGGTAGCGTCGCTGGCCCATGCCGAACCAGTCGTTGAGCAATCCGATGTAGCTGTCGGCAGCCGCGGTCAGGGGGTGTTCTTCGGCGTGTTGCAGCGCCTGCTCGTCGCGCGCCATTTCCGCCTCCACCGCCGCGTCCTCGGTGTCCAGGTTGATGCCCTCCTCCTCGGCGATGTGGCGGATCAAGTCGATGGTCTCCTGGAAGACCTCGGTGAGCTCCTCGACAAAGGCCTCGCTGTCGAACTCCTCCTCGCTGTCGAAGTCCACCTCGAACTGCCGGCCTTGTCGCAGGCTGGAGGCGTAGTTCAGGCAGCGATCTGTGAAGGCGCAGCGCTCGCACCAGCGGTCGCAGTAGTTGTAGATGCCGGGAATGAAGCGGGGGTCGCTGGCCATGTCCAGCAGCTCGTCCGGGTTCATGTCAGATCTCCGTTGCTATAGACGATTTCGCCGTCGAAGATGGTGAGCACGGGCTGCGTGTTGGCAATCTCCCCAGGCGACACGGCGAAGATATCGCGGTCCAGCACCACCAGGTCGGCCAGCTTGCCGGGGCTGATGCTGCCCAGCCGGTCGAGCTGGCCGCTGGCGTAGGCCGGGCCGAGGGTGTAGCCAGCCACCGCTGCGGCCACGCTCAACCGTTCTTCGGGGTACCAACCGCCAGCCGGCGTGCCATCGCGGCGCTGACGGGTGACGGCGGCGTGCATGCCCCAGAAGGGGTTGGGCGAGGCCACGGGACAGTCGGAGCCCAGCGCCAGCACCGCGCCGCCGTCTAGGAGGGTGCGGAAAGCATAAGCCCAGCGCCCACGTTCACCCAGGGCTCGCTCCACCAGCGCCATGTCGTCCACCAGATGGATGGGCTGCACCGAGGCCACCAGGCCCAGGCTGCCCAGCCGCCGCAGATCGTCGGGGTGGGAGTGCTGGACGTGCTCGATGCGGTGGGGGATGGGAGATTGGTAGATTGGTGGAGCGGTAGATTGGTAGAGCGGTAGATTGGTAGAGTGGGTTCTGGGCAGAACTTCGCTGAAGACGTCCAGCAGCTCGCGGATGGCGCGGTCGCCGATGGCGTGGACGCCGACGGGCAGGCCGGCGGCCGCGCCGCGCTCGATGGCGCCGGCTAGCTCCGCCATGGGCACGACGGGCAGACCGCTGCCGCCGTCGTTGTACGGCTCCAGCATCCAGGCCGTGCGCGCGCCCAGCGAGCCGTCGGCGAAATACTTGACGCCGCCGATGCGCAAGCGATCGTTGCCGAAGCCGCTGCGCAGCCCCAGCGCGATGGCCTGGTCCAGCAGCGCGCCGTCGATCATCATCCAGACGCGCAGACGCAAATCGCCGGCCGCGTGCAGCCGCTGCCAGGTGTGGAACGCGCCCCGGCTCTCGGCTGCATCGCCGATGCGAAAGTCGTGCACCCCTGTCAGGCCCAGCCGGTGCGCCTCGGCGATGGCGTCCCGCATGGCGGCGTCGATCTCAGCCTCGCCGGGCGCGGGCAGAACGGCGTCGATCAGCTCCAGCGCCTGGTCGCGCAGCACGCCGGTGGGCTGGCCGGCCGCGTCCCGGTCGATGACGCCGGCCGGCGGGTCGGGGGTCTCGGCTGTGATGCCGGCCAGTTGCAGCGCCCGCGTGTTGGCCGTGGCCAGGTGCAGGTCGCTGCGCCAAAGAATCACCGGATGGTCGGGGGCTACGAGGTCCAGGTCGTGGCGGGTCAGCAGCCGCGGCTCCGGCCAGTCGGTCTCGTTCCAGCCCTGGCCTTTGATCCATTGGCCGGCTGGCGTGCGCTCGACGCGTTGGCGCAGCGTTTCCTGTACTGTCTGGAGCGAGGTTGCGCCGGCCAGCGGCAGCTCGCGGCGGCTCAACGCCCAGCCTTGAAAATGGAAGTGAGCATCGGTCAGCCCCGGCAGCACCCGCCGACCGCCCAGGTCGATAGTCTTTGTACGCGAACTGGCCAGCGCCAGGATCTCGGCGTCACTGCCCACAGCCAGGATGCGTCCAGCCTGGACGGCCACAGCCGTCGCGTCGGGAAAGTGCGGGTCTTGCGTCCACAGCTTGCTATTGAAAAGGATGAGAAGGTCTGACATTGCTCTGAGTGTATCTCGGTGAGCATTCGCGTTCTAGCGCTGGATGATGGTTGCGCACAAGTAATCGAACTCGCATCAGGCAGCAAGAAACCCGTTGACCGATGCCCGCTGCGGTGCATTTTCGAAGGCTGGGGCGTTCAGCAACAGGCTCTCATCGTCAAACCCAACGACGACAACTGCGTGAGCCAGATCGTCTTCCCAGTAATCAAGAAAGATGGTGCGCACAAGTGCGATGAGTGGCTGTCCCTGCCCAAGATGGTTCCTGAGCCTCGGTAACGTGAAAGGGCCAAAAAAGACCTGCAGTGCCGGGCTATTGAGTCGCAAAAGGTGACTTCGGGCGTCCCCAAAGCAGTGGTCCCTAATTGCCGTGCCAGATCTTCCTCAGTCGACCGGACTCCCGAATAACGGAGTACCACGGTTGCGCATGCCGGTAGACAGTTGAAGTCACCAAGCTGCTTATCACCTCATTTTTCAGCGAGTCGGGATCAAGCGCAACGTGACAGTATTATAGCTGCGAACGGAAGCTGGTCAAGCCCATGAACTGGCAAGCCGATCACAGCCGTGCTATAATCTGCGTGGCTATCTTGGCCCCGATCCTGAAAGCATCAGGAGCACGATGAATCCGTTTCACTGGCTGTTCGACCAACTCTATCCCGCCATTCGCTTCTACCACGAGAAGGTGAGCGACAACCTGTGGTTCACGCAGATCGCGCCGCATGAGGGCATTACGGAAACCTTGTGGCTAGGCGGCGCGCCGACCTATCGCCGCGACTATCAGTTCCTACTCGACCATGGCATCGACGCGGTGGTGGACATCCGCGAGGAGCGCATCAGCGACCTCGACTTCTATGCCCGACACGGCATCGCGCACATCAAGCTCAAGGTGCTGGACGTGACCGTGCCGCCGCCGGAGGTGCTAGACGCCGGGGTGCGCTGGATACAGGAGCAGGTTGCGCAGGGACGCAGCGTGCTGGTGCACTGCGCCAAGGGCCGCGGCCGCTCGGCCACGCTGGTCGCGGCTTACCTGATGAAGGTGCATGGGCTGAGCTTCGAGCAGGCCGAGGCACTGCTGGCCGGCAAGCGACGCCTGGTGAAGCTGGAAGATCGACATCGGAAGGTGCTCGAGGCGTGGATAGCTCAGAACGCGCAACGCTCAGCCGCGCCGCAGCCACCACCAAGGGCTTCGATCGCCAGCGATGGAGGTCCTGAAGGGCGCGGTTGAGCCAAGCAATGACTGCCATCTCAACGCTCGTCATCCGGCCTGCTGTTGCCGAGGACGCCAAGCCACTGTATGAGCTGCGCCTAGAGGCGTTGGCCAACCACCCAGATGCCTTCGCCTCGGACTACGCCACCACCGCGGCGCAGTCGGCAAATCTCTGGAGCCAACACATCGCCGACAACGCCTTGGACGACAAGGGGATCATCTACGTTGCCGTGGCGGAGGAGCAGTTGATCGGCATGGCCCGCATCGGCCGCGGCGATCGGCCCAAGACCCGGCATACGGCGATCATCTCCGGCGTGTATGTCAGGCCGGCGTGGCGGGGCCGGCGAGTGGCTGACCGATTGCTGGACGCCTGCCTGAGCTGGGCGCGCATACACGACGTGGTCATCGTCAAGCTGGCCGTCGTCACCACCAACACCGCGGCGATTCGCTGCTACACGCGCTGTGGGTTTGCAGTTTACGGCGTCGAGCCGAAGGCCATTCGCCACGATGGCGTTTTTTACGACGAGTTGCTGATGACCAAGCTCATCTGACAGGCCACCAACGCAATGTTCGAATGCCTGACCCTTCCCTCTAGCGCCATGACCTCTGCGCAGACCGGCGCGGTCATTGCGCTGTGCTCCGCCGTTTTTGAACTCGACTACAGTTACTACTTGAACCTCTGGCCCGACCGGGTGCACGTTTTGGGCTACCTGGACGGTAAGTTGGTGGCCCACGCGCTGTGGCTGGACCGGCCGCTGCGCGTCGGCGATGGGCCGTGGCTCAACTCAGCCTATGTCGAGGGCGTGGCGACGCACGCCGACCACCGCGGCCGCGGCTACGGCGCAGCGATCATGCGCTGTTTGCAGGCGAACATCGTTGCGTACGACCTGGGCGCGCTGTCACCGGCCGTGCCGGAGTGGTACGGCAAGCTCGGCTGGGAACGCTGGCGGGGGCCGCTGTGGATCGAACACGACGGCGCGTTGGAGGCCACGCCTAACGACGAGATGGTGTTGATCTACCGCACCCCCCGCACGCCCCCGCTCGATCTCACCGCTGCGCTTACCGCGCCCTGGCGTCCCTTCGAGCAGTGGTAAGTAGATGCGAGCTGACGAACCACAATTTGCCCGCAGCACATCCTGATGTATCATAGGCCTCGGCAGTCTCTGACCGTGCCCCCACCAGAAGGCAGGCGCCTTAATGCGCTGGCGAGCGACTGAAGTCGCCACTACCAAGGGCGCCGGCAATCGCTCAGTCATAGGTGTCGGGCGCTTGAGTCGGCGTTTGCCAGCGTGTTCGCAGGCCCGCCTTGAGCTGAAAATCGGGCGCAAGCGCCCGGCAGCTGAATAGTGAAGTGCGCCGTTCGCAAGACCAGGAGAATACCATGGCCGTCATCCCGGAGCAATACCTCGATCTATTCCGCAAACGTTCCTTTGCCCACGTCGCCACCATCATGCCGGACGGTAGTCCACAGGTGACTCCGGTGTGGATCGACTACGACGGCCAGTACATCCTGATCAACACAGCCAAGGGCCGCGTCAAGGATCGCAACATGCGCCGCGATGGCCGAGTGGCGCTGTCGATCCTTGACCCCGATGACCCCTACCGGCGCCTGCAGGTGCGCGGTCGGGTGGTGCAAATCACCGAGGAAGGCGCCCGCGAGCACATCGACGCCCTGGCCGCCAGATACTGGGGCAAGGACAAGCCTTTTACGCACCTGCCCGGCGAAGTGCGCGTGATCTTCAAGATCGAGGCCGAGCAAATCTCCGGCGCGTGAAGCCCTCCAGCCCAACGGGTGCATCACACCCTGGCCCGCCGAGTTGATTGACAGTTTTGCCTGGGGTAGATATACTTAATTGTGTGCAAAGAAGCACGATAACGTTTGTGTACGGCAACTATTCAGCCCTAGGTGCCGGGCACTTAAGGTTGCGCTGGCCAGGGCGTCTGCAGAGCCGGCTCAAGCTGTAAACCGGTCGCAAGTGCCCGGCACCTGAATAG
>DAOUBX010000271.1:0-21891 GCA_034432445.1 Anaerolineales bacterium
AGCGGCTGAGGCCGCTTCGTACTTTCAGCCAGATGGTTTCAACCTCTGATCCCGGCGATGCCGGGCTTTTCAAACAGTCTCTTAGGGGCAATCACCCCCTGACAGCGCATTGACAACTCCTCTAACCTGTGACATAATCTTACCAAGTCACGCTGTTGAGCGATCCCGTTCCATGTCGCAGCATGACTCGCACTAAGCGATCCATTCACAGTGTTCATTGCCGTTCCGTGGCCAGGAGGTGGCTAGCCATGGGGAAAAAGAACAAAAAGGTCGAAAAGGCGCCTGAGCCGAGCAACGGCAAGGTAGCCAAGTCTGCCGAGGTCGTGGAAGCCGTCGTTGCGCCGGTCAACGAGGTCAAACCCGACAAGAAGAAGATCTCCAACAAGGAGTACGAAGAAGAGCTGCGCAAATTGCAGATCGAGCTCGTCAAGCTGCAAGAGTGGGTCAAGTACAAGGGCTTGAAGATCGTGGTAATCTTCGAAGGCCGCGACGCTGCCGGCAAGGGCGGGGTCATCAAACGCATCACCGAGTGCTTGAACCCCCGCTTTGCACGCGTGGTGGCCTTGCCTGCCCCCACCGAGCGCGAGCGCACCCAATGGTATTTCCAGCGCTACGTGGCGCACCTGCCCGCCGCCGGCGAGATGGTCCTCTTTGATCGCAGCTGGTACAACCGCGCCGGCGTCGAGCGGGTGATGGGCTTCTGCACCGAGGAGGAGTATTGGGAGTTTCTGCGCTCCTGCCCTTCGTTCGAACGTATGCTGGTGCGCTCCGGCATCACCCTGATCAAGTACTGGTTTTCGGTCAGCGACGAAGAACAGGAGAAACGCTTCCAAGATCGCATCAACGACCCCACCAAGCGCTGGAAGCTCAGCCCCATGGACCTGCAATCGCGTGCCCGCTGGGTCGAGTACTCCAAGGCCAAAGATGAGATGTTCTCCTACACAGACATCAAGGAAGTGCCCTGGTATGTGGTCAACGCTGACAACAAAAAGTTGGCGCGGTTGAACTGCATCCATCACCTGTTGAGTCTGATCCCTTACGAGGACCTCACTCCCGAGCCCATCGTCCTGCCGCCGCGACAAACCAACGTCGGCTACGTCAGGCCGCCCATCCAGACGCAGACTTTCGTGCCCGAGGTGTATCCGCGTCACCAACAGTAGTTGCGTGCCTGGCAGCACGAAAAACGCCGTCGCAAGAGTCGCCATGGGGCCTTAGGCGCCGAGCGCTGGGATTGCCGCTTGCAGCGTATCCATAAGGTCGGCTTAGGCCGTAAATCGGTCGCATGTGCTTGGCGCCCGGACAGCTACAGTCCGCGCTGCGCAACGAGCACGTAGAACGCAGTACTCGAGTCTCACCGGCGTGACCGCGCCGTACGCGCAAGCCCGGCGTCTAACTTGCGTTTGATGTCGAAGTGTGCTATGCTTGGGCCACCAATGCCCCTCTGGGACCTCCCCCCAAGCCCAGGCGGGCGTTGTCTTTTTTTTCCGTGTGGAGGACCCAACAATGACCTATCAAGAGCCTTCTCTCGCGCCGGAACCGTTGCCGGCACCGTTGGCCATGCCGCTGTCAGCGGCTGAACAGGGGCGCATCCGCCTGGCCTTCTTGCGCCGCACCTACGCCCTCCTCCTGTTGGGTTTGCTCGTCACAGGGGTGGGCGCGGTATGGGCGCTGACCACCGAAGCCGTGCTCATGGCGGTGCTGAACTACATCTGGATCGCGTTCATCGGCCAGTTTGTGCTGGTGATCGCCGCAGGCGCGCTGCGCGATCGTTCGCCGTGGAACACGCTGGTCTACTTCGGATTCACCTTTCTCAGCGGCATGATCCTGGCGCCGATCCTGCTGGCTTTCACCTATGAGAACGGTAGCTTCGTCATCGTGATCCAGGCTTTCATGCTTACCGCCAGCATCTTTTTGGGCCTCAGCGTCTTCGTCTTCGTCAGTCGCAAGGACTTCAGCTTCCTCGGCGGCGGCTTGATGATCGCCCTGTTCACGCTGATCGGGCTGGGCATTGTCAACCTTTTCGTGCGCAGCGACGCTTTGAGCCTCTTCTTTTCCAGCCTGGCAGCCATCGCCTTCAGCGGCTTCATCTTGTACGATACCAGCCGCATCTTGAAGTACGCCGGGCAGATGTCACCGGTCAGCGCGGCGCTGGGCCTCTATCTCGACTTCTTCAACCTGTTCCTGGCCATCCTGCGCTTGCTGGGCCGGCGACGGTGAGACGGGGCCACCGAGAGCAAGCTGCCAGTGGTTGCGTCCTTTCCCAACGCCATCTCCGAGATCCTGCTCAGTGAGGCGCAGATCCAGCGCCGCGTGGCCGAGCTAGGCGCCGCCATCTCCGCTGACTATGCCGGCCTGCAGCCGATTCTGGTGGGTGTGCTGCGCGGCGTGTTGCCGTTTATGGCTGACCTGATACGGGCCGTTCCGATCCCCCTGGCCATCGACTTTATGGCCATCAGCAGCTACGGCAGCCAGACGCAGCCCGGCCAGGTTAGACTGCTTAAAGACCTGGACCTAAGCATCGAGGGGCGCCATGTGCTCTTCGTTGAAGATATGGTGGACACTGGGCTGACGCTGCACTATCTGCTGCGCCTGTTGCGCGAGCGCCGACCGGCCAGCTTGCACGTGTGCGCCCTGTTTAACAAGCCGCGGCTGCGCCTGGTGAACCTGCCGCTGCGCTATGTAGGGTTCGAGCTACCCGACCGCTATGTGGTCGGCTATGGTCTGGACTACCGCCAGCGCTACCGCAACTTGCCGTATGTCGGCGTGCTGGCCGCGCACGTCCTGCTGGCGGCCAGCTCTGAGCGACAGCCAACAGCCGACGAGCAGTAAACGACGACAGGCACGCGCTGTAGACGCTTACTGCTCACTGATTGCCGACAGAAGTTACGCAGTTGGTTGGCCGAGTTGAGCCGGTGGGTTTCGATACGCCAGATTTGCCCGCACGAGAAGTCTCGCTTGACCGGTTATTCCACCCACCGGCCCGTATCGAGACCTCAATTGCGTCACTCCTTCGTCGATTACCACTCACCGATCGGCGGATCAGCCTGATCGGTCCAGCTCCCGCCAAAAGCGTTCCAACGCCGCCGTCACCTCGTCCAGCCGCTCAAAGTGTGGCAGGCCGCGAGAAGGGGCCAGGCGCACAGCCTGCCATTGCTCGTTCTGTCCCAACACGCTCGGCAACCCGTCGAAGCTCACAAACGCGTCCTGGTCATAGACCACCAGCGTCGGCGTGTGCACGTTGGCGTAGAGGGTGTTGGCCGCATCGCGCGTGAACAACGAGCCACTGAGGAAGTACAACGGTACGTTCTCGGCTCCCGGCTGGTGCGCGGTCAGATAGGCGTAGTCCACAAAACCCGGCGTCACCGGCCCCACAAAGCTCTGCCGTAAGAAGAACGCAATGCTGCGCCGCGCGGCAATCAGGTCGAACAGCGGCCGGCGCCAGAGCGGAAAGGACAACAAGCTGTAGAGGGCGTTGGCGCTGCCGCGCATGCCCGCTTTCTGCGAAGCGCGCCCGGTGTTCAGGCGGTTGAAGCCGCTGGGCGAGATAAACACCAGCGAGTGAAACAACTCCGGGCGCTCCATGGCCGCCCGCGCTGTGAACTCGCAGCCCAACGACAGCGCAACCACATCTGCCGGCTTGCCCACCTGCGTGCTCAGAAACTCGGCGATGGCGTCGGCGAAGAGCTGAGGCGTGTAGGCGCGACGCATGCGGTTAGAAAAGCCGTAGCCGGGCAAGTCGAGCGCAAACACCGGCCGTCGGCCGCGGTAAGCCGCAAACAGCGGGCCCATCTCGTAGGCGCTGGCCGCAGCGTTGACGCTGTGGATCAACACTAACGGCCGTCCCGACGGCGCTGTTCGATCGACATAGTAGCTTAGCCAGCCGGCAGTCCGGCTCAAAAAAACTTCACGGTCGGCAGGGATGGCCGGCGGCAAAGAAGCGCGGTGGTTGATGGCCAGATGGCTATAAGCGATCCAACTGCCGGCCAGTACCATCGGCAGCGCCAACAGCTTGCCCGGTCCGCCCCTCTGCTGCGTTTTGGGTTGCAACCGCTGTGACATAGTCTACTCCTTGCTTGCTTGACACGATCGTGAAGATCGTTGCAGCCAGCATACCCCAGACCCAAGCAATCAGCAAATCCCCACAGCAGCGCCCAAGCAATGACAGGCAGCCTTCGTCTCTGGCCCACCAGACTTGGGGCGGTCGCGCGTTGACAGCCTGGCAACGCGCGGCTACAATGGCGGACAGCGTCTGCCGGCAACCGGCACACCACACACAGGCCGGGCATTGCGCAGCCCCCCGAGCGGGTCCAACCGCGCCCGCGGTGGACAGCGTCGTCGCCGCAGCTCAGGCGCATCGATCAGGAGAAAGGGTCACCATGGAAGAATCCAGCCGCACCGACATCCGTCGCTTGCTCAAGCAATTCGGCGTGCAGGCCGATGAAGCCATCATCGCCCATCTGGCGCGCAATCCGCACGCCGGACCGCTGCGCCTGCGTCTTACGCTCGAGGACCTCACAGCGTACGGCGAGCAACCGCCCGATGCGCCCTTGCGTCTGGTGGTGGAAGGCGATGTGCGGCGCTAGCAGCGCCGCGGGCATTTTGCCTTGATGACCTCTCCGCGTGCTGCTGCGCCTCGGCGCACCGCAACCTCCATTTCGACCAGCGATCGCTGGTGGGCGCTTGGCCTCGCTGTCGGGGCCCTGGCGTTCTATGCCGCCACGCTGGCGCCCACCGTAGCCACCGTCTTCGATGACAGCCTGGAGTTCCAGGTCGTCCTGCCCAGCCTGGGCATTGCCCATCCCACGGGCTACCCACTGTACACGCTTGTTGGTTGGCTCTTCAGCCGGCTGTTTCCGCTGGGCGATTTTGCGTGGCGGGTCAACCTGCTTTCAGCCTTAGCTGCCGCGACGACCATCGGCATATTCTTTCTGGCCGCTCGCCGTCTGGGCACGAGCCGATTGGCTGCAGCGACGTGCGCGCTGATCTACGCCGTCGCCAGCGTCTGGTGGTCGCAGGCCACCATCGCCGAAGTGTACACGCTGCATGGCCTGTTCGTGGCCGTGATCCTGCTGCTAGCGCTGGGCAACGGCAGCGGTCGTTGGGTGACAATCGCCTTAGTCGTGGGCCTGTCGTTGACCCACCACCGCATGACCCTGCTGCTCCTGCCGGGCCTGGCTGTACTTGGTGCGTGGGAGGCGTGGTATGCGCCTGAGCTGCGCCGACCGCAACAGTGGCTGGCCATGCTGGGCGCCTTTCTCCTGCCGCTGCTGCTCTACCTCTACCTGCCGTTGCGCGGGCGCACGGTCACTTCGCTCGACGGCTCCTACACCAACACCTGGGCCGGTTTCTGGCGTCACGTGTTGGCCAGCGACTACAACGTCTTCCTCACCGCCAATCCCTTGGCCGTCCAACGCACGAGCAGCTACGGCATCAACCTGATGACAAGCCAGGTGGGCATCGCAGCCTTGCTGCTGGGCCTTGTCGGCTGGCTGCGCTGGCGCGAGCAGCCGCGGCGTTGGACCTTCCTGGCCCTGGTGTTTGCGGCCAACATCGTCTTCGCTGTGCGCTACCAGGCTGCAGACGTGGACGTGTTCTACCTGCCTGCGATCATGGTGTGGTTGCTGATGGCGGCCGTGGGGCTGACGACCGTGCTCGATCAACTAGGCACGCTGCTGGGCAGCATGGGCCGCCAGATGCGCTTGCCGGGACCCTATCGCGGCTGGTTGGCCGCCGTGCAAACAATCGCCTTGGTCGTCGTGGTGGCCGGCCCCTTGGGAGAGGCAGCGCGTTTCCTGCGCAGCGAGCCACGGCCCAAGACCTGCGCCGAGACGTTGGCGGTGGGCGAGCCGCCGGCGTTCACTCCCAACCGCGCCAACGACTGGAACGTCAGCAACTGCGGCCGGGCAATCCTGTCCCAGCCTTTGCCTGCCAACACGACAATTGTCGGCCTGCTGGGCGAGACGACGTTGCTGCGCTACCTGCAGATGGCCGAGGACTTGCAGCCGGACGTGACCCTGGTCACGGCGGACGCCGAGGCGGACCGGCTGGCAGCGGTGGAGCAGGCGTTGACGGCAGGCCAGGCCGTTTACCTGACGCGTGAACTGGACGGCGCAACCCAACGCCATTCCCTGACCGCTGAAGGGCCTTTGGTTCGCGTGTGGCCGGCCGGGCAGACGCAGCCTGCGGCGCCGGCGCAGCCCGCCGACGTGCACTTCGGCGATGCCGTGCAGCTTGTCGGCTGGGACTTGACCTCGGTGCCGGCCAAGGGCGCCACCTGGCTACGCCTGCGGCTGGCCTGGCAAGCGCTAGCGCCGTTGAGCGAGAACCTCAAAGTGTCAGCGCGGCTGCTCAACCCCGATGGCAGTGTGGCCGCTTCCCACGACGCCGTACCCGTGCACTGGGCCTACCCTACCACGGATTGGCGGCCGGGCGAGACCGTGCTCGACGTCTACGACTTTGCCCTACCCCTCTCCGAGCCGACCAGCAATTTGACGCCGTTGGTTATCCTGTATCGCGCGGCCGACGGCGGCGAGGTCGGACGCTTTCAACCCTGAGCGCCAGATACAACGCAGCACGCGACCAATTGACATGCCCCTTGCTCTGTGCTAGAATTCCGGCCCAATGGCATAGAGCACAGGCTATGACGGGGATAGGTTGTCCAGGTCCACCGGCACCCAGAGAGCAACGCCGTCGGCTGCAAGCGTTGCTGCCGACTCTGGATGATGACACCCCTGAGCCGAAGGGCGAAATCGGTAATCCGTATGCGGTAAACGGTAATCGGTCATGGCGTATCCGATCACCTCTCCCCGCTCACCGATCACCGAAACTAGCCCTCTCCGGGATACGCCCGTTAGCGCGCAGCGGCTTCGCTCGCCACAATGCCGTCTGCGAGCCGAGCCGGCTAAGGCCCCATTGGGGCAAACGGTGGTGGCACCACGAAGGTTTTTCGAGCCCTCGTCCTCCTGTAGGATGAGGGCTTTTTTTACGTAACGAGCAATCCGTAACACGTAACCCGGAAGCGCACACTGTGTCTCTGGTTACGAGTTACACACTTGGAGGCGCTTATGCAACGCATACCAACCACACAAGTTCAACACCACATCGGCCAGCGCGTGCGAGTGCAGGGCTGGCTGCACGCGCTGCGCCGGCTGGGCGGCGTCACCTTCGTCGTCATGCGCGACGGCTGGGGCACGGTGCAGGCGGTCAGCGAGGACGAGGCAGAGCTAGCCCCGATCCTGGCGGCTGGCCTGGGCGCGGAGACGGTGCTGGCGCTGGAGGGCACGGTGGTAGCGGAAGCCCAGGCGCCGGGCGGCGTCGAGCTGCGCCAGTTGGCCGTGCAGGTGATCACGCCCGTGGCCGAGCCGCTGCCGCTGCCCCTCAACAAGCGCCAGATCAAGGCCAGCCTGCCCACGCTGCTGGACCATGCCGTGGTCGCCAACCGCCATCCGGCGCGGCGCGCGGTCTTCCGGCTGGCGGCTGCGGCCATGGCCGGCTTCCGCGCCACGCTCAGCAGCCGCGGCTTCACCGAGATCCAGACGCCCAAGATCGTCGCCTCGGCCACGGAGAGCGGCTCCAACGTCTTCCAGCTCGACTACTTCGGTCGGCCGGCCTACCTGGCGCAGAGCCCGCAGTTCTACAAGCAGATCATGGTGGGCGTCTTCGAGCGGGTCTTCGAGGTAGGGCCGGTCTTCCGCGCCGAGCCGCACGACACCACCCGCCACGTCAACGAGTACGTCAGCCTGGACGTGGAGTTCGGCTTCATCGACGACCACTTCACGGTGATGGCCCTGGCGCGCGACGTCATCGCCGGCATCGTCGATGCGCTGCAGACCGGCTGCGCGGCTGAGCTGGCCTTGCTGGAGGCGCGCCTGCCGGCCGTGCCCGCTGCGATCCCCCACATCCACTTCGCCGAGGCGCAGGAGCTGATCCTGCAACGGCACGGCGTGGACGTGCGCGGCGAGCCGGACCTGTCGCCGCAGGACGAGCGCTGGCTGGGCCAATGGGCGCAGGAGGAACACGGCAGCGACTTCCTCTTCGTCACCGGCTATCCCATGGTCAAGCGCCCCTTCTACACCCACCCCGACCCGACGCGGCCCGGCTACAGCAACTCCTTCGACCTGCTCTTCCGCGGCGTGGAGCTGATCACCGGCGGCCAGCGGCTGCACCGGTACGGCGACTACCTGGCCGCGCTGGCGCGGGCCGGCTACCCGGTGGCGCCGTTCGAGAGCTACCTGGAAGCCTTTCGCTACGGCATGCCGCCGCACGGCGGCTTCGCCATCGGCCTGGAGCGGCTGTTGATGCAGTTGCTGGACCTGCCCAACTTGCGGCTGGCGACGCTGTTCCCGCGCGATCTGAACCGGGTGACGCCCTAACACGTAACGAGTGATGCGTAACCCGGAAAGACGTCGCGCGCAACGACTTCCGGTTACGAGTTACTCGTCACGCAGTCCGTGTGGCATAATTCTGGCATGAGCGAGACCTTGTCCGTCTGGATCCTAGGCGACCAACTGCTGGCCAGCCATCCAGCCCTGGCTACGGCTGAGCGGGCCGTAGGGCGGGAGAACGTGCAGGTGGTGCTGGTGGAGAGCGCGCGGCGCAGCGTCCGTCTGCCCTACCAGCGCAAGAAGCTGGTGCTGCTGTTCAGCGCCATGCGCCACTACGCCGAGGAGCTGCGCGGCCAGGGCTGGCAGGTAGACTGCTTCCGCGCCGAGACGACCCTGGCCGGTCTGCGAGACCATATGGCCCGCCACCGGCCGGCCGAGCTGCTCACTATGGCCGCCAGCGAGATCGCCGGCCGGCGCTGGCAGCAGGGCAGGTTGGCTGAACAGCTCGGCCTGCCCGTGCGCGTGCTGCCCAACACGCAGTTCCTGGCCGGCCGGTTCGATCCCTTCCCCAACGCCAAGCCCGACCAGCGCATCGTGCTGGAGAACTTCTACCGCGCCATGCGGCGTCATTTCGGCCTGCTGCTGGAGGGCGACCAGCCGCTGGGCGGACGCTGGAACTTCGACGCCGACAACCGCCAGCCGCTGCCCAAGGGCCTGCGGCCGCCGGCCCCGCCCAGCTTCCCGCCCGATGAGATCACCCGCAACGTCATGGCCGAGGTGGCGGCGCTGCCCGGCACAGGCACGGTGGACGGCTTCGACCTGGCCGTGACCTGCCAGCAGGCCCAGGCGGCCTTCGACGACTTCCTGGCCCGTCGGCTGGCCGGCTTCGGCCCCTACGAGGACGCCATGAGCAGCCGGCACCCGCTGCTCTTCCACTCGCTGCTGTCGCCTTACCTGAACATCGGCCTGCTGGAGCCGCTGGCGCTGGCGCAGGCGGCCGAGCGGGCCTATCACACCGGTCTGGCGCCGCTGAACTCGGTGGAGGGCTTCGTGCGCCAGGTGGTGGGCTGGCGGGAGTACATCTACTGGCAGTACTGGCGGCTGGCCGGCCAGTGGCAGGACTTCAACGCCTGGCAGGCGCAGCGAGAGCTGCCCGAGTTCTTCTGGAACGGCGAGACCGACCTGGCCTGCCTGCGCAGCGCCATCGGCCGCGCCCTGGAAACGGGCTACACCCACCACATCGAACGGCTGATGCTGCTCAGCAACTTCTGCCTGCTGGCCGGCGTCGCGCCGCTGCAGGTCAACGACTGGTTCCTGGCCGCCTTCGTGGACGCCTACGAGTGGGTGATGCTGCCCAACGTGCTGGGCATGGGCCTCAACGCCGACGGCGGCCGCACAGCCACCAAGCCCTACGTCGCCTCGGCCAACTACATCCACAAGATGAGCGACTACTGCGCCGGCTGCCGCTACGACCACAAAGCCCGCACCGGCCCCGACGCCTGCCCCTTCAACTTTCTCTACTGGAACTTCCTGCTGCAGCACGAGCCAACCCTGCGCCGCAACCCACGCTTGGGCAACGCAGTGCTCGGCTTGCGCTACTTAGACGAGGACGAGCGGGCGCGCGTGCGACAACAGGCGGCTGCGTTTCTGGCAGAATTCGACATTGGCCAGACATGATGCTCCCCTCACCGCTCTAGACGGTTCCGTGAACCGGCGGGATTTGGCCGACAACGCCGCCGGTTCACGGAACCGGCCAGAGCAGTTACCAACGAGTCACTTGCTCTTCTGTGTGTTAGCACCTGCCCCAACGCTGGCGCCCGACCAATCTACCACTCTACCAATTTACCCCTTCCCCATGCCAGCTCCCAAGAAACAAGACCTCCCCACCAAGATCTGCCCCGTCTGCGGCCGGCCCTTTGCCTGGCGCAAGAAGTGGGCGCGGCAATGGGACCAGGTCGTCTATTGCAGCGAGCGCTGCCGGCGGCGGCGGGGCGCTGCGCCGGATCGAGACGCCGCCGACAACGCCGATCGCAAAGAGCCGGGACCAACGCCATGATCGAGACGACCATCACCCGCCTGCTGGACGCCGCAACTGCTCATCGCCCTACTTGAGCGGTTGCCGCCCGGGGACGCCTCTGGCATAATCTTCGCCATGAGTACGATCATGTCAGCGCAGGCCGCGGACAGCGCAGAAGAGCACCAGCCTGGCGCAAGACTTTCCCTCCCCGAACGTACCAGCGACTTTCTACGCCGCTTGGGCCAGCCCTTCCTGCGCAACTTCAACGCCCAGGAGCGACGGCTGGTCGTGCAGGTAGCGCTGATCGGCCTGGCGGTCTCGCTGGTGGTGCTGGCGCTGAAAGAGGCGGTCCACTGGTTGTTCGACGCGGTCCTGCGCCTTGTGGAGACGTCTCCCTCGCCGCTGTTGATCTTCGTGCCTTTGCTGCTGGGCGCAGCGGGCACCACATGGAACCGTAATTGCTAATGCGGTCATGCTGCTGGTGCATGAGAACACCATCTACCACACCCAGCGCGAGACCTACGAGGCGCGCCAGGTGTTGCCCGGCTACAGCGTGCGCCGTGTCCCTGGGCCGCCGCAGTGGGTCGGCAAGACGCTAGTCGATCTGCGGGTGCGCAACCGCTACGATCTGAACGTGATCGGCATGATGGAGAGCTACAGCGAGGCCGGCCAGATCCGCTACGACGTGCGCTTCAATCCCTCCCTAGGCAAGCCGCTAAAGGCCGGCGACATCCTGATCGTGCTGGGCGAGGATGCCCGGCTGGACGCGCTGCTGGCGTCGCTGGAGCAGCAGGGGGCCAACGCCGTGTCAGACTAGACAACCATGCACCCGGTCTGCTACTGCCAATCAACAAATCTACCCATCTACCGAGAAAGAGCTAACCCATGCCCGGACGAAACGATCCCTGCCCGTGTGGCAGCGGCAAGAAATACAAGAAGTGTTGTCTGAAGAAGGATGAAGAGGCTCGGCAGGCTCAACTGGCGGCCGAGCGCGCCGCTCAAGAGACGGCGTTACCACCGCTATGACCGTTAGACACCGTGGCAAAATCCATCCTGCCTGATGCTGAAGCCGGCCATGAACCAGACAAGCAGCAATCGATGGCAGAATGGACAGACGCCAACGACGAACTCGCCTCGTTGTGGGAGGAATTCGAGGCCGAGGAGGACTACGAAGGCCAGATCGCCATCTTCGAGGCAGCGCTGGACGAAGGGTTGCTGGATGATGAGACTGCCTTCGAGATGCTGAATGTCCTCTACGATGCAACTACGGCAAACGACGAAAGAGATCGCTTCGATGGGTTGGTCGCGCAGTTGCGCCAACGCTTGCCGGACGCCTACACGTCCGACGCACACTTCTACCTGAGCTGGCTGATCTCGAACGCCCTGATCGCTGGACGCCTCGACACACTGCCAGCCTTGGTAGACGAACTGGTCGAACTGGCCGGTGAACATCTCGACATCGTCAATCAGGCATTCGATCAGTTGGCGTACTACGACCAACTGCCGGCGCTTGCTGCGGGCATGCGCCGCGCCTGGCCATTGGTACAGCATTCCGACCAATACTTGGAGTGGGCGGTCGTTGAGTTTGCTGAGAATGGCCTGGCGTACACAACCCTCGACTACCTGGAGCACACAAGCGAGCCCAACCTGACCGAGATGGAGGCGATAGGCGCCTTCTTCGAATGCAAACCTGGAGAACCTGATGGGTTCGCTAAGTTCCTGGCGTACCTCACGGGCAAGGCTGGCCGGCGCTGGACACCAGACGACTTGGACCTCACGCAGCGCCAGCCGCAAAAGGGTAAACCGGAACCTGTGGTGAGCCAGGGCCGGCTTGATTTCTACTACCTGACCGTCGAATTCCTCGGCTACCTGCGCCGTGAAGAAGGCGTGTCGTATGCCAAGGGAGAGCTAGCCCGTGACCAGATTCAGACCTATATTCTGCAACGCCACGACGGGGAGCTGAAAGACGCAAGCCGGAGCAGGACAGGCAAGAAGAACAAGTCCAAGGCAAGTGCGTCACAGTCCAACTCGATCCTGCTGCCCGACAACGCCACACTGGATCGCTATCTGGCAGACCTGGTGAATCTGTTCAATCCCCGGCCACACCGGCTGGCGGCCATGTTCGAGATGATCCCGGCCTGGCTGCGATTTCTGGAAACGCGTGGGCTGATCGACGCCGAGCAGCACGCGCAGACACTGGAGGAGCTGCGTCCCTTGGCTGCCGGCCTGGTCAAGTTTTGGCAGAACTTCAACTCAGAGCCCGCGCCGCTCCTGGCAGTCGAGCGCTGGCCAGAGCGCGTTGCGAGCTGAACCACAATCAGGACAGCTTGGGACGCGTTCCCAAAATGCAGAACAGCGTATCCTCCGCCGCGGCCGGCGCAAAGCTGAAGCCGCTGGTCAGGTGGACGTCGGCGAAGCCGGCCGCTTGCAGGAGCTGGATGGCCTGGGCCTGGGTGTAGCCACGGGTGGCGCGCGGGCGGCTACGCTGCTCCGAGGCGACGACCACGCCGTCCACGATCACGTCGTAGCGGTCTTCGGTGTCCTCGGTCTGTTGGGCATGGTCGTAGACCGAACGCGACCAGCGGCGGATGATGGCGCCGTCCGCGGGGCGCACCACCTCCTGCGTCCACTCCTCCTGGTCGATGGGCCGGCCAGCGTCGTCGACGCCCAGGATGTAGAGCGACATCACCAGCACACCGCCCGGTTGCAAATGCGCGTAGAAACGGCGCAGCGCCTCGGCCGCGGCCGCCGGCTCGGTCAGCAGTTGGAAGGAGCTGGAGGGCACCAGGATCACGCGGTAGCGGCGGGGCAGGTCAAGCGTCTCCATGGTTTGCAGGTACACTCGCGGGGCCAGGCCCAGCGCGGCGGCCTTCTGGCGCAGCAGGTCCAGCATCTCCGGCGAGTTGTCCATGCCGTCGATGTCGATGCCCTGCTGCATGTAGTCCAGCAGCAGCCGGCCGGTGCCGCAGCCCACGTCCAACACCGGCTGGCCACGCTGGTGAATCACGTCCAGGTAGAAGAAACGGTCGGCCCAGCGCGAGGTGTCCCCGCGCAGCAGGTCCCAGAATTGCGCCATCAGGCCGCTGTATTCGTAATCGGAGGAGGTCATTGACGGGGTCTTTCGAGTGAGGGCGGTAGAGGTAGAGCGGTAGAGCGGTCAGTTTGGTAGATCGGTCGGTTGGGTGGAATGGTCGGGTGGGGGCATGATTACGGGCCAATTGCACATACCGGCGTTGCCGAGAAGTCGAGCAGATACGCGCCGGCGCCGTCTCCCTCCCAGGCTGTCAACTGCGACGCCACGCTGCGCAGGCCGGCCAGAAAGTCCACGCGCTCGTCGAAGCGGTGGCTAAAAATGATCCAGATCGGCTGCTGCGCGCCTTCCCGGCACAGCGTGGCCACAAACGCCTGCGGATCGTTCTCCCGCGCAATGACGGCCACCACAGGCGTACCGTCCAGGTCGAACTGAGGCGCATAAAAGCGGTAGGCCGGCTCGCTCCAGACGCTCAGCGCCACGGCGTCATCGGGCACGCGGTGTGCGCGCACGTAGGCCAGCGCACCTTTGATGTCGGAGTGGTTATGTGGGTCAATGGCGATGGCGACAGAGGGGATGAGCACCAGCGCGACCAAGGCCAGCGCCAGCAGCCCACCGACCGCGCGCGCCAGCGGCCGCGGCCGCCCGGCCAGCCAATCCACCACGCTGCTGACCGCCAGAAAGACCAACGGCACCAGAAACAGGATCAGCCGGGCACGAAAGGGGTAGAGCTTGAGGCCGGATGCCATCACCGTGAAGGCGACGCTCAGCAGCGCGAAGCCGGCCATGCGTCGGGAGCGGAACCACAGCCGCACTGTTCCGACCGCCGCGAGGGCTAGCAACGCGATGTTCAACGGGCTGAACCACTCCGGCCACGGCAGCGGATCGACCAGGCTGCGCTCGCCGAAGGCCAGGAAGACCCAGCCTAGCACGCTGTCCCAGTACCAGCGCAGCTCGGCCAGCGAGTCGATCAGCACCGGCGCATAGCCCAGCCGCCAATAGGCAATCAGGCTGTGATTGCCGGCGAGGGCGCGCAGCGACAGCAAGTAATCGACGACGCAGGCGACCGCCCACACTACGGCCACCGCAGCCAACGGCAACAAGCTGCGCCACTGTCGCCGGGCGATGAGCTCGACCGCCAGCGTCACGCCTACAGCGGCCATGGTGAACAGCGCGGGATGCGAGAACCACAGGCCGACTGCGCCCACAACGGCCAGGATGGTGAGGCCATGGCGCCGCTTGTCATAGCGCAGACCGGCCCACAGAATCAACAGGCTGGCCAGCACGTCGCCGGAGTACTGCTTGAACTCCGAGCTGTAGTAGATCAACACCGGCGCAGCAGCCAGCAGCCCGAGAAACGTTGCCCGGCCCGCCAGGCTGTCGAACACCAGCAGACTCAACCGATAGGCCACCCACAAGGCCAGCACGCTGGTCAGCAGGGGCACGACGCGCAGCACCAGGTCGGTGGGTCCCAGCATGGTTGTGAGGAGGTCGCTCAGCAACAGAAACCCCAGCGGCGCCCCCTGGTTCGAGGTCAGCGGTTCGATCAACAGCACGTCCAGCGGCCGCTGCACCACGTTGTTCGCCAGCAACGCCTCATCCAACCAGAGCGACCGGTTAAACATGAACTGACGCAGACGCAGAACCGTGCCGAAGAAGATGAGCAGGAGCAGCAAGCTCGTGCCAAACCTAACCCTGTGGTGGGGGATAATCGATCGATTTGTAGGCACACTATCGCTCACAACTTACAATCCCTCTCCTAACGGGAGGGGACCGGGGCAAGGGCCCACTCCATGTCACGCAACCTCCCGCAGAAAAACGATCAGATCTAGATCGCCTGGTGAATAGCCATAGCCGGTCAGCAACATGGCCGCCTCGGAGCGGTGCTGCGTGCCGTGGTTGACCACGTGCGCCATCAGATGCCAGAGCACGTTGGCCATCGGCGCACCACGGGTGGTTTGATAGGACACCGTGCGGCCGAGATCGTCGTCGCTGAGGGAAGCGACAAAGGCCTGCAGCGCCTGGGCTTCCTGCTCCCAACGCGCGGCCAAGGCCTCGAAAGTGGGCAAATCGGCCTCGCTGAGCAGCGCCTTGGGCGAGTCGCCCTGCCAGCGCCGCCGCCAGGCCACCTCGGCGGCCAAAGCGTGCACCAGCGTCCCGCGCAAGCTGCCCTGGGGCACAGGAGCCGCCGCGGCGTATTGCTCCGGCGACAGCCGGGCCGCCTGTCGCAGCACGCGGGCATTGGCCCAGTCGTTGTAACGGTAAAGCGTGAGAATGTCGTTCTTGTTCATCGGTCAGTCGTCCATCAGCGGCTTCCAGTGGCTTTGGCCGCCGGGGTATTGTATCCAAAACCAGCAAACCGGCAATGCGGCGCCACCAAAGCAGCGGCTTTCGAAGTCCTGCGCTCAGCAATCTCTGGAAAACGACACAACGGCGGAGCCGAGTGTCTCAGCGTCGCCGTTGAGTCTTCAACGTTCACGGTGTTCGCCTCTGGGGGGCAAACTCCGCAGGGTTGAGATCGGCATCAGCGGAGTTGGCACACCCACGGCGAAGGGCTTTAGCCGGCCAGCACGGTGGCGGCGTAGTGCGCCATGGCGGCCTGCATGAATTCGGCCAGACCAGGCCGGTACTTCTCGTAGAAGGCGCGGAACTCCGGGTGCTCGACATACATCTGGCCCAGGCCGCGATACAGCGCGGCCGGCGCGGGATAGAAGTTCTCGATCCAGGCGTGGTGCTGGGCGATGGCCGCCTGCACGGCCGGGTCCTCCGGCGCCTTGTCCATCAAGCTGGCCAGCAGCCGGGTGGCGTCCTCGCCTTGCTGCCCTACGGCCTGCCACTGCGCCTTGGACATCTTGCGCATGCGCTGCTCGGTCGCCTCGACCATTTCAGCGCCCCAGTTCTCGCGCGCCTCGCGGCGGTAGCGCTCGGCGTCTTCCTTGCTAAAGCCCTCGTAGAGCTCTTCGATAGTCAACATGGTCGTTTCCTCCATCAGTCGGGCAATCGTCTTGTCGATGGTGTGAAGCAGCGTCTCCAGTCGCGCCGCGCGCGCCTGCAGCGTCTGCCGGTGGCTGCGCAGCGCCTGCACCAGGTCGAACTGCGGATCGTCCAGGATCTCTCGGATCCGCTCCAGCGGGACGTCCATCTCCTTGAAAAGCAAGATCTGTTGCAGACGCAGCAGGTCCGCCTCGCCGTACAGCCGATAGCCCGCCGCGGTTCGTGCGCTCGGCCGGAGCAGCCCGATTTGGTCGTAGTGGTGCAGGGTGCGCACCGTGACGCCGGCCAGCTTGGCTAGTTGGCGCACGGTGTGCCCGTCGCTTCTCTTTACGCTCATGCCGCTCAGGATACACCCTGACGTAGCGTCAGAGTCAAGAGGAAAGAACCTTAAATTTCCGACAAGAATCTGCCTTGTCTGGCGTGTTCACCGAACTCCTCCGCCGCGCGTCGAGCAGTGTCGAACGGCAGCGGCGGCGGTTCTACAACCACTCGTTGCGTCGGAACAGGGCCAACATCGCCCCACCCACGATCAGACAGATGATCCAAAAGACCGGATAGGCCCAGGGCTGTTCCAGCTCGGGAATGTAGCGGAAGTTCATGCCGTAGACGCCGGCCAGGAAAGTTAGAGGGATGAAAATGGTGCCGATGATGGTCAAGACCTTCATGATCTGGTTCATGCGATTCGAGACCGCAGACATGTAGCTGTCGGTCAAATCGCTGGCGCGCTCGCGATAGATCTCATTGATCTCGATGATCTGTACCACGTGGTCGTACAGGTCGCGCAAGTAGATGCGGGTATCGTCGCTGATGCACTCGTGCGGCTCGCGCTGCAGCAAGGCGACCATCTCGCGCATCGGCCACATCACCGAGCGCACCAGCAGCAGATCCTGCTTGATCACGTTGATCCTCTGGTTGGTGTCGCGCTGCGGGCTATCCAGCAGCAGGGTCTCAATGGCCGCCATCTGATCGCCGTAGTGCTCCAGGATCGGGAAACACTGGTCCACGATGGCGTCGAGGAGCGAGTGAACCAGAAAGCTGGCGTCGTGGTTGCGCAGCTGCGAGCCCCTGGTGCGCAGGCGCTGCCGGACGTGATCCCACACGTTGCTAGGCGCCTCGCGGAAGGTCAGCACCGTGTTGTGGCCCAGGAAAAGCGAGATCTGCCGGCTGGTCAAGCGCCCATTCGCCAACTCCAGCGTGCGAGCGACAATGAACAGACGGGCGCGGATAGCGGTGTCTTCGCCGCCGTAGGGCTCCACCTTGGGTCGGTCGTTCAGATCGAGCAGGTCCTCGATCGCCAGGGGGTGCAGTTCATATTTGGTGGCCAGCGCGTGGACCACGCCCATATCCGAGAGGCCATCGACATTGATCCAACGCACCTGCACCCACTCAGGACGATGACGGTCGAGGAAGCCGCGCAGATCATCGATTTACTGCTCGACCATCTGGGCTGGGCAGTAGTCCACGCAGGTGACGATCACCTGGCCTGGAGCGCTGGGCAGCGCTGCGATCTCATCGTGTTCGACGCCGGGCGCTGCAGTTGGGTCGTTCTGCAAGCCGATAAACTGTGATCTCATAGGGTGCACCCCTGTCAGCATCGTACGGGGACAATCCGCCGTGACGCAATCAATTAGGTGCAACAGCCGTCACACCCTCCTGAGGAACAAGCACATCTGCTTTGATTCTACGCACAAGCTCACCCAGGTCAAGGCCGCGACACACCGCCGGGACAGCGCAACCCCGGTCACGCCCAGGAGACGCAACCGCAGCGCAAGGTATCGATATACCGCCCGTGACGAGGCGCCCCGTCTGTGACAAAGTTTCAGCCGCAGCGACGTTTAACACGATATGACGCATAACGGAGGAAGTCGACCGGCGATGGCAGACGACGGGATTTTGAGGATATGCCTATTTGGCGGTTTTCGCATCTCGGCCGGCGACGCACCGACAGCAGGGCTCGAACACGCGCGCGTGCAGCGGCTGCTGGCCTACCTGCTGTTGCACCGTCACGCGCCGCGCTCGCGCCAGCAGATCGCCTTCACCCTCTGGCCGGATACCCCCGACGCGCAAGCTCTCACCAACCTGCGCACCCTGCTCACCCGCTTGCGCCAGGCCTTGCCCGACGCCGAGCGCTACCTGGAGGTCGGCACGCAGGCGGTGCGCTGGCGACAGGACAGCCCGTTCACCCTGGACGTGGCCGACTTCGAGGCAGCCTGCGCCCAAGCGGCGGCCGCCGAGCAGCGCGGCCAGCCGGCCGACGCCATCCCAGCGCTGGAGGGAGCCGTGAGCCTCTACACCGGCGACCTCTTGCCCGGCTGGTACGACGAGTGGCTGGCGCCGGAGCGCGAGCGGCTGCGCCAGGCCTATCTGGACGCGCTGGAGCGGCTGGCGGCGCTGCTGGAGGAGCGACGCAACTACAAGCAAGCATTGGGCTACGCCCAGCGTTTGGTGCGGGCCGATCCATTGCACGAAGCCGTCTATCGCCAGTTGATGACCCTGCACCTGGCCCTGGGCGACCGGGCCGGCGCGCTGCGCGTCTACCACACCTGCGCGACGATCCTGCGCCACGAACTGGGGGTGGATCCAGGTCCTGTCACTCAGGCGGTCTACCAGCGCGTGCTGATGGTTGACGCCAGCCCGGCCCAGCAGGAGCCGCCCGCTGGGGGAGCGGCCTTCGTCGGCCGGCAGGCCCAATGGCAGGCGCTGCGCAGCGCGTGGCGCCAGGCTGCGGCAGGCAAGGCGCAGGTCGTGTTGATTTCCGGCGAGGCGGGCATCGGCAAGACGCGCCTGGCTGAAGAACTGCTGGCCTGGGTGCAGCGCCAGGGCATTGCCAGCGCCGTGGCGCGCTGTTACGCCGGCGGCGGCTCGGCCGTGGCCTATGGGCCGGTGCTCGAATGGTTGCGCAGTGTCGCGCTGCAAGGGAACGTGTGCGCGCTGGAGGGCATCTGGCGCAGCGAGACGGCGCGCCTGCTGCCTGAACTGTTGGCGGAACGGCCTGACCTGCCGCCGCCGGGGCCGATGACCGAAGCCTGGCAGCGCCAGCGTTTCTTCCAGGCGCTCAACCGCGCCGTGCTGGGCCAGACAGCGGCCGGCGACGCGTCAACCAGCGACAGCGCCACGCAGCCGCTGTTGCTCCTGCTGGACGACGTGCAGTGGTGCGATCGCGAGACGTTGGACTGGCTGAGCTTTCTGCTTCAGGCCCACGCCAATGCTCCGTTGCTGGTGCTGGGCACAGTGCGCGCCGAGGAGGTAGAGCAAGACCATCCGTTGACCGCGTTTCGGTTGGCGTTGGCGCAACACGGCCTGCTGTCCGACTTGCACCTGACGCCGTTGAGCGCCGCCGAAAGCGCAGCGCTGGCCGCTAATCTGCTGGGCAATGAGTTGGCGCCAGCGCAAGCCTCACAGCTTTTCCGGGACACCGAAGGCAACCCGTTATTCATCGTCGAGACAGTGCGGGCGGGAATCGGAAGCGGGGAGACGAGTAGACAAGGAAACAAGGCCGGAGAGGCGCAGGAGCAGACGGAAGGCGACGCTGACATCTTGTCGCCTCAGTCTACCCTGCCGCCCAAGGTGCGCGCTGTGATCCAACGGCGGCTGACGCTGCTTTCGCCGGCCGCGCAGGCGCTGGCGCAGACGGCAGCGGTGATCGGCCGCGCGTTCACCTTCGATCTGTTGCGTCGCGCCAGCGGCCAGGACGAAGCCAGCGTGGTGCAGAGCCTGGACGAGCTGTGGCGGCGGCAGATCGTGCGCGAGCAAGGCGTCGACGCCTACGCCTTCAGCCATGACAAGCTGCGCGAGGCAGCGTATGGGGGCCTCGGCCGGACAAGGCGCCGTTGGCTGCATGGCCAGGTAGCGCGTGCGTTGGAGCAGATACACAGCGCCGACCTGGATCGTGCGGCCGGCATCATTGCCGAGCACTATGAGCGCGCCCATTTCCCGGCGCAGGCCATCGCGTACTATCACCGTGCTGCGAAGGCGGCGCGCGCGGTTTATGCGCAGCAAGACGCGCTGGCTGCGCTGGCAAGAGCGCGCCGTTTGCTCGATACGCTCGCTGAGCCAGGGCAGCGGCGCCAGTGGGAGGCGCAGGTGCTGGAACAGGTGGGGGACTTACGGGAATTGCTGGCCGAGCACGCCGCGGCGCGAGAAGCCTACACGGCGGTGCTGGCCTGCCTGCCAAGCAACGATACCGTGGCGCAGGCGCGCGTGCGACGCAAGATCGGCAAGACCCTGGAAGGCGAACGAGCCAGCTACGACCAGGTTGTCGCCCACTATGCGGCCGCCGAGGCGCTGCTCGGGGCGCCGGGCGAGGGGGTCGAGATCGCCTGGTGGGAGGAGTGGTGTCAGGTGCAACTCGAACGCCTGCTTCTGTTGTACTGGTGGCGCCGGCCTGACGAGATGGCGGAACGGATCGCCCGCGTGCGCCCGCAGATTGAACAGCACGGCACGGCCGCCCAGCGCGCCTCGCTCTTCGGCAATCTGGCGCGCTGGACAGGCCAGCGCAGCCGCTACGCGCCGTCCGATGACGCCTTGGCCTATGCGCGCGCTGCACTGGCGGCCCTTCCGCCGTCGATTGGCCCCGAAGCGCGTGTGCCCTATCAATTTGCGCTGGGCTTTTATCTCCTATGGCACGGCGACCTGGCGGAGGCTGAGGTCGAGCTGCTGACCGCGCTCACGATGGCCGAGCAGGTCGGCGACATCACGCTCCAGGCGCGTTGCCTGGCTTACCTCGTCCTCGTCCACCGCCGTCAGGGGCATGACGCCGAAGTGGAGGCGTTTGCCCGCCGCGGGCTGGCCGTGGCCGAGACTGCGGGGATGCTCGACTACAGCGGCGCGAGCCAGGCCGGTCTCGCGTGGGTGGCCTGGCGGCGCGGCAATCTGGCCGAAGCCAAGAGTCTGGCGCAAGCCGCGGTGGAGAACTGGCGTCGGCTGGCGGCGCCCTATCCGTTTCTCTGGCAGGCGCTATGGCCGCTGCTCGGCGTCGCCCTGGCGCAGGATCAGCCCGCAGACGCTATCGCCTATGCACGGCAGCTATGCGATCCCGACCAACAAGTCTTGCCTTTGGCAGTAGAAGTGCCTCTTGTTGCAGCTCTCGCAGCCTGGGACGCCGACCAGGGCTGCCAGGCGCGCGATCTCCTCCAAGGCGCCCTCGACACGGCGCAGCAGGTGGCTGTTTCGTAACTGCTCAGGCGTGCCCGTATCCCAGGATTGGAAATCCCTGGCTGACAGAACGAAGGCCCCTCAGGGCCTGGCGGAGCATGTTCCCAGCGGCTGTGGCCGCTCACCTGCACCTCGCCTGCGGCCCACCAGTCGCTTCGCGCCTTAAGGCTTCGTCGGCGCAGGCGCAGGTGCCGTGCTGTCAGACGGTGAATTCATGAACCTTAAGATATTATTCCGGCAATGGAGCGGAGCTCGCCCATATGCGATCACGCCGGACGACACTTGCACCTGCGCGGCAAGTGCAGGTGTCGTCCGGCGAGCTCGCATGAGGGACGACTCGCCGCAAGCATCTATTACCGGATCATTTTCTT
>DAOUBX010000272.1:0-34362 GCA_034432445.1 Anaerolineales bacterium
AGGGCAAGGAGTACTTCGCCACCTGCGCCGGCTGCCACGGGCCAGAAGGCAAGGGCATCCAGGGCTTGGGCAAGGACATGACCACCAGCGAGTGGATCAAGAGCCAGACCGACGAGCAGTTGTTGGCCTTCCTCAAGACCGGCCGGCCGGCCAGCGATCCGCTCAACACCACCGGCGTAGACATGCCCCCCAAGGGGGGCAACCCGGCGCTGACCGACGAGCAACTGCTGGACATCATCGCTTTCATCCACAGCATCCAGCAGTAAAAAAAAACCGCGCACGCAGCAGTCGGTCCGTTAGCGCTGCGGTCGAACGGGTTCCCCGCGGCCTGTCGACGCCTGACATGTAGCCCAAGAGCTGCCAACTCTGCCCAGAGATGGCAGCTCTTTCTTTTCGCGTCGCCCGACTTTTCTGTTTTCTTCGGCCCCATGATAAACTGGGGACACCCTACACCGTAGCGTCCGATCTTCGTCGTCCCCTTGCATTTCTTTGTGAACAAGGAGCAAGCATGCGCATCATCCACTTCCTGCTCATCTTTTTGCCTGTGGCGATCCTCGCCGAGCTGCTGCACTGGCCGCCGCTGGTGATCTTCGGTGCCTCAGCGCTGGCCGTGATCCCCCTGGCCGGCCTGCTGGGCGAGGCCACCGAGGTGCTGGCCGAGCAAGTTGGACCCCGCTTGGGCGGCCTGCTCAACGCCACCCTGGGCAACGCCGCCGAGCTGATCATCACCATCATCGCCATCCGCGCCGGCAACCTGGCGCTGGTCAAAGCCTCGATCATCGGCTCGGTAATCGGCAACGTCTTGCTGGTGCTGGGCTTCAGCATCCTGCTCGGCGGTCTGCGCCATGGCGTCCAGAAGTTCGACCGCGCCAACGCCGGCATCGACGCCACCATGCTCATCTTGGCCGTCATCGCTATCAGCGTGCCTTCGATTTTCAACGCCGCCATCGAACCCGACACCCTGCGCGTGGAGGAACTAAGCCTGACCACCGCAGCCGTCATGCTCGTCATCTACGCTTTGTCCATCGTCTACCAGATGCGCCTCAAGACGCCGGAGAACGGCATCGGCGTGCCACCTGCACACACGGCGCCGCACTGGAAGCCCTCGATTGCGCTGGCCGTGCTCACGGCGTCGGTCGTGGGCATCGCCATCATGAGCGAGTTCCTGGTGGGCTCCGTCGAGCCGGTGACCGAGGCGCTGGGCATGAGCGAGTTCTTCGTCGGCATCATTGTCATCCCGCTGATCGGCAACGTCGCCGAGCACCTGGTGGCCGTGCAGGTGGCGCTGAAGAACCAGATGGACTTGAGCTTGAGCATCGCCAACGGCTCCAGCCTGCAGATTGCGCTCTTCGTGGCGCCGGTGTTGGTGTTCGTTTCGCTGCTGCTGGGCAACCCGCTCACCCTGGAGTTCAACAACTTCGAGCTGATTGCGCTCACAGCCTCCGGCGTCATCGCCGCCTTGATCGCCGTAGATGGCCGCTCGAACTGGCTCGAAGGCGCCATGCTGCTGGCAGTATACCTGATTTTGGGCCTGGCCTTCTTCTTCCTGCCCGCAGGAAGTTGAGGGTTCCCAGTTTCCTCAGTTCTTCCCGGTTCCTCTGTCCTCCCGCCGTTCAGAATCTACCGGCGGGCGGGGGGAAGCGGAGCAACCGGTCCAAAGGAGTTGTCCCATGGGTTTCGTCTACGCTGGCAAGTACCTCCACATCGACCTGACCACGGGCCATGTCGCCGAGCGCGCCCTTGACGAGGCCGACGTGCGCGCTTATCTGCTGGGCAGCGGCTATGCGGCCAAGCTGTTCTACGAGACCATGGATGCCCACCGGCCCTGGGACGACCCGGCCAGCCCGCTGCTGATCTTCAACGGCCTGCTCAGCGGCACCTTTGCCCCGACCGGCTGCCGCAGCTCATGGTGCGCTCGCTCGCCGTTGACCAACATCTGGGGCGAGAGCAACATGGGCGGCCACTGGGGCGCGGAGCTGCGCTTCACCGGCTACGATGGCCTGGCGATCACCGGCCGGGCAGAGCGACCGATGTATCTCTGGATCGACGGGACAGGCCAGGCGGACAGCGACTCTGGGCCGGCCAAGGTCGAACTGCGCGACGCCGGCCACCTCTGGGGTCATAACCACTACGCCGTCTTCGACCAAGTGCGGGCAGAGACGGATGCCAAAGCCCAGGTAGCCTGCATTGGGGTGGCCGGCGAGCGGCTGGTGCGCTACGCAGGCGTGATGCAGGGCGGCATCGAGCACGCGCGCACGGCCGGTCGCGCCGGCATCGGCGCGGTCATGGGCAGCAAGAACCTCAAGGCCATCGCTGTGCGCGGCCGCAAACGCCCCGAATACCACGACCCTCAGGGCTTCCGCAGCGTCGTCAAGGCGCAAAACGCCGTCATCAAGGACGGCGCCTATGGCCTGAGCATGCTCGGCACAGCCGGCAGCGTCCCCAACACAGAGAAGTACGGCGACCTGCCCCTGCGCAACTGGCGCGATGGCTCCTGGGATCACGCCTATGCTATCAGCGGTCAGCGCATCGCCGAGACGATCTTCGAGAAGCACACCTTCTGCTTCGCCTGTCCCATCGGCTGCGGCAAAACGGTCCAGATCGGCGAAGGCCCCTACGCAGGCACGCGCGGCCATGGCCCGGAATACGAGACCCTCGGCGGGTTCGGCGGTCTGCTGCTCAACAGCGACCTAGAGAGCATCTGTCACATCAACATGCTCTGCAACGACTATGGCCTGGACACCATTAGCACCTCGGCCTGCATCGCCTTTGCCACAGAGGCTGTGGAGCAGGGGCTGCTAAGCCGTGAGGACGTGGACGGCCTCGATCTCACGTGGGGCAACGCCGAGGCCATCGTAGCCTGTGTGCACAAGATCGGTCGGCGAGAGGGGATCGGCGACTTCCTGGCCGAGGGGATACGGCGCATGGTTGAGCGGCTTGGGCCGGCCGCGCAGCCGCTTGCCCTGCACGTCAAAGGCATGGAGATGCCCTATCACGACCCGCGCGCTTTCATCAGCATGGCCGTCAACTACGCCACGGCCAACCGCGGGGCTTGCCACATGGAGGCCATGACCTACTACGAGGGCTACGGCATCGAGATCCCGGGCGTAGTCTACCGGCCTGGCGCCGACCACTGGCAGGCGCGGCTGCAAAGCGAGGGCAGCGGCACCATGGCCGCCCACTACCAGAACTTCCAGAGCGTCTACAATCCCCTGGGGCTGTGCAAATTCATCGAGCGGGGCGCTATGGGGCCGGAACAGTTGGCGAATCTGGTAAACCAGGCCCTGGGCTGGGGCTGGACGGTCGAGGACGTATGGCGCACAGGCGAGCGCCTGTTCAACTTGAAGCGGTTGATCAACGTCCGCTACGGTGTCACCGCTGCCGATGACGAGCTGCCGGAACGCCTCGCCACCCTGCCGCGGCCCAGCGGCGGCGCTGCCGGCGTGCTGCCCGACATGGCGCTCATGCTGGCCGAGTACTACACCGCGCGCGGCTGGGATCCGCTGACCGGCGCGCCGCAACCGGAGCGGCTCGAGACGTTGGGATTGTGAACCTACAACCGTTAGGGGGCGTGGAATAGTCGGTTGGAAAGCCTATGGATCCAGCACTCCTACGCCACACGCGGCGTCCCGCCCTCTTCCTGTTGCTCATCAGCGTCATGGCCGCTCTGGCGGCTGCGGCCTTCTGGCTATTGGGCGACCTGCCCGCGCCCACGCCCGCTGCGCTGCAACCGATCCGCCCTAGCACGCTGATCTACGACCGTCGCGGCCGACTGCTGGCAGAGGTGATCGGCGCGCAGGGCAAGCAGGCGCCCCTGCCCTTTGCGGCGCTGCCGGCTGCGTGCTGGCAAGCGACGGTCGCGGTCGAGGACAGCCGCTTTTTCCACCATCCGGGCGTTGATTTGCTGGCCATCGGCCGCGCAGTCTACCAAAACTGGCGCAGCGGCGGCATCGTCTCCGGCGCGTCGACCATCACCCAGCAACTGGCGCGCAACACGCTCATGACGCCGGAAGAGCGCTACGAACCCTCCCTGCGCCGCAAGTTGCGCGAGGCTTGGCTGGCGCTGCAGATCGAGCTGCGCTACAGCAAACAGGAGATCCTGGCGTTCTACCTCAACCAGGTCTACTACGGCAACTTCGCCTACGGCCTGGAGGCGGCGGCGCAAGCCTACTTTGGCAAGCCGGCGCAGGAGCTCAACCTGGCCGAGTGCAGCCTGCTGGCCGGCCTGCTGCAAAACCCTGCCGTCTACAACCCGCTGCAAAACCTGGAAGCGGCCCGCTACCGCCAGGCAACCGTGCTCAACTTGATGGTGTTGCACGGTTATGTCGACAGAACTGAGGCCGAGCTGGCGCTGGCCGAGAACCTGCGCTTTGCCGCCACCCCCTTCCCCCTCGCTGCGCCGCACTTTGTCAGCTATGTGGAAGCGCAGCTAGAGCGGCTGGTAGCAGCGCAGAGGCTGGCGCGCGTCGAGCACGCGCACATGCCCACCCCGCTTGGGCAGAACGGTGCGCCGGCCGCCCACGCCGTGGACCCCGACCTCAGCGGCTTGCGCGTCTACACTACGCTCGACCTGGACTGGCAGCGCGCCGCCGAGGAGATCGTCGTGCGCCGGCTGGAGCAGCTACGACGGGAGAAAGATGCCCCAAGCGATCGCCGGGTCGACAACGCAGCCGTCGTCGTGTTAGAGCCCAACACCGGCGCCATTCGCACGATGGTGGGTAGCCCAGACTACTTCAACGCCGCCATCGACGGCGCAGTCAACGCTGCGGTGGCCTTGCGTCAGCCCGGCTCGGCGCTCAAGCCCATCACCTACGCCGCCGCCATGGATCCGCAGCGCGCTGCGGCTGCCGGTCGGCCACCCCTCACGGCGGCCACAGTCATCGCCGACGTGCGCACGGTCTTCCTGACCGCAGAGGGCGAACCCTATACGCCGGAGAACTACGACCGGGTTTGGCATGGACCGGTAAGCGCGCGCACAGCATTGGCCAGCTCCTACAACGTGCCAGCGGTCAAGGTCTTGCAGAGCATCGGCTTGGACGCATTGATAGACCAGGCACAACGACAGGGCATCACCACCTTTCGCGCCGACGGGCTGGGGCCGACCGCGCCGGCGCCCTATGGCCTGGCCCTCACCTTGGGCGGCGGCGAGGTTACCCTGCTGGAGCTAACCGGGGCCTATGCCGCCTTCGCCAACGGCGGCTACCGCGTCGAGCCTTACGCCATCGAGCGCGTGGAAGACGCCGCCGGACAGATCGTGTGGCAGATGGCGGAGTGTCGTGCCCCAGGGTGTCAAGGATCACGTGGCCGCCGCGTCCTGGACGAGCGCGTCGCCTATCTGATCACCGACATTTTGAGCGATGACGATGCCCGCGCACCGAGCTTTGGCCGCGGCAGCGTGCTCAAGTTGAGCCGGCCGGCTGCAGTCAAGACCGGCACGACCACCGACTGGCGCGACAACTGGACGATCGGCTACACGCCTGACCTGGTAACCGGTGTGTGGGTGGGCAACGCCGACAACACGCCGATGCTGGGCGTCAGCGGCGTCAGCGGGGCCGGCCCAATCTGGCACGATGTGATGCTGATGGTGCACCACAATCTGCCCCCGCGCGCATTCAGCCAGCCGCCGGGCCTGGTGCGCGCCACGGTGTGCATCGACTCGGGGCTGTTGCCCACCCAATGGTGCCTGCGACGCCGCTCGGAGCTGTTCATAGCCGGCACCGAGCCGCGCGAGTTCGACACTGTCTACCGGCCGCTGGCCATTGATGTATGCGCCGGCACCGAGCAGACGCCCCGGCTGGCCGGCCCGGAGACGCCTGTGCAGTGCGTGGCCGAACGCGTTTACCGTGTTTACCCGCCAGAGCTGGCCGAGTGGGCGCTGGCGAACAACCTGCCGCAGCCGCCTGCAGCGGTGGACGGCCAACCATGGGCGGTGAGCGACGGGGCACCGCCTGCGGCCGTGCTCGCGGCAGTGCAGCCGAACGCAGGTCAGTCACCGTCGCTGAGCTTGAGCAGCCCCGACCCCAACGGTGTTTATCGCCTCTCGGACGCGCTGCCGGCCGACGTGCAGCAGCTACGGCTGGCGGTGCAGCCCAGCAGCGCAGCCTGGCAGCGGGTGATGTTCTACGTGGACGGCCAGGCCGTGGGCGCAGCAACAGCCGCGCCGTTCGAGGTCTGGTGGCCCTTGCAGCGCGGCAGCCATCAGATCAGCGCTTTGGCCCTCGACCCGGCCGGCCGGGAGGTCGCCAGCGAGGCAATTTGGATCGAAGTGAGATAACCCCACATTGCTGTGTTCGAAGGGTAACTACTCAGCCATAGGTGCCGGGCATTTGGATTCTGGTTTGCAAACGTGTCTGCGAGGCCAACCTAGGTCGCAAATCGCCTACAAATGCCCGGCACCTGAGCAGTTACTTCGAAGGAAGAAAGGTGACATCATGACAGTGCAAAGTCGCAAATCGTTCCTAATCATTGCAGCAGTCCTGGCGCTGGCGCTGCTGTTCACCGGCTGCAGTCGGCCGCAGGAGACGCCGGCGCCACAGCCCAGTCCCGCGCTCACCGTGGGGCCGCTCGTCGAAACGCCGGCGGTCGAGACAACCCCGACCCGTCCGGCAGCGCCGACGCCCGCCGTGCGCCCTGACCTGCCCCCTGTGGTGGTGGACACGACACCGGGCCGAGGCCAGGAGCACCCGCTGGACGCGCCGATTCGCGTCCGTTTTGATCAGCCCATGGACCCCTCCAGCACAGGGACGGCCTTCACGATCGAGCCGGCCATCGAGGGAGAGGTGACTGTCGCCGACAACGAGCTGGTCTTCACGCCCGCGCAACCCCTGGCGCGCGGGGCATCCTATCGCTTTGCGGTGAGCGATCAGGCGCGCAGCCGAGGCGGCAAGGCACTGGCTGCGCCGGTGCAGGTACGCTTCAACGCGGTCGGCTTCTTGCAGGTCACCACCACGCAACCTGCCAACGGCAGCGAAGAGGTCTCGGTTGACACACCGATCACGGTCATCTTCAACCGTCCCGTGGTGCCGTTGACCGGCGTCGCACAGATGGCCGACCTGCCCCAGCCGCTGCGCTTCGATCCGCCCATCGCCGGCAAGGGCGAGTGGCTGAACACCAGCATTTACACCTTCCGGCCCGATCAACCCCTGGCCGGCGCCACCGCTTACCAAGTGACCGTCCCTGCTGGCCTGCAAGACACCAAGGGCAGCCTGCTGGCGGAGGACTTCGTGTTCAGCTTCCGCACGGCCAGCCCGCTCGTCACCGGCTTTGCGCCGGAGGGGACGTTGATTGCGCCTACGACGGCCATCACGCTCACTTTCAGCCAGCCGATGGACTCTGCCTCCACCGAAGCGGCCTTCAGCCTGCGCAAGGAGCGCGACGAGCAGCCGGTGGCCGGCGCCTTCACCTGGTCGGCCGGCCAGCGCACCCTGCGCTTCCAGCCGGCGCAGCCGCTGGAGTACGCCACGCGCTATAGAGCGCAGGTCACCAGCGATGCCCGCTCCGCCAACGGCGCGGCCCAGTTGCGTGATGCTTATGTCAATGGCTTTGAGACCGCGCCCAGGCTGGCGCTCGTGCGTACAACGCCCTCGGATGGCCAGACCAACGTAGCGCCGGAGACCAGCCTGATCGTGACTTTCCGCGGCATCGTGGACGAGAAGACGCTGGGCGCCGACGCCTTCACCATCATCCCCGAGCCGACCGGCGTGTTCAGCTACTACGCCAGCTGGGAAGGGCGGTGGCAGATCAGCTGGCCCATGCAGCCGCAGACCAACTACACGGTGACGCTCTCGGCCGCCATCAGCGACATCTTCGGCAACCGCCTGGGCGATGACCGCGTTATCCGCTTCCAGACGGGCAACCGCAAGCCCTTCGCCCATCTGAACGTGCCCAACGACGTCGGCACCTACAACGTCTACACCAACACGCTGATCGCCGCCAGCTATCGCAACGTCAGCAGCCTAGACTTTCAGCTCTACACGGTCAGCGAGAGCGACGCGCAGCGCTTGCTGGGATACAACCGCTGGGAGGCCCTGCGCACCTACCGGCCCAAGCAGGACGCCTTGATCCGCGCTTGGTCGGTTCCGGTCAGCCCGCCGGCCAACCAGAATGTCCTGCAGAAGATCCCGCTGGCCGCTGACGGCGGCCCACTGCCGGCCGGCATCTACTGGGTCGAGATGCGGGCGCCGGAGGTCAAGTACGGCGACGGTGGGGAGAGCGGCCAGTTGCCCCCGCGCCATCTGCTGCTGGTCTCGCCGTTGAACCTGGTCACCAAGAAAACCGCCGACGAGATCCTCGTGTGGGCTACAGACCTGCAAAGTGGCCAGCCCGTGCCCAACCTGCCGGTGCGGGTGACGGGTAGCGCCACGGCTGAGGGCGTGACCGACGGCGATGGCATCATGCGCGCGCCCATCAAGCAGAAAGATGTCTGGGAGCCGCTGGTGGTCTTCGCCGGCCAGCCGGGCGGCGCTTACGGTGTCGTCAGCACCGATTGGAGCAATGGGCTAGGGCCGTGGGACTTCGGCTTGATGAGCGAGTTTCCGCCGCCCACCTGGCAAGGCTATTTCTACACCGATCGACCGCTCTACCGCCCCGGTCAGACCATTTATTGGAAAGGTATCCTGCGCGCCGACAACGATGCGGTCTATCAGCTGCCGCCGGCCGGCGTTCAGGTGCGGGTTACCATCCGCAACCCACAGGGCGAGGTCATCTATGAAAAGCCCCACGAGCTGAGCCCCTTTGGCACGCTGCACGGCGAGCTGACGCTGGCCGAGGAGGCGCCGTTGGGCTACTACTACCTGGAAGGTAGCCTGATGGGCTTGCCACAGACGGACTTCATCCCCTCCTTCGGCATCGGCGTCCAGGTGGCCGAATACCGCAAGCCGGAGTTCGTGGCCGAGTTGACCACCGACAAAGACGAATACCTGAACGGCGACACGATCCGGGCCACCGTCAAAGCTGAGTTCTTCTTCGGCGGCCCGGTGAGCAACGCTAAGGTGCGGTGGACGGTGTTCACCGAGGACGCCTACTTCAACTACGACTATGCGCCCACCGGCCCGTGGTACAGCTTCAGCGACTTCACCGGCTGGGACTCGCGCGAGCAGCGGCGCTACGGCGGCGTGGTGGCCAGCGGCAGCGGCGTGACCGACAACCTGGGGCGCTTTACGTTCAGCATCCCGGCCGACATCGCTGATCGGCAGCAAAGCCAGCGCTTCACCATCGATGCCAGCATCACCGACCTGAACAACCAAGAGGTGGCCACCAGCGCCGGCGTGATCGTGCACAGGGGGCTGGTCTATGTCGGCGTGGCCCCGCGCAACTACGTGGCCAGCGCCGGCGCCGACAGCACGGTGGACGTGATCACCGTGGACTGGGACAGCCAAGCCGTGCCCAACCAAACAGTGACCGTGGAGGTCAACAAGGCGCGGTGGATCACGGTGCAGGAAAAGGGCGAGGATGGCCAGTACTACTGGGTGTCGTCCGTGCAAGAGACCCCGATACTAAGCCGGCAGGTCACAACCGATGCCCAAGGCCGGGCGACGCTGGCTTGGAAGCCGACCGCCGGCGGCGAGTACAAGATCAACGCCCAGGTGACCGACAGCAAGGGCAATGCCGTGCGTAGCGCAACCTTCCTGTGGGTGGCCGACAAGCCGACGACCTTTGTGCCTTGGCGCGTGGACAACAACGACCGCATCGAGCTCGTGGCCGATAAAAAGCTCTACCAAGTGGGCGACACGGCCAAGGTGCTGGCGCCGCACCCGTTCCAGGGCCCGGTGGAAGCGCTGGTCACCGTGGAGCGCGGCACGATCATCGAGGCGCGCCAGATCACCCTAGAGAGCAACAGCCCGACCCTGGAGATCCCCATCCTGCCCGACTACGTGCCGGACGTGTTCGTGTCGGTGGTCATCGTCAAGGGAGGAAGCAGCGGCGCGGGCAGCGATCTCGGCAGCTTCAAGCTGGGCTACATCCAACTGCCGGTGGACACCAAGACCAAGGAGCTGCAGGTCACGCTGACTCCCAGCCTGCCGGAGCTCAAGCCGGGCGAGACCGTGACCTTCACCGTGGAGGTCAAGGACAGCGCCGGGCAGCCGGTGCAGGGCGAGTTCTCGCTGGCGCTGGTGGACAAGGCGCTGTTGGCGCTGGTGCAAGGGTATGAAAATAGCTCGCTGCTGGACACGTTCTATCGCCAACGCGGACTGGGCGTGCAGACCGCCAGCTCGCTGGTGCTCAATCTCGACCGGCTAAACCAGCAACTGCGCGAGGGCGCCAAGGGCGGCGGTGGCGGCGGCGATGGCGTAGGCATGGTGGACGTGCGCACGGAGTTCGAGGACACGGCGCTTTGGGAGCCGGCGGTCGTCACCGACGCGGCCGGCCGGGCTGTGGTCAGCGTGAAGCTGCCGGACAACCTGACCACCTGGCGGTTGGATGGCCGCGGCGTGACCAAGGATACCCTGGTCGGCGCGGCCACGGTGGAGATCAAGACCACCCTGCCACTGCTGGTGCGGCCCGTGCTGCCGCGCTTCTTCACTGCCGGCGACCAGGCCGAGATCGGCGCGGTGGTCAACAACAACACCGATCAGCCGCGCAGCGTGGCCGTGAGCTTGGCAGCTAGCGGCCTGACCACCACCGCGGCGCTCACTCAAACGGTGGTTGTGCCTGCCGGCGGCCAGCAGAAGGTCGTCTGGCCGGCTGAGGTTACGACGCCCCCGGCGCAGACTGCCATCGGCGCGGCGACTGTGCGCTTCACGGCCGTCGAGAGCAGGCCGGGCGCAGCACCTGCCGGCCTGAGCGATGCCGTGGAGCTGACCCTACCCGTCTATCGTTACAGCGCGCCGGAGACCGTGGCAACGGCCGGCACGGTGGCGCTGAACGAGGAGCGGCTGGAGGTCGTCGTGCTGCCGCCGGACATCGACCCCAACCAAGGCGACCTGCGGGTGCGGCTCGACCCGTCGTTGGCGGCCGGCATGCTGGCCGGTCTCGATTACGTGACCAACTTCCCCTATGACTGCACAGAACAGGTGGTCAGCAAGTTCCTGGCCAACCTGGTCAACTACCGCGCCCTCGCCGAGCTGGGCATTAGCCAGCCGGAGCTGGAGGTTAACCTGCGCGAACAGGTGACCAGCAGTGTGCAGAAACTGGCGGCGCGACAAAACGCGGACGGTGGCTGGGGTTGGTGGGCGCAGCAGGAAAGCAACGTCTTCGTCAGCGGCTACGTGGTCTATGGGCTGGTGGAAGCCAAGCGCGCTGGCTTCGCCGTCGACGACGCGGTGCTGGGCCGCGGGGTAGACTACCTGCAGCGCCAGCTCAAGCCGGTCGACACGCTGCAGGGCTATGCGCTGAACCAGCAGGCTTTCCTGCTCTACGTGCTGGCGGAGGCCGGCGCCGAGTCGGCGGACATGGCGCGCAGCGTGGCGCTGTATGATGTGCGTGAACGGCTGGGCCACTACGGCCGCGCTTACCTGGCGCTGACCTTCGGCCGGCTGGCCGACGCCGGCGAGCCGGCTGCGGCCAATCGCATCCAGACACTGTTGGACGATCTGGCCGGTGCAGTCCTGGTGTCGGCCACAGGCGCGCACTGGGAGGAGGCTGGCGTTGACTGGTGGACGATGAACACGGACACGCGCAGTACGTCGCTGGCGCTGCTGGCATTCGCTCGACTTTCCCCGGCCGACAAGGTTCCTACCGGGCTGTTGCCAAACGTGGTGCGCTGGCTGATGATGGCGCGGCAGGATGGGCGCTGGGAAACCACCCAGGAGAACGTGTGGGCCATCATCGCTCTCACCGACTGGATGCAGGCCACAGGCGAGCTCGAGGCCGACTTCAGCTACCGCGTCAGCCTGAACCAGAACGAGCTGGCCACCGGCGCGGTCAACCAGAACAACGTGGATGAGCCGATCGACCTGCGCGTGGCCGTCGCCGATATGTTGCTGGACGCTGCTAACGGCCTGCTGATCTCCCGCTTCGCCGAAAGTGGCCAGAGCGGCGCCGGCCAGCTCTACTATACCACCTTCCTGAACTACTACCTGCCGGCCGCCGATGTGCCGCCGCTGGACCGTGGCATGGTGGTCGCCCGTGACTACAGGCTGATCGACCCGGTCACCGGGAAGGCCAAGCCGGGGGACGCCGTGCGCAATGCCCAAATCGGCGACACGGTGCAGGTGACGCTGACGCTGATCCTGCCAACCGACGCCTACTACCTAACGGTGGAAAGCCCGCTGCCGGCCGGCTTCGAAGCCATTGACCCCAGCCTGGCGACCACCAGTGGGGTCTACGAGGAGGGTGGGTTGCAGCGCCAGGACACGCCATCCCCCTGGTTCTGGCTGCCCACATCGACGGAGTTGCGAGACGAGAAAGTGGCGCTCTTCGCCGACTATCTGCCGGCAGGCACCTATCAGTTCCGCTACCAGATGCGTGCCAGCCTGCCGGGCCAGTTCCAGACTCTGCCGGCCATGGCCTACCAGATGTACTTCCCGGAGGTGTGGGGGCGCAGCGCCGGGGAGTTGTTCACGGTGCGTGCCGAGTAAACGCTCAGGCCACTTCGTAGTGGCAACGTAACTACTCAGCCATAGGTGCCGGGCATTTGGATTCTGGTTTGCGAACGTGTCTGCGAAGCCAACCTAGGTCGCAAATCGCCTACAAATGCCCGGCACCTGAACAGTTACGTGGCAACTTTAGTCGCCCGGCGACAACTTGCGCTTGCGCCACAGGTGCAAGTGTGAGCTGAAAAACCACAGCGCCGGACGTCGCTGGCGGCGTTCGGCGCTGTGGTTTGGCCGGGGGTACCTCAACTTGCGAGCGATTAGCGCAGTAATCGCCTAAGGCAGTAGCTCGAACACCAAGTCGACCTCGAGGCTGTCCCCTTCCACCAGAGCGCCATGTGTCAACTGACTGGACTGGACACGCTCGAAGGCGAAAACTAGGCACAAGTCTTTGTTGGGCTCAAGGGGCAAGTGGAGTGGCAAGGCTGGAGGCATCGTGCTGACAGGAGTGCCATACAAGAACTGATCGCCAGCATTGAGCACAGCATCACAGGCAGCATCGTGAAATAGCCGCAGCAACGACACCTGTCGAAGCTCACCCTCTTGATCGCCAGGATTGCCGCAGCTCAGATCACCGGCTTCCCGCTCCGACGCCTGACACCCGTGCTCGTAGTCGTGCAGGGTCACTTGAACGATGTCCAGGAACCCGGAGCGCGTGCCCATGTTCTGCACGCGGTAGTCGAGCAAGGTCAAGTCATCAGGTCCAAGCGCGCCGACAGCCAGGCGCGCTTGGACGCGCGAGGGCGCTTGTGCCTGGTCACCGGCGTCAGGGAGCGCAAGTTGCACAATTGTCTCTTCACGTCCGATCGCGCTCAATCCTTGTGATCCCCTGAGATAGCTGATGGCAGCAGCCGCCACCATGAGGATCATCAAGAAGGAGACCACCAGGACTGCGACTACACGTTTCATGAGCTCGTTTCCTTGGCAGAGCTCAGCCTTTCAGGCGCAGGAGTGAAGCGATAGCCAACGCCCCGCTCTGTACAGATATAACGAGGATTGGCCGGATCGTCCTCGATCTTCTCGCGCAAGTAGCGGATATACAACGACAAGTTGCGTGTGTCCCCGACATAGGCAGGGCCCCAGACCTCGGTGATCAGCTCCGTGTGGGGAACCACGCGGTCGCGGTGTTGCACCAAATAGCTCAGCAGGCGAAACTCAGTGGGGGTCAGATGCATCGGATGACCGCGGCGAAGCACTTGTAGGCGCGCCAGATCGATGCGCAAGGTGTCATCTTGGTAGAGTAGCTGCCCGTTGACCACCTGAGCAGCGCGGCGGCGCAGAACCGCCTCCACGCGCATCTCGAGCTCGCGTAGGTCGAAAGGCTTCTTGACGTAGTCATCGGCGCCAACGCTAAAACCATGAATGACGTCATCCTGGCTGCCCTTGGCTGTCAACAGAATGACCGGTATCTCGAAGGCCTCGCGCAGCCGGCGACAAACCTCCCAACCGTCCATGCCCGGCATCATCACATCGAGGATGATCAGATCAGGTCGGCGTTCAGCGGCCAAGCGCAAGCCAGCAGGGCCATCGTTGGCCAGCAGCGTCGTGTAGCCCTTGCTCTGGAAAAACACTGCCAGCAGCTGAGCAAAGGTGATCTCGTCGTCGACAATCAGTAAGGTCGCGCTCATGCTTCTTCGTTCATGACCGGCACTGTAAAAGTGAAGCGGCAGTAACGGTCGACTTCGCTGTTAACCCAGATCTGGCCGCCCATGGCTTCGGTCAACTGTTTGGCAACCCAAAGGCCCAGGCCATAGCCGTAGGTGTTTTGGTTGTCGGCAGCGTGAATGCGATAAAAGCGCTCGAACACGTGCTCCTGGTGCTGCGGGCTAATTCCCGGCCCTTCATCAGCTACAGAGATCTCGACGAACCGCGAACCGTTCAGCGCAATGCTCACGGTGATCGCCGACTGACGCCAAGCGTATTTCACGGCGTTGTCGATGAGGCTGTTCAGTACGGTCTCAAGCGCGTTCTCGTCCACCCGTACCCAGACTCCAGAGGCAAGCGACTGAAATGCAAAAGTCTTATGCGGATAGCCGGTGCGCCAGCGCTGCAAGACCTGTTCCACCGCCAGCTCGATAGCCACCGGCCGGGGCTGCAGCACCCAACTGCCCGACTCCAGGCGCGAGACATCGAGCAGTTTGTCGGCAAAGTCGGCCAAACGTTTGCTCTGAGCCATCAGGATGTTGAGGTACTCGTGGCGCCGGCTCTCACCGGTATCTTCTTCCGCCAACATCATGGCAGACACGGTGTTGATGTACGCCAAGGGGGTGCGCAGTTCGTGGGAAAACGCCGCAATGAGCTCCTGCTGCAGGCGCTCCATCGCTTGTTGCTCGGTAATGTCGCGCAAGCGCACGACCATGCCGCCGCGGTCATCGCCGCCGGCGAGCAACGGGGCTGCGCTGAGCGAGACGACGCGCTGCATCCCACGCCGATCACGGATCACCCAGTGATCGTCATGCAGGGTGCGTTGCCCGGCCAGAACGGTGAACAGGCTACAATTGCGGTTACACTGCTCGCCGCCGGGACACCCCAGCACCTGGCACATCAACCGGCCGACAACCTCGTCGCTACGCCAACCGGTCAATTCCTCAGCGGCCGGGTTGAGACTGAGGATGTAACCCTCATGATCAGTCGTCACAAGGCCATCGGCTACCGTGTCCACGATCAGCTTGGCCTTGCGCCGCTCGGCCTCGATCGCCCGAAACAGCCGCACGTTGTCCAGGGCGATTGCGGCGTGATCAGCGAGACTGGAGAGCGCCTGTAGCGAGGCTTCCTCGCCGGAGTGCGACGTGACCCGTTCGATCAGGACCATGCCCAGGGCCTGGCGTTGGCTAACGATCGGAACCAGCCAGCGGTCCCTGGTCGTCGAAGCCAGGTCGGGCAATCCTTGAGCAGCCGCCGGCAAGACAACGGCGCGGTCGAGTTGTCTTGCCACCTCAATCAGCCGCAGCGGATCAGGCGCAGGTTCGGGCATGTCTTGGCTGAGCGTCAAGGTGGGCAAGCCTTCCGTAGCTACCACAACCAAGCCGGCATCGCCGTCAACGATCTCCATCGCACATCCCAGCGTGTGCTGTACGATTTCCTGCGGATCCAGGGTCGCATTGATGCGCCGCGCCGTGCGTTCGATGGCGCCAAGCTGCTTCAGTCGACGAGCCAACGCACGATCAGTACGGGCATAACGACTGGCGTGTTCGAGCGCCTTCTCGCCGGCGGTCACCAGACTGCGCAACCGACCGATCTCCGCCTGGCCAAAGCGCCCGCGCCGGCTGTTGATCACCGCCAGCACAGCCATGATCTGGCCATCCGACCGGCGCAACGGGATGGCCAGCAACGACTGTATGGCGTCCTGAGCCGCGGCACCGGACAACTCGAAGCGGCGGTCATTGGGGAAATCGTTCAGAATCGTGTCAGCGTTGCGCTCGACCAGCCAGGCAGCTAGGCTCGTGTTTGGCGGGTGAGCTGTGTCAACCGGCGCGCGTTGAGCACCGGCGATCAAATCCCAGTGGTCATCCAGCGGGCTGCGCAGAAGCAGGATCGCTTCCTGGGCCCGGCCAATCCGCTGGCTCTCGCTCAGCAAGTAGCTGACCACCTGGTCTAGCTCGGGCGCGGCCGTCAGCAGGGTGCGAGAGTCGCGCACAGCGTCGGTAAGTGCCTCCTGGGTTTGCAAGATGCGCGTGGAGTCTGCCACCAAATAGGCCAGCACGTTGAGAAAGACCATAAAAGCCAACAACTCGATCACTGCCACGGACACTCGGTTCCAACGCCAGAGCCACAGCAGCTCCGGCACAAACATGGCGGTGAAAAACGCCGAGCTGATGAGGCCGGCCGTCAAACCAAACCCATAGGCGACCAACACCACCGGGATAATGCACAAGTAGCGAAATACCCACTGGAAAGGCCAGCCCAAGGCCCTGGACAAATAGAGCAACCCCATCACGCCAAGAGTCGTTACGATGATGAACAGCAAGCGTCCATCGGACCGGATGTAATCCAGCTCCGCCGCATTCTTCTGCCAAGTGCTCTTCAGCGCAGTGGTCATAAGACTAGGGGCACCAGGAATAGGCTAAACACCAGGTTGGCAGCGAAGGAGGACACCAGGCTCCTCCGCTTGAAGCGCAGGAGCACTAGCACGAGGGAGTACACCACGCCGTAGACAAGGTATACGACGGCCGCCAGGGGATTGGGGTTGCCGACCACAAAGGCAGCATAAAACAGCGCCGCTAGCAGCGCCAGACGCATCATGGCTTGGCTCAAGCTCAGCCCCATGCCGCTCATGAGGACATGGAGGCCTAGGCCGCGCAGGAGCACTTCCTCGCTCAAGATACGCAACCCGAGCAGATAGCCTAGCACCCAAGCCAGCTCACGCCAATCCGGCGCGCGCACGATACCGAAAGTGATCAACACATGAAAGCCTACGATGGCGCCGATGGAAGCGCCCAGGAGCGCATCTGCAGGCCAACGGTCAAAAACGAAGCCGATGCGCTGCAAGGTCGCCTTGCGCCCGCGGTAAATCGATGTGAAAACTCCCCAGGTAAACGCGCCCAAGAGGACAAGAAACCACCAAGGAAAGGGGAATTTCGTGGTCAACGCCTCGCTCTGTGCCAATACAATGGCGATTGTCGATAACAACAGAAAGCTTCCCAGCTTAGCGACCCACGTGCGGTGCGGCGTGCGCCCAGTGTCCCCGTGATAGTACGCCTGTACATTGAAGGCCAGGATCAAAGGCAGGAGCGGAGCCACGACCAGTTGCAAGTAGGCGCGGTAGGGCTGCAGCGCGGGTGTCAGCACCGCCAGCACGGAGATGATCACGGCCACCACCACGGCGATCAGCATCCAACGCCAGACGCGGGTGTTTTCCAGCAGCTTCTGCTGGCCGATCGCTTCCCAATCGTCGCGGACGGTGATCTCAAGCAGTTGCATGGTAGCACGCAGAAGAAGATGCGACAGCAGAGGTGACGGTGCAGTGACGACTTGATTATACGTCACAAAGCGCGTCTACTCAAAACCGACTGTCACTGCGCTGGCTGCATCTCTCCCCACCCCAACACCATCGCAACCGCGTAGTTCTCCGTGTGCGACAAGCTAAGGCGCCAGCCCTGCAGCGCCAGCGCGGCAGCGCGCGCCTGGGCTTTGCCGTGCAGCTGAATGGCTGGCTCGCCGGAGTGCTGCCTGATTACCTCGATCTCGGTCCAATCCACCCAGCCGGCGGCATGCGGCGCTTGAGCTGCCCAGCCGGTGCCCAAGGCCTTGCTGACGGCTTCCTTGGCGGCCCACCGTGCCGCCAGAGAGTCGGGCCGGCCGGCGCAGTAAGCGATTTCGGCCGGCGTAAAGACACGGCGCAAAAATCGATCGCCCCAGCGCGCGATGGCGCGCTCGATGCGATGTACCTCAACAAGGTCGACGCCGATGGTGAACATTTCGGAGATGCCAATGCCTTTGCTGCGACAACTGCTGCGCCCCTTGCGTCGGGCAGCTAGTCTGGTTCTCCGCCGGGGCCAGCGACCGCCAACACGTACGCGTCCGATCGCAAAAAGCGCGACGCGGCGGCATGAACCTGCTCGGCCGTGACGCTTTCGATCAGATCGCGGTAGCGCAGCAGGTAGTCCAGGCCAAGGTCATACCAGACCATGTCGAGGATGGCGCTGGCCTGGCCTTCGTTGGTCTCCAAACGCAAAGGAAGCGAACCGATCAGATAAGCTTTGGCGTCGTCGAGCTCCTGCGCCGGGACCAACTCCGTCGTCAACCGTTGCAGCTCTTCCTCAACGGCAGCCAAGCAACGCTCGACTTTGGTGGGGTCGACCCCTGCGGTCACCAGCCAAGGGCCCGGCTCTTTGCCGGCTTCGAGCGCGCTGTAGACATAGTAGGCCAGGCCGAGCCGCTCACGCACGTTGTCACCCAACCGCCCCATCATGCCAAAACGGCCCAAGACAGTGTCGGCCAGCCGCGCAGCGTGATAGTCGGGATCGCTGCGGCGCAAGGCCGGCACGCCGAGCACAAGGTCCGTTTGTGTCTTGCCGGGCAGCGTCGCGGCCGCGCGCACCACGGCGGCCGGTGCATACACAGGTGGGAACTGCGGCGACTCGGGCGCGCGTCTCGCCCAACCGCCCAGGGTCCGCTCCACCTCGGCAATGGCTGCGGCGGCCGGCACAGCGCCCACGATCACCAGTACGCCGCCGGTCGGCCCATAGCTGCGCCGGTAGAAATCGGCCAGCTCCGCGGGCTGCAAGGCGCTCACCGTGTCGACGTTGCCCTCGATCGGCCGCGAGTAAGGGTGGTCGGCCGGATAGGCCAAGCGGCGAAACAGCAACGAAGCCACAGCACGGGTATCGTTGTTGCGCTCTTGCAGGCTGGTCAGACGCTGGTCGCGCAGTCGCTCGACCTGTTCTGAGGGGAAGGTAGGATGTTGCAGCGCGTCGCCCAACACATCCAGCACCGTGGCCAGGTCTTCGGCCAGACACTTACCGCTGATGCCCACGGCGTGGCGACCGGAATACAGGCTCAAGGAGGCGCCGAGCGACTCGATGGCCGCACTGATCTGCTCAAACGAGCGACGGGCTGTCCCCCGCAGCAGCATACCGGCGGTCAAGGAGGAGAGGCCAGCCTGCGCCGCCGACTCCAGCACGCTGCCGCCGGGCAAATAGCCATCGATCACCACCGCCGGGCTGCTGAAGTTCTCGCGCACGAGCACGCGTAACCCGTTGGAGAGGGTCGCCTGGACAATGTTGTCAGGACCGGGAAGGGAGGTAGAGGACATGGTTTTCTTGCTCTGATCAGCTTGATCGCTCATGCACGCCCCGCGGCCCGGTCCGAAACATACCAGCCGACCGTGGCACTCTCCGGCCGCAGGTAGGTCTGGGCGACACGCTGGACGTCATCCTCGCCAACGGCAGTCAGATGCCGAGGGAAGGCGAGAAACCACTCGACACTGGCGGCCACAATCTGGCTAAAACCCAACCAATAGCCTTGGCTGCTGACGCTGTCGGCGCTGTAGGCGAACTGGGCCAGGGTCTGTTTGTGGGCCCGCTGCAGGTCGTCTAATGCCAGCGGCTCCTCGGCAATGCGGCGCAACTCCGTCCACAACACCTCCTCCACGCGCTGTGGATCAACGCCGTGACGCACGGTGGCGCCCACAGTGAAACCAAAAGGCTCGACCGTAGGGCGCACATCGCACCCGGCCGAGGCGGCCAGTCCCGTGCTGACCAACGCGCGATAGAGCCGGCTGGTGCGGTTGGTACCGCCGCCGCTAGAGAAGCTCATTGCCCCGGCGCCGCCCAGGATGGTATCCAGAATCAGCAGGGGGAAGTAGTCGGGATGGGTTGCCGGCACAGCTGGGAAGATCATCTGCACGTAGGCCACCGGCTCAGGGCCGGTCACACGCACACGTCGCTGCGCCACAGGCGGCGTCGGCGTGGGAGTGGCAGGCACAGGTTGCACCGTGCGCCGCCGCGGAGCGGCGCCAAAGAGCTCGGTGATGCGCGCCAGCAAAGCCTCGGCGTCGAAATCGCCGGCGGCGACGGCCACGGCGTTGTCAGGGCCGTAGTAGCGATTGTAATGCGCCCACAGCTCGTCGCGCGTGATGCGCCGCAGATCCTCTTCCCAGCCCAAGATCGGATGCCCATAGCCGTGGCCGGGAAAGGCTGCGGCCAACAGGGCCTCGCGCAGGCGATAGGAGGCTTGGTTGGCGCGGCCGGCGCGCTCGGACAAGATGATTGTGCGCTCAGCTTCAACATCGTCGGCGTCGAAGCGCGCGTTCAGCATGCGATCGGCCTCGATCTGCAAAGCCAGATCGAAATGCTCGGCCGGCAGCGTCTCGTAGTAGGCGGTGTAGTCGTTGGAGGTGAAGCCATTGCGCGTGCCGCCGACGCGCGCCACCAGCTTGTGCACGTAGGCGCCGGGGAATCGCTCGGTGCCACGGAAGAGCATATGCTCCACCCAATGCGTCAAGCCGGTCTGCGGCCGCTGCTCAACGCGACTGCCGACGTTGTACCAAATCCAGAAGCTCGCCACCGGCGCGTGGCGCATGGGGCGCAGCAGCACGCGCAGTCCGTTGGCGAGTCTCTCCTCGCGCAGCTCATCGTTCACGGTCATGAAGTGCACTCTTCAGGCGCTCGAGGGCAGGGCCGGCGTCACAATCGTGGGCTTGCCTTCTTCGTTTTTGGCAACCAGGCGTCCCACGCCGAAATAGCGGAAGCCCAGATCGCTCATGGTCACCGGATCATAGATGTTGCGGCCGTCGTACACCACCGGCTGGCGCATGGCGCGGCGGATGCGCGGCATGTCGAGGTGACGAAACTCGTTCCACTCCGTGCAAACGATGATGGCGTCGCAGCCATCGGCCAAAGCGTAGGGGTCTTCTGCCAACTGCAGCTCCGGCAGCTCGCGGCTGGCAACCGGCATGGCCACCGGGTCATAGCCCTTGACCACAGCCCCCTCGTTGCGCAACAGATGTGCCAGCTCGACCGCCGGCGCCTCGCGCATGTCGTCCGTGTTCGGCTTGAAGGCCAGCCCCAGCAAGCCCACGGTACGATCGCGCAGTCCGCCCAACTCAGCCCGCAGCTTGTGGATCACTTTGCGGCGTTGATCGCGGTTGATGTCCATCACGGCGCGCAGCAGCGCCGGGTGGGTGCCGTGGATCAAAGCCATGTGCTCTAGAGCCAGCACGTCTTTGGGAAAACAACTTCCCCCGTAGCCCAGGCCTGCGTCCAGGAAATAACGACCGATGCGCTTGTCATAGCCCATGCCGGCGGCCACTTCCTTTACGTCAGCGCCTAGCTCTTCACAGATGGCGGCGATCTCGTTGATGAAGGAGATGCGGGTAGCCAGGAAGGCGTTGGAGGCGTACTTGATCATCTCGGCCGTGCGCAGGTCGGTGACCACGATAGGCGCGCGCAGCGCCAGGTGCAGCTGGGCCACCTTTTCAGCAGCCTCCTTGTTGAGCGAGCCGAGCACGACGCGGTCCGGGTTCAGAAAGTCGCTGATGGCGTTGCCCTCGCGCAGAAACTCCGGGTTGGACACCACGGCGAAAGGTATCGGACTGGGCTGGTTGCGGGTCACAATGTCGGCCACCCAATCGCCGGTGCCCACGGGGACGGTGCTCTTGTTGATGATGATCAGCGGCGCCGTCATCGTGCGGGCGATCTCCTCGGCGGCCATGCGCACATAGCGCAGATCAGCCTCCCCATCCACCCCAGAGGGCGTGCCCACCGCAATGAACACAAACTCAGCGCCGTCCAGACCCTCGGCATACGAAGTGGTAAAGGTCAGGCGGCCTGCGCGCACGTTGCGCTCTACCATCTCCTCCAACCCCGGCTCGTAGATCGGCATGCGGCCTGCTTGCAACGCCGCAATCTTCTGCGCGTTGATGTCGACGCAAACCACTCTGTTGCCCAGGTCGGCGAAACAGGTGCCGGTCACCAGGCCGACATAGCCGGTGCCGATGACGCAGATGTTCTTCATGGAATGACAAACTCCCTGCAATTTTATGTCGTGTCGATATTGTCGAAGCAACGGACATGACGCGTGCGTTGCCGCCGTCCGCGCCCGTCTGCGGCGCCGGCACGCCAGCCCACGCGCGCTGTGGCCGAACCCTGTAGCTACGGTGTATCCAGGCTCTGAGCTTTTTGCACGCGCGCCGTCGAAACATCCGACCAGGCGAGCTGCGCGCGGCGGAAGTAATAAGCTCCCAGAATCGTGATCGGGAACCAAAGCGCCGCGTGCAGGACGATAGTATAGCCAAACGCCAAGTTCTTGTCTACTCCATACGCCGTTAGCACGGCGATGCCGGGCGTGTCGAACGTGCCGACGTAGCCTGGGGCCGAAGGGATCGTAGTGGCCAGGTTGACGATGCCATTCATCAGCATGAGCACGAAGAAGGGCACCGGAAACCCGCCCGCCTGGCGGTCAAAGGCGTGCATGACGAACCAGTACTTGCCGGTTTCCATCAGCCAAATAAAGACCGACGAGACAAAAACCATCAACACATCGCGCGGGCTGCGAAAGAACTCCAGGCCCCGCAGGAAGCGCTCCAAAAAGCCGTCAACCGGGTGACGCACGCGCTCAGGCAAGATGCGCCGCAACGTAGCGGTATACAGGCGACGCGCCCAGTGGGGCCGAATCGCCAGGACGATGAACACCGCCAGGGCGCTGAAGAAGAGCACGCTGGCGCCGATGACATAGACCCGCAAGCCGCCCGGCACCGGTGCAAAAGGCAGGGCGATAAACACAAACATCAGCATCACCAACCCGTCAAACACACGCTCCACCACCACAGTGGTCAAGCTGGAGCTCATGCTGATGTCATCGGTGCGCTTGAGCACATAACAACGCAAAACCTCGCCGGCGCGGACCGGAAAGATGTTGTTGCCCATATAGCCGATGCACACAATGGGAAAAAGCCGCCGCAGCCGGATGACCTTCAGCGGCCGCAGCATATAGTGCCACCGCCAAGTCCTGCCCCACACGGCCACGAAGTAGATCATGACCGCCGGCACCAGCCAGTAGTAATCGGCTTGCGCCAACCAGAAGCGCACCTCGCGCAGGTCAAGCCCGCGCAGGGCAAAATAGAGAAAGAAAGCGCTGATGGCAATCCCCAACAGCACGCGCAACCGTTTCTGCATCTCTCGTCTTTCTAGCGAGTTACTACCCAGGTATCGGGCGTTTACGATCGCTGTGGAGCCTGAATTGGTTTCACAGATGCCGTTGCCAACGCCAATCCAAGCACCCGATCTCCATAACGGAGTAGTAGTTACGATAGATCACAAAAAGACAGGCGGATCAGAAGCCCGAGAGCCTCGACCCGCCCGTCCACTAGCGAACGGTCTCCCGTCGCTGCTCAATTGAGGACTGGCTCCGGCGCCGCAGACTGGGCAGGCACGACGGTGTCGCCCAAGACACGTTCCATGGCCATGATGTGGCTGCACACGCCCATCCGCACCGCCTCCTCGCATGTGCAGTGCCACTCGCCATCGCGGTAAGTTACCTTGTGCGTGTTGTGTTCACCCTCGAACGTCACTTCGAAACTATTGAACTCAATGCGATGCCTCTCTTGGGCGTATTGCCTGGCCTTGATGATGCGAGAAACCAATCCTGTGTCCATGCAACCCTCCGTTGATCTGCAAAGTGGACTCAGACGGCAAGGGTGAGGGATCACGCAGCCCCTGCCACACTCGCTTTGCCGAGCCCCGCAGCTGCCAATAAACAAAGGAACACCGCGGCCCTAGTCGCCTTGGTGTTCCTCGGTTAAGCTCCATCTTGCAGTGCGCGCTACCAGCATGTGCTTGATCTCCAACGAGCGGTGCGAGTCCACAAGCCACCGCTCACTGACCCCAGTATATCTACAATATACGGGTTTGTCAATCAACCGTGCACAACGAACGCCCTACGTCTGGCCGACCGCGTCCGTTTCGTCATCCGGCGGCGCTTCCTGCAGAGCCATGGCATACACCCGGCTGCGCTCCCAGCCGGAAAGGCGGCTGACTATGCGTGCAATGCTGGCTGAGCTTAACCCTTCTTCTTGCAACAGGGCAATGGCTTCGGCCACGCGGCCTGTGGGCCACATGTGGCGCTCTGGACGGCGACCCGCACCAGCGATTACCAATGTGATCTCACCGCGCGCCGGTTGCTGCGCAAAATGTGTTATGGCCTGGCCCACCGTGCCACGCCACACCTCTTCGTGCAGCTTGGTGAGCTCGCGCGCCACCGCGATCGGTCGATCGCCGAGCACTGCACTCAGGTCGGCCAGCGCCTCCGCCAGTCGCTGGGGCGTTTCAAAGGCCACCATGGCGCCCGGCTCATCGATCAGCTCGGCCAGAAACGCCCGCCGCGCCGCTGCACGGCGCGGCAGATAGCCCACAAAGGTGAACCGATCAACCGGCAACCCTGACACTGCCAGCGCCGCCGTAATGGCAGAAGGCCCCGGGATCACCACAACCTGATGCCCCGCAGCCAATGCTGTCGTCACCAGCTCGTAGCCGGGATCGGCCAGGCCGGGCATGCCGGCATCCGACACCAGCGCCACACGCTGCCCGGCTTCCAGCGCCGCCAACACCCGCGCCATGCGATTGGCCTTCTGTTGCGCGTAAGCGTCTGTATACGTCACCAGCGGCGTGTGCAGGCCAAAGTGGCTCAGAAGGCCGCGTGTGACGCGCGTGTCTTCGGCGGCGATTAGGTCAACCTCGGCCAAGGTGCGCAGGCCGCGCGGGCTGAGGTCGTCTAGGTTGCCGATCGGTGTGCCAACGATGTAGAGGGTGCCCATTTGACAAAATAGAACATACGAGCTAATATCGCGCTATGTCAACACCGCCGCCGCTGCGCATCACGCTCAATCTGCCGTTGCCGCCGAGCATCAACCAGCAGTACGCCACCGTTGACGGTCGCCGCGTCCTGAGCCAAACCTCGCGCCTCTACAAACGGGATGTGATCCGGCGCATTCAGCACCTGCGGCGGCAGGGAGCGATCCCTGACGCCTTTGTAGCCCGCCTCAAGGCCGGCTACCTGGCGCTGTTCATCGACTTCTACTTTCCCACCCCGCTGCGCCGTGACCTGGACGGCGGCCTCAAGATCGCACAAGATGCCATCTGCGCCGGGCTGGGCATGGACGACCGACGGGTCGTCGACATTCACATGGTCAAGCGCACCGACCCGACCAATCCGCGCATCGAAGTTGAGCTGGAGGCACTGACCGATTGGAGCTTCACAGGCGCTCATTGAAACGCTTCGCTGAGCCGAAACACCCGCCCACGCCCCCACGGCTCATCGATCACCAGCAGGGGAAGACGGTCAGCGGCAGCCTCTTGCGCAGCACGCAGCTTCAGCGCCAAGTTGTCCTCGAGGTAATCAGGGTACAGCCCCAGCCTGGCGGCCAGGAGTTGTTGGCGCAAGACTTCAACGCGCGCCAGGTTCACCTCATCCGCAGCGGGCAGTTGTGCGATCTGTTGCTCGTAGTTGGCAAAGAGTTGCTCGTAGGCCAGCTTCAGCGCAGCGGCCACCTGTGGTTCGGCAACCTGCCACTCCGGCACCAGGTTGAAACCCATGGCGCCGCTGGCAATCATCCACTTGGTGGTCAGCCAGTCGATCTTGGCCTGCAAGACGGCCGCTTGATCGGGGAGAGGGAGCGAGGCCCCCAAAGCAGCGGCGAACGTGGCCTCACGCAAGCCGTCTTCCTGCAACAGGACGCCAGCCAACGCCGCGCGCGCAGCCTCGATGTCGGCCCCGGCCGAGGCATCCCAGGCTTGAATGAACGCAACGGCCTGGCGCTTGCGCTCCTGCTCCGCCAGAACTAACTGCTCCGGCGCAGTGAACTGACCTTGCAGGCCGCGCAAAAACGAGTCGACGGCGCGGCGAGCGTCCGGAAGCCCCTGCGGCTGTCGCAACGCGCGCACGGCCTCCGCCGACTCGCGCTGTAAGCCGGCCTGTTGATAGATGCGCACCAAACGCTGGGTGATCTCCTGTCGCTGGACAGGGGCCAGCAAAGGACTGTAGAGGGCCAGAGCCTCGGCTTGGGCCAAGCTGGGCCGGGCTGCAGCTTTCTTGCCCAGCCGCACAAACCCCTCGGCGGCATCCAGCGAGGCACGGGCGCGCTCGTAGTCAGACAGGGTGACGCTCAACGCCGCCAGCGAGTGCAGCTGCTGGTAGCTGAGAGCGGCCAGATCTGGCGAGTTGACCGCCTCGAAAGCCTTCGCCACCGGCAACAGCTGGCCAACGCGCTCCGCATCCGTGAGCTGTGTGCTGAACACCAGCGTGGCGTAAGCGCTGTCGGGCTCGCCGGCCGCCAGCGCCTCTTGCACCGTGGGCGCGGGCGGATCGCCGGTGAGGGTGATGACGGCAATATCGGGGCGCACGCGCGTAATGTCAACCGCGCCGGTTGGGCTTTGCCACGTCCATTGATCGCTGCGCGGCCGCGTCAGGACAAAGTAGCCGGCGATGGCGACCACCCCGATCACCAGGGCGACGATCAACGCCACCACTAGCGCGATCAACAACCAGTTGCGCTGCCGGTCCGGCCGAGATGCTGCACCGGGCCTGCGCGCCAGAGTGTCTTGCATACCTGTTTCCGCTTTCAACTGCAATGTCTCAGGATTTGCGCAGTTCGCTGGTCGAGCAGGGCCGTTGGGTCGCGAAACGCTGCATTCGCCTGCCTGAACGGCCTTGCCGGGCCCTCTTCCCAACCCACCGGCCCGTGTCAAGACCTCAACTGCGTAACTCCTATCTCTAATGAAGGCGCCGGCCTTTGGGCCGGCAGGGCCTGAGTATACCACGGGCTGCCAGCCTTGTCTAACCGGCGCAAGCTGGTATAGAATCGCCAGCCATGAACACTCACGACTCTCGCCAGCCACCGGCCAACCGGCCGCCAACCGACTACCGCCGGCTGCGCCAACGCCATGACCGCAACCTGCTGCTGGCTGTGATCGCCTTCCTACTCATCGTCGGCGGCGGCCTCATCTACGCCATCTACGGCCGCGGCGCGCTCTTCGTCGGCCTGGCCTGCCTCCTGGCGGGCGTTGGCCTTTTGCTGCTCTTGTGGCTGATTGTGACTCTCATCGGCTGGTGGGCTGAGCGTTGAGACGTGTGGGCGGGCCCCGCTGCGTCAAACCACGCAGAGGTCGGCCCGACTGCTCAGACGCCGGGCAGCAGCGGGCCGGTTGGACCTCGAGCTAGTTGCGCAGGTCGTTCATTGTGAGCCATGGTGCCGGTGCTCGGCGCCTATCGCTGAGCGGTTGCCGCTGGCCTTTGGCAATTCACTGACCCTGTGCTAGAATAGCCGCCGTATGCGATCAGTTGGCTCTTTGGCCGCTGTGGGCCAGTACATTCCTCAAATCTGCCCCCGGTCTCATCATCAATTGAAGATGTCACAACCTGCTTACGCTTGCTGCCGTTGCGGCGGCGGGCTAAGCTAGACTTACGCTATGCCTGAAGGCTCAGCAAGCGAGACGCATCCGTGCTGTCTCACCACCCCGCCCTGCGTCGGGGGTGAGCTTGCATCGCATATCACAGGCAAGAAGGATGGTAACACACAATGAGTACGACTTCCGCTCCCATGCCTCAAAGTCGCACGACAAGCATCCTGGTGGCCGTGGCCCTGGTGATCCTGCTGGTCGTCGCGCTGATTCTGCCGCCGGCCTCCCTCCCCGAGCGCCTGGCGACGCGCGGCATGGTCAAAGCAGAGGCCAGCACCGACAGCGACATTCGCGATCCTGACGGCACCCACGTGGCCTTTCCGGCCTACGGCGCTGCTGGGGACTTCCGCAGCAAGCTGATCAGCGTCCCGCGCGAGGATTTCATCGCCGGCCGCGCCGGCGATGAGCTGAAGGCCGCTGCCGATCAAATCGCCACGGCCAACTACCTGGTGCCGAAAAGCCCGCTGTACAGCATCAAGGTCAAGGGCAAGGCGCCGCTGGCCTCCGTATTGACGATCCCGATCCCCAACGATAGCCAGCCCTACGAGACGCTCGACCTGTACGAATGGACCAACAGCGACTGGCGCTTCATTCCCAGCCACGTGGTGCGCGAAAACGACGTGATCTTGTCCGAGCTCAACTACGTGCCGGCTTCCTTCATGGTGATGCAAACCAATCGCCAGCTCCCCACCGGCGTGGCCGATGTGCCCGCCGACCAGAGCGTGCCCGACGCCGGACGGGACGCCCTCACCGACGCCACGTCGGCGGGCTTCTTCCTGAACGGCGATGGGACGATCTCCGGCAATATGGCGATCAACACCTCGGCCGGCAGCACCTATGCCGCTATGCCGGCTATCCGCAATTGGGGCGATGATGGTGTGGTACGCAGCGACCTGCTGGACAACCTGCTGATCAGCGCCGACTTGCAGAAGGTGCATCTGAATGCGATCATGACCCTGGTGAACGGTGGCAACTACCCCGGCGTCGAGATCGACTACCGCGGCCTCGATCCGACCCTCAGCGCCGAATTCACCAGCTTCATCACGACGCTGGCCGAGGAACTGCACAAGAGCAACAAGCAGCTTGCGCTGCGTGTCGAAGCGCCGCGCCAGATCGCCGAGGATCGCTGGCTAACCGGCGGCTACGACTGGCGCGCGCTGGGTCAAGCGGTGGACACCTTCCGCGTCCCATTGCCCGACAACCCCGAAGCGTATGCGCCACAGGGTCAGGTCGATGCGCTGCTGCGCTGGGCCGTGGGCGAAGTGCCGCGCAACAAGATCGAGGTGGTAATGCCGGCGCACAGCGTGGAGAAGGCTGGCACTTACTTGCTGGCTAAGTCCTACAGCGAAGCGCTGACCCCCCTGCTTGGCGAGGGACGCCCCAGCCAGCCCGTACTGGTGCCGGGCGAGCCGATCGACGTCAGCCTCTTCAACGACCGCGTCATCGACCCTCTACGTTTCGACGAAGAGACCGGCATGTTCACATATTCCTACCGCGACAACGCCGGCTACCTGCGCTGGGTGTGGATCGAGAACGCCGCCAGCGTGGCGCGCAAGCTGCAACTGATCAGCACCTACAACCTCAAAGGCGTCGTTTTGCAGCACATGCTGGCCGGCGACTATGACCCTGACATCTGGAACGTCGTGCGCGAGTATTTGGCCGGAGAAACGCCCGCCCGCCAGAGCAGCTACAATGTAATCTGGACGGTGACGGGGCCAGACGGCCAGACGGTAAGCGAGACGCGGCCGCTGGACGCTAACGCCTTGCGCTACACGCCACCCCAGAGCGAGGGCGAAGTACAGTTCAAAGTGAGCATTGCGGATAGCGGCAAGCTGTTGGCCAGCGCGCCGGTGTTCTCCCTGGTGATGGCTACGGCCACGCCCACGCCGTCTCCCACCCCTGAGCCCACGCCCACGCCGGCAGCCACGCCAACGCCAGACTTCGCCTATGTGGTGACCAACCAGACGGTCAACCTGCGCAGCGGCCCCGGCACGGCGTTTGCCCGTGTGGGCCAGGCTGAGGCCGGGCAACGTTACCGCATCCTCGGCAAGAACGAAGATGGCAGCTGGTGGCAGATTCAACTGGCTGACGGCAAAGAGGCATGGATTGTCGGCGACCTGGTGCAAGCGTTGGGTCCGATCGATCAAGTTGAAGTAGCCGCCAACATCCCGGCCGCGCCGCAGCCTGTAGCCGCGGCTGCGGCCCCGCGGCCGGCTGCTGCTCCCAGCAGCAGTGCGCCCGCCGCTGCGCCGCCCGCGCCCAGCCGCGCCAGCACCGGCTTCTTCGGCTATGGCGTTCAGGCGCACATGATCCACAACGACCAGGCCGATCAGGTCATGAACATGACCAAGAATATGGGCTTCAATTGGGTCAAACAGCAGATCGAGTGGAAGGCCTTTGAAGCTAGCCAGGGTCAGATCGATTGGAGCGAGATGGACCGGCTGGTGAACACAGCCAATGCCCACGGCGTCAGCCTGCTGTTCAGCGTCGTCAATGCCCCTGCTTGGGCCCGCGGCGGCGGCGATCTCAGCGTAGGCGGCCCGCCTTCTGACCCCAACACGTTCGCCAACTTCCTGGGGCAGATCGCCGGCAGGTACTGCGGCTCCTCGCTCAAAGCCCTGGAAGTTTGGAACGAACAGAACTTGCATTACGAATGGGGCAACATGACCATCGATCCTGCGGCCTACATGCGCCTGCTCAAGCCGGCCTACAATGCGATCAAGAACGCTTGCCCGCAGATGATCGTGGTGAGCGGCGCCTTGACCCCGACAGGCGCGCCGGCGCCCTGGGCCATGGACGACTTCGCCTATCTGGAAGGCATGTACCAGAACGGCCTGAAGCAGTACAGCGACGCCATCGGGGCGCACCCCAGCGGCTTCAACGTGCCGCCCGACGTGCGCCACGAGGACGCCTGCGCCACGATCCAGCGCACCGGTAACAGCTTCAACGGTCCCTGCGACGCGGTGCACCACTCCTGGAGCTTCCGTAGCACCATGGAAGGCTATCGCAACATCATGGTCAAGTACGGCGACAGCGCCAAGCGCATCTGGCCCACCGAGTTCGGCTGGGCGGCCGGCGGTGCGTTCGACGACCGTTACAAGTACGCCAACGACAACGACTTCAACGAGCAGGCGCAGTGGACGGTGCGCGCTTACCAGATGATGAAGAATTGGGGCTTCGTCGGCCCGGCCTTCCTGTGGAACCTCAACTTCCGCGTGGTGGCCAACGGCACCGAGAAGGCCCAGTGGGGCATCGTCGATCCCGGTTGGGGTCCCTTGCCTGTCTACACGGCGTTACAGCAGATGTCGAAGTAGCTCCTCCCGCTCGGCTGATGCTGTACGTGTTTTAGAGACACGATCCAACAGGTGGACATGCCGGTGCGCTGGCTGTCCGCCTACTTTTTCCGGCGCCGGATGCCTGGCGCAAAGGTGCAGCTAGTCCATTTCTGGAGAAGAAGCAATGCCAACTAACTCCCTTTCCCCGTCCAGCACCCGTTCTTCGACCAGGCTGCTCGTTGCAGCAGCCCTGGCGCTGGCGCTGATCGCCAGCCAGGCCGGCTTGGTTACGGCGGCGCCCACAGCCTCCGTGACCGGCCAGCAGGCCGCTACCGTCTCCGCCCAGGTGACGGCCGATGCGCTCAACGCCCGCAGCGGCCCCGGCCTGTCTTTCACCCGCGTCGGCACCCTGGCGGCCGGCCAGCGCGTCGAAGTGGTCGGCAAATCGGCCAACGGCGCCTGGCTACAGGTGTGCTGCGTGGCCGGCCAAAAGGTGTGGGTCACCAATAACCCGGAGTACGTCACCCTCAGCGGCTCGCTGGCAGCCGTGCCGGTCGCGCAATCCACGACCACGCGGACCGCGGCCGCGGTTGATATCACCGGGCCGGCGGTTCTGGCCAACCGCACTGTCAACTTGCGCAGCGGCCCTGGCACCGTGTTCAACCGCGTAGGTCAGCTCAACGCCGGCCAGTCGCTGCGTATCATCGGCAAGAATCAGAACGCCACCTGGTGGCAGGTCGAAGCGGCCAACGGCGGCAAAGCCTGGGTCGCGGCCTCGGTCGTGCAGGCGATTGCGCCGCTCGATCAAGTCGCCGTGGCGCAGGACATTCCGCAGCCGCCACCGCAGGCGGCTGCGGCAGCGCTGCCTGCCGCGCCGCGCCCCTCGGCCCCTGGTTTCTTTGGCTATGGCATCCAGATCGACCCCAACGGCGACTTGGGCGGCGCCATCGGCGCTATCCAGGGCATGCAGTTCAACTGGGTCAAGTTTCAGCTACCCTGGAAGGACTTCGAGGGCCAGCCCGGCCAGCGCAACTGGCCAGATGATAAGATCGGCGCGCTCAACGGCGCCGGCCTGAACATCCTGGTTAGCATCGTGAAGGCGCCCAACTGGGCACGGCCGGGCAACACGGACTTCGGCGTCGAGGGCCCGCCGGCCGACCCTGGGACATATGCTAGCTTCGTGGGCGAGTTCGCCAGCCGCTACTGCGGCCGCGTGCAGGCCATCGAGGTATGGAACGAGCAGAACCTACACTACGAGTGGGGCAACGAGCCGCTCGATCCGGCGCGCTATGTGCGGCTGCTGGCTGCAGCCTACGGCGCGATCAAGAACGCCTGCCGGCAGATGATTGTGGTCAGCGGCGCGCTGACGCCCACGGGCGCACCCCAGCCGTGGGCAATTGACGATTTCACCTACCTGGAGCGTATGTACCAGGCCGGTCTGCGCAGCTACGCCGACGCCATCGGCGCGCACCCCAGCGGGTTCAACGTTGCGCCGGATGTGCGCGGCGGCCAGGAAGCGTGCAACTTCATCCGCCAGCAAGGCTCGCTGTTCACCGGCCCTTGCGACAGCCCTCACCACTCTTGGAGCTTCCTTTCCACCCTAGAGGGCTACCATCGCATCATGGTCAAGTACGGCGACGGCAATAAGCGCATCTGGCCTACCGAGTTCGGCTGGGCCAGCGGCTGGACCGGCGCGCCCGGCTACGAGTACGCCAACGACAACACGCTGGACGAGCAGGCGCAGTGGACTGTGCGCGCCTACCAGATCATGAAAGGTCTGGGCTACATCGGCCCGGCCTTCCTCTGGAACCTCAACTACGGTGTGACCAGTCCTGGCACGGAGCTGGCGCAGTGGGGCATCCTGGGGCGGCCCGCCTACGGCGCGCTGCAAGGGATGCCGAAGTAACCTGTGAGTAACTATTCAGGTGCCGGGCACCTAGGGCTGAATAGTTGCACCTGTGATACCTATTGGAAACGGAATGAGTATGTCGAAACGAATCGCTTGGCTGCTGATTGCAGCGTTGTTGATCACTGCGTGCGGGCCGGCGACGCCGGCAGCCACGCCCACGCCGACCAAGACACCGACGCCTGTGGTGCTGGCGACAGAGCCGCCCACCGCCACGCCCGCGCCGCCGACCGACACCCCGGCGCCGCCGACGGATACACCTGCGCCGCCGACCGATACCCCTCTCCCGCCCACCGAGGCGCCAACCGAAGCGCCGGCCGACACGCCGACGCCCGAACCGCCCACGCCCACGCCACAGACGGCCGGCAACCCACCGCCTGCGCCGTCCGTCAACACCGGCATCATGACCTCTCCGGACTACGGCGCGCAGGCTTTCCTGTGGTGGCGCGGGGAGATCGCCGACCGCGATCTGACCCTGATGAAGAACGCCGGCTTTCGTTGGGTGAAGCAGTGGTTTGCCTGGAAGGACATCGAGGGGGCGGGGCGCGGCCAGTACGACTGGAGCATCCCCGATCGCATCGTGCAACAGGTGGCCGACCACGGCCTGAAGCTACTGGCGCGCGTCGACCGCGAGCCGGGCTGGGCCGGGCCGCCGCCGGGCAACATCCAGGCCTACACCGAGTTCCTGACCGCGCTGGCCACCCGCTACCGCGGCCGCATCCATGCCTATCAGATTTGGAACGAGCCCAACCTGGCGCGTGAGTGGGGTAACCGCCCCCCCAACGCCGCCGAGTACACGCGCATGCTGCAAGCCGCCTACCGAGCGATCAAAGCGGCCGACCCCAACGCTCTGGTCATCACCGCCGGCATGGCACCTACCGGCACCTGCTGCGACATCGCCAAGCCGGACGACCAGTTCTATCGCGAGATGTACCGCGCTATGGGCGGCAACTCAACCGGCTACTTCGACATGCTGGGCGTGCACGGGGCCGGCTTTGCTGCCGCGCCCGAGGTCTCACCTGACGAGACAGCCGCCGACAAGGCGCGCTACGGCGGCGAGCGCTTCTTCGCCTTCCGCCGTATCGAGGACATCCGCCAGATCATGGTTCAGAACGGCGATGCCAATAAGCGCGTGGTGGTGCTGGAGTTCGGCTGGACCACCGACAACCGGCCGGGCAGCCCCTACTACTGGCACGGCGCCGGCGCGGGCATCGACGAGGCCGTCAAGGCGGACTACATTCGCCGCGCCTACGAGTACGCCGAGCGCAACTGGAAGCCGTGGATCGCGCTAATGAGCGTGATCTACATGCCCGACCTGGACTGGACACCCAACGACGAACAGTACTACTGGTCGATCATGGACCCCAGCCAGATCGACGAGCTGCGCCTGCGCAACGCTTTCGTGGAGCTGTGCCTCTACTTCAACCAGAAGCTCGGACGGCCGCGCTGCCAATACGCGCCGCCGGGCTGAGAGAGCAGCCAAGGTCCCGTGGCCCTTCGTAGTGACGACTTTAGTCATCCCGGCGCAGCAGAGCGACTAAAGTCGCCACTACGAAGGTTGCTGATTTCCAGGACAGCTAGCTCTTTGCCGATTTACCGAGATTCCTCGCTGGCCATTTGACAGCGCTCCCTGACCATGTTATCATGCCGCCATGATCGACACCCTTTGCACCACCGGTCGCGCCTACTCGTATCTGCGGGGCGGTTACGCCCCATCCCGCTGAGTTGAGCGCGCCCGCAGCGTGGGCTACATT
>DAOUBX010000273.1:0-21251 GCA_034432445.1 Anaerolineales bacterium
TCGCCCCCGACATGTTCGCGCCCGACATGTTTGCCCCCGACATGTTCGCGCCCGACATGTTTGCCCCCGACATGTTCGCCCCCGACGAGCATGACCCCAACGCTTTCGATCCCGACAGCTTCGATCCCAACGCGGCGATTCCCGACCCGCAAGCCTACGCCAGCGCCCAAAACCGCAGCATCATCGCCTTCTCCTCGCGCGCGGGAACGGCGGACGAGCGCGCGGTTGTCAACACCTGGACCGCAACCGGCGATTTCTACGTGCGCGTGCGAGGGCGCAACGGCGTCTACAGCCTGGGGGCTCCCTTCACTCTCAAAGTCGGCATCGAGCTTGGGCTATGCCAGAACCTGGACACCACCCTCGTGCCCACCAGCCTGACCGCCGCAGCCAACAGCTACCGCACCATCATCGTGGTCGATCCGGCGCGCCTCGAGGGCGACGACGACGAGGTGGCGGCCCTGCTGGCCAAGCTGAACGAGCTCGCGGCGCGGCCGGAGGTTCGCGGCGTGGTCGTCAACGTGGGTCTAGATGCTCGCGTGGCGCTGGCCAATGCACAGGCCGATCAAAAAGTCGATTGCCCGCAGGCCAAGAATCTCGTCGCCGACGCGGTCAAGCGGGTCATCCAGCGCTATGGCGCGGTCAATCCGCTGGAATACGTGGTGATCGTCGGGAACGACGACGCCATTCCGTTCTTCCGCACCCCCGATCAAGCGTCGCTGGCCAGCGAGATCAACTACATCCCGCCGGTGTTCAACGAGACACACTCCCAGGCCAGCTTGCGGCTGGGCTACGTGCTCACCCAGGACCCCTACGGCGCGGCCATCGAAATCTCCTTCAAGAACCATACGATCCCCGTACCCGACCTGGCCGTGGGCCGGCTGGTAGAAACGCCCGCCGACATCATGGCGCAACTTGACGCCTACCTGGCAACCCCCGACGGCGTGGTGCCCACGCCAACGACCGCCTTCGTCAGCGGCTACGACTTTCTGACGGACGCCGCCGAGGCGGTTCAGGCGGAGCTGGAAAGCGGCATCGGCCAGCCGGCCAGCACGCTCATTGCGCCGCGCGACCAGGCGCCGCAAGATCCCCTGGCCTGGACAGGCCAACAGCTCAAGGAGCAATTCCTCGGCAGTCGACACGATCTGGCCTTTCTGGCCGGCCATTTCAGCGCCGCCAGCGCCCTGGCGGCCGACTACACCACTCGCATGGTCACCGAGGATGTCTTAGCCTCGACGGTTGACATGCGCAACGCCGTCATTTTCAGCGTGGGCTGCCACTCCGGTTACAACATCGTCAACAGCGACGGCGTCCCTCTGGTGACGCGTGAACCCGACTGGGCGCAGACCTTCGCCCGCAAGGGCGCCACGCTGATCGCCGGCACAGGCTACCAATACGGCGACACGGACTTCATCGAGTACAGCGAACGGCTGTACCTAGAGTTCGCCAAACAGCTGCGTTACGGCTCCGGCCCGGTGGCGCTGGGCAAAGCGCTGGTGGACGCCAAACAGACCTACCTGGCCAATACGCCGCGCATGCGCGGCATCCACGAGAAGTCGGTGCTGCAGGCGACGCTGTTCGGCCTGCCCATGCTCCGCGTCAATCTGCCCTTCGGCCGCACCACACCGCCCAGCAACCCGCCGGTGGTCGGCAGCTTGTTCAGCTACAGCGTTGATCCCGGCCTCACGCTCGGCCTCCGGGCGGCCGATCTGACGATTACGCCGGCGCTCACCACCAAAACACGCACGTTGGTGAATACGACCAACTTAACACCGAGCGTCGTCGCCACCTATGTCGAGGGCGGCAGCGGTGTAGCGCTCAACCCGGTCGAACCGGTGTTGCCGCTCGAGGTACGCAACGTCACTGTCGCCGGCAACGCCCTGCGCGGCATCGGCTTCCGCAGCGGCAGCTACAGCGACATGACGAACATCACGCCGTTGACCAGCGCGCCGGCTACCGAGATCCGCGGCATCCACTTCCCCTTCCGCGGCCAGGCCTTTTATCCGATCCGCGCCTGGGACGCCAACTACTTCGACGCGCTGGCCAAGCCTGGCGCCGGCATCACCAAGCTGATCGTCATGCCGGCGCAGTTCAAGGCCAACAACCTGGTGGACGTGGAAGGGACGCTGCGCCGGTACAGCGCGATGGGCTTCCGCCTCTTCTACAGCGCCAACGTCGCCGAGTACCCGCCCGGCAACGTGCCCGCGCTCGCGGCGCCACCCCAGATTGTGCAGGTACGCTCGCTCACCGAGACAGTCACCAGTGCGCTGGGGGTGCCAGTAGGCGACAGCCAGCAGAGCGCAGGCACCGACGTCACGTTCGAGATCCGCGTGACCAGCGATCCGACCGTCGGCGTGCAGGAAGTGTGGGTGACTTACACCGGCGCCAGCGGTCCCTTCTACGGCGCCTGGCAGTCGCTCGACCTGGTCCAGGACCCCGCCGACTCCACCCTGTGGCGCGGCACACTCACCTTGCCGCCCGGCCAACTGTGGGAGGACGTGCGCTTCATCGTCCAGGCGGTCAACGGCGTGGGCCTGGTGACGCTGGTGACTAACTTCGGCGACTACTTCGTTCCGGGCATCGAGCCGGTACAGACGCCAGACGTCGCCCAACCGACCAGCCTGACCCTGATCAACCCGCCCACCAGCGGCCCCTATGGCACGTCTGTCACCTTCACTGCCCAATTGCAGAGCACAGCAGCGGCCGCTGCACGTGCGCCGGAAGCTGTAGTTTCCGCGGGGAACTCGGGGACCTCGGTAGATGCTTCCCTTGGTGGTCAAGTCATCGAGTTCAGCTTTGGCTCGCTGCGTCGCCAGGTCGTGACGAACGCCAACGGCGTCGCCACGGTCGTGATGCCGTTGATCGGCCTGGTCGGCCCGGACGTCCTGCAGGCTACCTTTGCCGGCAACGCCCAGTTCCAAGGCTCCAGTGCGTCGTTGATCTTCACCATCAACAAGCAGACCACGTCGCTCACCCTGGGTCCTGATCCGGCCAGCGGACAATACAGCGATGACACCAACTTACAGGCAACGCTGACTGCCGGGGCCGATCATCGCTTGCCGGACAGAACCGTGTTCTTCGTGGTAGGCACCCCGGCCAAGGCGCTCTCGGCGACCTCGACCAACGTCACCGACTTCGCCGGCCGCGCGCCGGGCGGCCCTGTCAACCTGCCAAGCGGCAACTACCCGGTGACCGCCTACTTCCTGGGCACGATTCCGGTCGGCGGCGGCGCGACTGTCACCTTGAGCGACAGCCGCTATCTTCCTTCCACCGGGGTAGGCACACTCATCCAGACGCCCGAAAACGCGACGGCCACCTACACCGGCCCGCAGTTCCTGGTGGAAAACGTGGCTTTCGACGGCTCGGCCTTGGTCGCGCAGGAAGACGATGGCATGCCCGGCGACCTCACCCTTGCCACGGTGGAGTACGTTGTGCGCGATGCGGCCGACCAGGTCGCAGCTGTGGTCAACGGCCCGGTGGACGCCAGCGGCGCGTCGCAGGCGACCATTGGCGGGTTGCCCGCCGGCCCCTACACGGTGACCGTGCGCGTGGTCGGCGGCTACTTCACCTCGCCGCCCAGCGAGCCGGTCGCGATCTTGGTGCAGACGCCGACAGCGATCAGGATCAGTCAGTTCGTGGCCGACAGCAGCCACGACGACCTCGGCAGCCTGGCCTGGCTGCTCTTGCCGGCAGGGCTGCTGGTAGCTCTGCTCGTCGGCGGCCGCCGGCGGAGCGCGCAGCGACGTTCGGCCTAGCGCGCACCGGCCAAGGAGATGACAGTTCCTGCCATGACCGAGAACTACGCCTCCCGCGCCGCAGCGGCGGCGGAAGGGCCGAGCGTCTACATTCCCATGGATCGCCGTGTGGCGTTGGCCACAGGGCGGACTCTGCCCGACCGGGTGCTGGGCGCAGCGCTGTTCGCCGATATCTCCGGCTTCACGCCGTTGACCGAAGCGTTAGCGCGTGAGCTCGGCCCGCGTCGCGGCAGCGAAGAGATCACCCAGCATCTGAACACGGTCTACGACGCGATCATTGCGGAGTTGCACCGCTACGGCGGCAGCGTGGTTGGCTTCTCCGGTGACGCCATCACGTGTTGGTTCGACGACGACCGGGGCGATCGGGCGACAGCTGCAGGATTGGCCATGCAAGCCGCCATGCAGCCGCTGGCCAGCATCGCCCTGCCGTCGGGCCAGGCCATACGCCTCACGATGAAGGTTGCGGTCACGTCCGGCCCTGCGCGGCGCTTTGTCGTCGGCGATCCACGCTATGGGGTGATCGATGCGCTGGCCGGGCGCACGCTGGACGTGCTGGCGCAAGTCGAAAAGCATGCGTTGGCCAACGAGGTCGTCCTCGACGAAGCCACATGCAGCGAGCTGAAGCAGGCCGTTCGCGTGGCCGACTGGCGCGCAGCTGATGAGAGGGGCCTGTACTTTGCGGTTGTCAGCGGGTTGCTGAGCCCGGTCCGGCCGGCGCCGTGGCCCCCCCTCACGGAGGCCATGCTGAGCGAGGAGCTGGTCAGGCCCTGGCTGCTGCCCCCCGTGTACGAGCGCCTGCGCCGCGGCCTGGGCGAGTTCGTCGCCGAGTTGCGCCCCACCGTCGCCCTCTTCTTGGCCTTCGCCGGCATCGACTTCGACGCCGACGATCAGGCCGGCGCCAAGCTCGACGCCTTCATCCGCAGTGTGCAGGAGATCCTGGCGCGCTACGATGGCACCTTGATCCAACTGACCTTCGGCGACAAGGGCAGCTACCTGTATGCAGTGTTCGGCGCGCCGACGGCCCACGAAGATGACGACTTCCGCGCCGCCTCGGCAGCGCTCGATCTGCGGCAGTTGCCCACAGACCTGCCTTTCATCCGCTGGGTCAAGATGGGCATTACGTGTGGCCGCACACGCACAGGCGCTTACGGCGCGGTCAGCCAGCGCACCTACGGTGTGTTGGGGGACTCGACCAACCTGGCGGCGCGGCTCATGCAAGCCGCCACTCCTGGCCAGATTCTCGTCGGCCAAGATAGCTACGACATCGTCTTTGACGCCTATCGCTGGCGGCCGCTCCCACCCAGGCAATTCAAGGGCCGCAGCGAGCCGATCAGGATCTACGAGTTGCTGGCAGCGCAAGCGCGCGCGGCATCGCCCATGCACGATGCCGCGCACTTGCTGCCCATGGTCGGCCGCGAGGCGGAGCTCCAGCACATCCTCGACAGCGCGCAGCAGGCGGCGGGCGGCAGCGGCCGAGTCGTGGGCATTAGCGCGGACGCAGGTGTGGGCAAATCGCGGCTGGCCACGGAGGTGCGCCACAGGCTGGCCGGGCAGCGTTGGCAGTGCTACCGCGGGGAGAGCTCCTCCTATGGCATCAACACCAGCTATCACGCCTGGCGCGACCTGTGGTGGGACTTCTTTGGGCTGGACGCCGCATGGACGACCGCCAGACAGCTGAAGGCGATCGAAACGCAACTGGCGGCGATCGACGAGAACTTGCCGCAACGCTTGCCTTTGCTGGCTGATGTGCTCAACCTGTCGATTCCCGACAACGAGTTAACCGCCAGCTTCGACAGCAAGCTGCGCAAGGCGTCGCTGGAAGCGCTGCTGGTCGATTGCCTGCGCGGCCGCAGCCGCCACGCGCCGGTGCTGCTAGTCCTCGACGATAGCCAGTGGATGGACCCCCTGTCCTTCGGATTGGTGCAAGTGATGGCGCAGGCCATTGAGGCCATGCCGGTGCTGCTGTTGCTCGCCTATCGCCCCCCCACGCTGCCTCACCTGAGCGCGCTGCGTGATCACAGCCTGTCGCGCTTTACACCCGTTCAACTCCACGATCTCAGCCCGGCAGAGGCACAGCAATTGCTGGCGGCAAAACTGAAACACGTCTTCGGCCGCGAGGTGGCCATGGCGCCTGATCTGGCGCAGCGCATCATCGAGCGTTCGGGCGGCAATCCTTTCTTCATCGAGGAGCTGCTCAACTTCGTCAAGAACCAGGGCCGCACCGAGGCAGAACTACAAGCCCTCGCCCGAAGCGAACTGCCTTCCAGCCTGCATAGCTTGATTTTGAGCCGTATCGACCAGTTGCAGGAGGAGCAGAAGATAACCCTCAAGGTTGCCAGCATCGTCGGTCGCAACTTCGAAGCGCCGGCGCTCTGGGGCTTCTATCCGTCGCTCGGCACATCCGAGCAGGTTAGAGCGAACCTGAATGCGCTTGAGCAGGCTGTGCTTGTGCACGCTGAACTGCCCGAGCCGGACTTGACCTATTCCTTCAGCCATGCGCTGACCCACGAGGTGGCCTACGACAGCCTGCCTTACGCGACCCGCTCGATGTTGCACGAGCGGTTTGGCAACTACATCGAGGCGACAGCAGCCGACCGGCTTGAGCAGCGCCTCGATCAGCTGGCGTACCACTATGCACTGGGGAACGACCAGGCCAAGAAGCGCGAGTATCTGGTCAAAGCGGCGCGTCGCGCCCAACGCGTTTACGCCAACGCCGCGGCCATTGACTACTTCAATCGCGCCCTGCCCTTGCTCTCGCCACAGGAGCTGCCGCAGATCTTGCTGGACCTGGGCGAGGTTTACGAGTTGGTCGGGCGCTGGCAAGAGGCGCGGGCCAGCTATGAGCAGGCGCTGGCGCTGGCCAGCCAGCAAGGTGACGCCTCGACTGTCGCCTGGTGTGAAACAGAAATCGGCGAGCTGCTTACCAAGCAAGGTCAGTACGCAGAGGCCCTCCAGTGGCTGGAGCGCGCCCGCGCCGGCTTCGAAGCCAGCCATCAGCCGGCCGGCGTCGCTCAGATCTTGCAACATGAGGGCACACTCTTGGCCCGCCAAGGGGACTACCAGGGCTCGCTGCAAACCTATCAAGGCAGCCTGGCGATCCGCCGGGAACTCAACGATCAGTTCAACATTGCCAACCTGCTGAACAACATGGCCATCGTTGCCCGTTTTCGCCAGGACTTCACCACAGCGCGCGCGCTGCACGAGCAGGCGCTGGCCATCCGCCGCCAGTTGGGCAATCGCTGGGCCATCGGCATGTCGCTGAACAACCTGGGTAATCTGGCTCTCACCGGCGGCGACCTGGCGGAAGCGCGCGCCCGCCTGGAGCAGGCCCTGGCCATCTGGCGGCAGGTTGGTGATCGCTGGGCGATCGCCAACTCGCTCACCGGCTTGGGCGACGTGGCCCTGGAAGAAGGCGATCACGAGATGGCCCGGCGCTACTTCGGCGAGAGTCTGGCGATCAACCGCGAGCTGGGTGACAGGCTGGCCCTGGCCTATCTCCTCGACGCCTTGGGCTGCCTAGCAGCGGCCCAGAACGATCCCACGCGCGGCCTGCGGCTGGTGGGTGCGGCTGCCGGGCTGCGCGCGTCGCTGGGCGCGGCGCTGCCGCCGGCTGAAGCTGCACGTCTGCAAGAACGGCTGGCACCTGCACGGGCGCAGGTGGGCGCAGAGGCAGCCAGCCTTGTCGAAAGCTCTGGCCGCGCGCTCTCCCTCGACGAAGCCATCGACCTAGCAATGCACTAGGTGACTACTCAGCCATAGGTGCCGGGCATTTGGATTCTGGTTTGCAAACGTGTCTGCGAAGCCAACCTAGGTCGCAGATCGCCTACAAATGCCCGGCACCTGAGCAGTTACTGCACTAGGAGCATTTCCTTTGACCAGCACGACACCGCACACGCCAACAACTTTGGGCTCTGCCCTCGCTGTCGACAAGATCAATGTCCTGCGCGCGGTCAGCATCTTCGCCAACACCCCGCAGCCAATTCTCGCCCAGGTGGCCGACATGTTGGAAGAGGTCGAAGCCAAGGCTGGCGACCTGATCTTCGCCAAAGGTGACCTGGGCACCTCGATGTACATCGTCGTCACCGGCTCGGTGCGGGTGCACGACGGCGACATGACCATCGCCACCCTGCACGCGCGCGATGTGTTCGGCGAGATGGCCGCGCTGGACCCGGAGCCGCGCAGCGCCTCGGTGACGAGCATGGAGCACACGCGGCTGTACCAGCTGCGCCAAGCGGATCTGCACCAGATCATGATGCAGTCCCCTGCCATCACCGAAGGCATTATCCAGATCCTGTGCGAGCGGGTGCGCGCCCGTGTGTCCGACATGAAAGAGGACTTCCTCTACATGCAGCAGTTTGCCAAGGTCACGGCTGCGGCTGCGGCCGTCGAAGCAGGCATCTACGTCCCCGAGGCTCTGGACGATGTGGCGCAGCGCGCCGATGCGCTGGGCCAACTGGCGCGCGTCTTCCAGCGCATGGTGCGCGAGGTCTACGCCCGTGAGGAGAGCCTGAAACGCCAGGTGGCCGAGCTGCGCATCGAGATCGACGAAGCCAAGAAGTCGCAGCAAGTGGCGGCCATCACCGACACCGACTATTTCCAACGTCTGCAAAAGAAGGCGCAGGCCCTTCGTAACCGCTCAGCAGAGTCATGAGCGACGGCACCCCAAGGATGGAAGGAAACGGTTCCATTGCATTATCCAGATTTCGAGCAAGCCCGGCAGTACGTGGTGGAGCTGTTGCAAAGCAGTCTGCCTGCGCAACGAGTGTATCACAACCTGGCACACACACGTGATGAGGTGGTGCCGGCCGCGCAACGGCTGGCAACCATGGAAGGCATCAGGGGCGAGGCCTTGCTGCTGGTGCGCACAGCCGCCTGGTTCCACGACATCGGCTTCGTTGTGCAAGGCGCCAACCACGAAGTCATCGGCGCCGACCTAGCAGCCCAGGCGTTGCCAAGGTTCGGCTACGGCGTTGAGCAGATTGCTGTCATTCAAGGCATGATCATGGCCACGCGGCTACCCCAGTCGCCGCACAACCTGCTGGAGCAAGTCCTGGCTGACGCCGACCTGGACCTGCTCGGCTGCGACGAGTTCATGCTGCGCAATCTGGACCTGCGCGCCGAGATGGCCGCCTATGGCCAGGTGCTGAGCGATGTCGAGTGGCTCCAGGGCCAGATCGAGTTCCTGCGTTCCCACACCTACTTCACGGCCTCGGCCAACGCGCTGCGCACCAACGGCAAGCTGCGCAACGAGCAGCTCTTGCAAGAAGCACTGGCGCAGCTGCCGACAACAGGCTAGTGGCCATGGCTCGGAGTCTAGGCTTCAGCCGGGCTTGACGCCAAGAGCCAGCTGCCGCCAAGACTCCCCCTGCGGTCGGCACCATGCCCCTGCGGGTGACAACCTTCGTAGTGACGACTTCAGTCGTCCAGGCGTCACGCCGCAACTGCAGTCGTCGCAACATGATCACGCACCTTCAGCGCAAAGAGCTGTTGGCAGAAAGGCGCAGTATGGCGAGTGTACGTTGGCTTTCCCCGACTTTACACACAGCCCACGCGGGCGAACACGAGCGCAAAGTCACCTGGCTGGAGCTGTTCTACGACCTGGTGTACGTGGCCGCCATCATCCAGCTCGGCAACACGTTGAGCAACGAGGTCTCTTGGGGCGGCTTCCTTCGCTTCGTAGCTCTTTTTATTCCCATCTGGTGGTCGTGGACCGGCATCACGTTTTACGTCAACCGCTTCATTGTGGACGACCTGGTGCACCGGCTGTTGATCTTCGTTCAGATCGGCTTTATCGCGGTGATGGCCATGAGCGCCCAAGGAGCGTTCGGCGAGCTTGGCCGGCAGTTCACGCTGGCCTACGTCGGCATCCGCGCCATCCTGATCTTGCTCTATTGGCGGGCATACCGTCACGTACCGGCCGCGCGGCCCTTGACCCGGCGCTATGCGATCGGCTTCACACTGGCCGCAGCCGTTTGGCTGATCTCGGCCTTCGTGCCGCCGCCGGCGCGCTATGCGCTGTGGGCCCTGGGCATGGCAACCGACTTCGCCGTGCCGCTCAGCTCGCGACGGCTCAATGCCCTGCTGCCCCCCGATGTGCCGCACATGGCCGAGCGTTATGGCCTGTTCACCATCATCGTCATGGGGGAGGCCTTCGTCAAGGTAGTCAGCAGCGCGCCCAATGCGCCGCTCACCTTTTCGGCGCTCGTCCTGGGCGCGTTGGGCATCGTGATCGCCGGCAGCGTGTGGTGGCTGTACTTCGACGACGTAGCCGGCTCGCCGGTCAAAGCCACCGGCCGCGCGCCCTATGTCTGGATCTACTCGCACCTGCCGCTGGCCATCGGATTGACCGCCTTTGGCGTTGCCGTCAAAAAGGTCATCTTTCTGCCGGGCGGGGAAGCGCTGCCAGAGAAGTATCGCCTGTTGCTTGGGGGCGCGCTGGCGCTCTACCTGATCTTCGGCATGTTGATCGACCTGGTGACGACGCGCAGCCATGCCACCCGGCCGCCGCGCACGCGCGCGGTCTGGCGCTTTGGCGCGGCCGCGGTGATCGGCGGTGTGACATTGCTGGGCGCCAGCTTACCGCCGTCGCTTGTCATGGCTGTTGCAGCCGTGGCCTGCGTGATTCCCATCGCCCTCGACTTGACGCAGCAGTCCGAAGGGGAGATGCCTCATGGACCGCATGTCTCCTGACACCACCGACAACCCATCCCCAGAAACGCCGAACACGGCGCCGCCTCGACGCGCCGACCCGGTCGGCCAGATGAGCACGCACCGCGTCGAAGCGCTCGCCGATGGCGTCTTTGCCATCATCATGACTCTGCTGGTGTTCGACATCCGGGTGCCCGAGGTGCCCCGTGAACAACTGCCGGCTGCGCTGCTAGAGCTGCTCCCGAACCTGGAGGGCTACCTGATCAGCTTCGTGCTGCTGGGCATCTACTGGATCGGCCACCGCAATCAGTTCAACTTCATCCGCCGCGCCGACCAAAACTTGCACTGGCTCAACATCCTCTTCTTTGGCCTGGCCGGCATAGTGCCGTTTTCCACCGGTCTGGTAGCGCGCTATCCGGACGCGCTCCTGGTCGAGGTCTGGTATGGCGTCAACTTGCTGTTGATCGGCGTAGCGCTCTTCCTGCATTGGAGCTACGCCACCCGCAACTGTCGCCTGGTCGATCCGGACATCCCGCGCGCGGCCGTCCGCTTGGGCAAACAGCGCAGCCTGCTGGCGCCCGCCTGCTACCTGGTCGCCATCCTGGTCGGCTTGATCGACCCCCGCTTCAGCCTGGCGGTCTACGCGCTGGTGCCGCTGCTCTACATCTTCCCCGGCTTGCAGCACTTCTGGACCTATCTGGCCCACCGTTGACGCCCATTGATACCGTTTAGCCGGACGGTCGAAACCAGCGTCCGAACGGCACCCGCCAACCTCCTAACTGTCCTCCGTTTTCGCCAAAATCATCACGGCCGGGCACGTTCCAATCGGGTCGGGTGTCCGCCCACTGGTCCGCTGCGTGATGGCTGGCCATCGCCGCCTGCAAGGCGCGCTCGTCGAACGGCGGGCCTGCCCAAGCGCCCGCCACTGCGCCGTCGCACAGGACGGTCACCTGCGTGGCGATGCGTGCGGCCTCCACCGGCCGCCGCGCCAAATAGAGGCAGGTGATCCCCTCGGCAGCGATGCGGTGCACGGTGTACAGCAGTCGGCTGGCGGCGTGCTCACCGGTGATCATGGCCAACGGCTCGTCCAAAATGAGCACGCGCGGGGCCGCGCCCAAGGCCCGGACAATCATGAGCTGGCGTTGCTGCAAGGGCGTCAACTCTGCTACCGGCGCGGCGAGGTCGATTTCCACCCCCCAATGCGCTAGCACCTCGGCCGCCAGGTCTTCGAGCCGTCGCCGCAGCGTCAGCATCCCCCGGCCGCGGCGCCAACTGGCGATCATCGCGTTCTCGGCCACACTCATGTGGCTGAAGAGCGAGACCGGTCGTGGCACCACGGATACCCCACGGCGTACCGCTTCCGTCAACGACCGCGGGGCATAGGGCTGGCCGTCCAGCCACATCTGTCCGACATAGCGGCCGGCCGGGATCGCCCCCGCCAGTACCTTGGCCAGGGTCGTCTTGCCTGCGCCATCCTCGCCCAGAATCACACAGACCGCGCCCCGCGGTGCGGTCAACGACACGTCGCGCAACGCGGGCACAACGGTCGCCGGCGCTTGGTCGCGCCCGCGGCGATAGCTCACGGTCAGATGGCTAACGACGAGCATCTCAGGCGCGGTCATGGATGACTTCCGCGGGCGCGGTCAGGAGGCCGGTCCAGACATGTGCTCAGTGGCCGGGCTCAGCCGGTCGAAACTGCAACGCTGCCGAGTTGATGCAGTAGCGCAGGCCGGTGGGCTGCGGGCCGTCGTCGAACACGTGGCCCAAGTGCCCGCCGCAGCGGCTGCACACCACCTCGGTGCGGATCATGAAGTGGCTCAGGTCGCGCTTCGTTTCCACGGCGTCGGGGCTGACCGGCTCCCAATAGCTGGGCCAACCAGAGCCCGACTCGTACTTCGTCTCAGAGCTAAACAGCTCCTGACCACAGGCCGCGCACAGGTAAAGGCCGGCAGCTTTGTTCTTGTAATACTGGCCCGTGAAAGGTCGCTCGGTTCCCTTCTCGCGCAGAATGTGGTACTGTTCGGGGGTCAATTGACGTCGCCATTCTTCGTTGCTTTTCACGATCTTCTCCATGTTTTCCAATCCTTGGATGTATCTGAATCTGGCTGATTTTGCCACAACGTGTGGCGCCACACAGGAGATTATCTTAACAGAGCACTAGCTGCCGATCAGGTCGGCGGCGATTTTGCCGGAGGCCAGCACGCCCGGCAAACCGGCGCCGGGGTGGGTGCCTGCGCCGACGAAGTAGAGGTTCTCGAAGTCCTCGGAGCGGTTGTGCGGCCGGAACCAGGCCGACTGCAACAGCGTGGGCTGGACCGAGAAGGCCGAGCCCAGGTAGCTGTTCAGGTCGTTCTGGAAGTGCAACGGATCGATGTAGTGCTCGGCGACGATGTTCGCTTGCAAATCGGGCAGGTAGTTCGCCTCCAGGAACTGCATGATCGCATCGCGATAGGGCTTGGCCTGCACCGTCCAGTCGATGTTGGCCTGCAGGTGCGGCACGGGCGAAAGCACGTAGAACGCCTCATGGCCGGGCGGCGCCAGCGAAGGATCGGTGAGGGTGGGCATGTGCAGGTAGAGCGAGAAGTCCTCGGGCAGGTAGCTGTTGGCAAAGATCCGCTTCAGCAAGCCCTTGTAGTCCTCGCTCAAGATGATGTTGTGGTGCGCCAACCGGCCATCGTTGTAGCGACGCTTGGTGCCGAAGTAGATCACGAACAGCGACATGCTGTACTTCTTGCGTTTCACCCAACCGTCGCTGTTGACGCGACGATAGCGAGCGGGGATCATATTCAGATAGGTGAAGGCTACGTCGGCGTTGGATACCACTACGTCCGCCGGCAACGTCTCGCCGCTGCGCAGACGCACGCCGGTTGCACGCCGCGCCCGCTCGTCGATCGTGATCTCGGCTACCTCGCTGTTGAGGCGCGTCACACCGCCCAGCTCGTCGAACAGACGTCCCATGCCGGCCACAATGGCGCCCGTGCCGCCTATGGCGTAGTGGATGCCCCACTCGCGCTCCAGGTAATGAATCAGCACGTACAGCGAAGAGGCGGTCAGCGGACTGCCGCCGATCAAGAGGGGATGGAACGAAAAGCAGCGGCGCAGGAACTCGTCTTGGATGTACTTCGACACGTAGCCGTAGACGCTGCGGTAGGACTGGAGGCGGATCAGATCGGGCGCCACGCGCAGCATGTCGCCGATGTGCAAGAAGGGCGTCTCGATCAGCGGCATGCCGGTCTCGAAAATGGCTTTGGTGCTGTCGATGAAGCGGGAGTAGCCCTCTTTGTCAGCCGGGTTGAACTTGTCGATCTCTTTGAGGATGAACTCGTGATCGGCGTTGTAATCCAGGTAGCGACCGTGCTCGTCCCAGATGCGATAGAACGGGTCGAGCTGCACGAATGGGACATAGTCGGCGCGACGTTTGCCGGCCAGTTGCCAGAGTTCGTCGAACATCCACGGCGCAGTGACCACCGTCGGGCCGCCGTCGAACTTGAAGCCGTTGATCTCGTAGACGTAAGCGCGACCGCCGAGTTTATCGCGTTTCTCCAGCAACGTCACGTGGTGTCCCCCCGCCTGGAGCCGGATCGCGGCGGCGAGGCCGCCAAAGCCACTGCCGATCACAACAACGTTTTTTGCCATAGATCTTGGATGCCTTTCTTGAGCCAGAAATCGGGCGCTGGCCAACGCCTGAAGGTTGCATCTGGATGATGCTACTTTAGCCGCTTTTGACCGACTGCGCAAGTTCACACAATTACGATTGTCACCAAACGCCGCGGCCCTGGCCGGTCGGCACGTGAACACCGGCGTTGGCAGTGGCCGGCCATGGCGACCGGAACTATGACCTTGAGGAGGCGCCAAATGTGACGCAGGCTAAGTCCCCCTCAAGTGCAACAACCGGGGTGATCATGGCTCCGGACCGGGCCTCAGCCACTGCGACATCGTACACGATCTGCCTGAATTGTGTTACAGCGCAGCCGCAATCTGGGAAGAGCGCGCGACAGTGGCCGCATTTGCCGCTGAGCAAAGCCGGCAGTGTGCTAGGTGAGTGTGGCCCCAAAGCGCACGATCGCTTGTTCGATCTGCGGCCAAACCGGTTTAGAAGCGTCCAGCAGGTCGTGCGCCGCCGCAACCTCCCGATAACGCACCGGACCGGGCAGGCGACGGATCAATTCGTGCGTGTAATGAGGGCGGACGATCGGGTCTTGGTGGCCCTGCAGCACAAGGGTAGGCACGTGTAAGGTGGGGGCAGCCGCGCCGGCCAGCTTGCCCAGCGCACGTATCTCTTCGATGATGCGGATAGGCATGCGAAACTCGCGCACGGCCTGTTGCACCGTCGGGTCGCTCAGATCGAGGCCGGGCATGAAGTTGTCGATCCCCTTGCGCACTTCGGGATCGGAGAAGTCCAGCTTGACCACGCGAAAAGGCTGGATCACCGGGAAGATATGGCGCATGACCGGCAGGGCCGCCCACACAGGCCCGGTCATCTTCCAGAAAGGCGCCATCAGCGCCAGGCCGCTCGGCGGCCGGCGACCGGCTGCCGCCATGGACACAGCAGATCCCATCGAGAATCCCACCACCAATGTGGGGCTGTGCTGGGCCTGAAGCTCGGCGAGAGCCTGGTCGGCGGCGTCCACCCACTCGCTGTGCCGACGCTCGGGCAGGCTGTCGATGTCGGCGCCGAAGCCGGGCAGCAATAGACCACGCACGGTCCAGCCTGCGCGATGCAATGCCTGCGCCAGCGGACGCATCTCGGCAGGCGTGCCGGGAAAACCGTGAATCAGCAGCGCGGCCGGCTCCCCGGCCGGCCACAAGAACGACTGATGCTCAGGCGCGGCGAAAGCCGCAGCGAAGGAGACAGGAGCGGCCACGATCAGCTCTCCACAGGCGCTGCTACACGCTGCGAGAAACGCCAGATACCGGGCAACCGCTGCAGCTTACCCCACGTGCTAAGGTGGGCGCGGCGCGTGAAGACGTCATAGTCGTGTGCTTCGATGTCGTCCAAAATGGCGCAGTAAAGCTGCGCGGCCGCCATGATGGCGAAGCGCCCGTCGCGGTCTAGCAGGGCAATGCCCGGCAGCGCCTCCTCGTAGAAACGGCGGTTGCGCTCGATCTGGAAACGCATGAACTGCCGCCAACGCTCCGTGACCTGGCCGGCCGCGATGTCCGCCTCCCCCAGCCCAAAAGCTGCCAGCTCATCTTGCGGCAGATAAACCCGGCCAAAGCGCCAATCCTCGGCGACATCGCGCAGGATGTTGGTCAGCTGCAGCGCCACGCCCAGCTTCACTGCGTAGGGGATGGCCGGGGGACCCGCAAAGCCGATGATGTGCATGGCCATCAAACCGACGGTCGAGGCCACGCCATAGCAGTACTCAGCGAGCTCGTCGAAATTGGCGTAGCGCGTCTTCGTCAGGTCCGACTTGACCCCCTCGATCAGCTGCTCACCGTAGCGCCAGGGAATGCGATAACGGGCACGGGCGTCGGCCCAGGCCAACGCCACCGGGTCGTCCGCCGGCGCCTGCCACCCTAACGATCGCTCGCGCCACTGCTGCAAGCTCAACAGGGGATCGTTCTGCGCGTGGGGCGCATCGACCAGGTTGTCGCTCACCCGGCAGAAGGCATACAGCGCGCGCGCTGCCCGGCGCTTGGGCAGAGGCAACAGCCCTGATGCCATGTAAAAGGTGCGACTGTGTTCCTTGGTAATCGTCTCGCAGTGTGCATAGGCGGCATCCAACGCCCGGTCATCGCTGCGCAGATGCAACGCCGCCATGTGGCTCTCCAGAGCCTCTTGTGCCAGGTCCAACAAGCGCTTTTCCCATGGTTGAATCTGTACTGCCATCGCCTGTCTCCATCACAGTCTAGTCCACGGTCTAGTCGAGTGCTCAGCGATTTATCCTCAGACGACAGCGCGCTTATGTCCACAAATGCCCGGGCTACCATGGTTGTGCGTCTACGGCTGCGACAGGGTGCGCTGCACCGAGGAGTTAGGAAAACAACTGGGAGCAGTATACATGGGTCATGCGCTTTTGTCAATATTCTGCATAGGTCATGTTCAATATCTGACCAGATTATGCGGTCGCTTGCGGGTGCTTTGCGCGCTTGGGCTAGAACTCCCCGCTCGTCCAAGCCGGCCTCCTGATCGAGCCTGCGCCCTGTTGCGCGACCTGAGCTCTGCGCCAGGATTTGGCAACTCCAGGCCGACAGCACGACGGCGCGCCAGGGCCTGGCAAAACGTGTTCCCAGCACCTAGGCCCGCTGCGCGCTGCGCAACGGGCGGCTCGATCCAGCAGGTTGAGGCGCGACCGTTTCGCTACTCGCCCCGCCACACAACCCGGTGACACGGCGCGTCGCCGGCAGCCCCTTGCAAGTGATCGACCACCACCGGCGCGCTGATGGGATTGCCGGCCTCGTCCACCACGGTGAGGGTGTATTGGTTGGCGAAGAAGTTGAGCGGAAAGTCGTAGTTGCCGTAGTCCAACGCGCCGTCTTTGCTGACAGCGTGGGCGCGGTTGCCCCATTGATCGACCAAAACGATGTGCACACCCGCCGCCGGCGCTCCGCTGTAGTTCAGCACCTGGCCCATGATGTATTGGCCTGGACACTCGCTGTGGTGGGTGATTGGTTCGGCCAGGCTGTAACGGTATGGTCCGCCTGGGCCGCTCCAGGGTGAAGCCACCGGCACCGCCGCCACGGCTCCGGCGACACCGCCGGCGTTGGGGTCGAGCGCCGCGGCCAGGTCGACCAGCACTGTCAGCGGCGGCTGTTTGGCCAGAGCCAGCGCGCGCGCGGCCAGCTCGCCCAGCGCATCGCACGGCCCGAGATTGACCGGCGCCGGATGCTGCAAGCTCCAGGCTATGGCATGGAGCTGTTCTTGGGTGATGGCTACTCCATCGCCAACGACCGGTGTTGGGCCTTGCTCGACGCCGGCCGGCAAGCCAAAGCGACCGGGCAGCTTGAGCAAGGGCCGCAGCGCAGCCGGCTCCACCTGACAATAGGCGGTCCACTGCGCCCCCTCGCCACGGTCGATGTAGACCGGCGCCGTGGGCGCCTGCACCACGCTGTCGGCCAGGGGACCTCGCTCACCCGCGGCCTCCAGCCAGGGGCGGCTGAAATACTCGCCGCCCTCGCGGCAGGTAACGCCGGGCGGGCAGTCAGCGCGGCGCTCCATGTCGGTGGGCGGAACGAAGGCCCAGGCGGCTGGGTCGGCAGGAGCGCCCAGGGTTGCCAGCAGCGCCGGATTGGCCAGCACGCCTTCCATGAAATCATGCCAGATGGGCGCCGCGCCGGTAAGGCCGGTGGTGTTCTTCATCGGCCGGCCGTCGCTGTTGCCGGCCCACACGCCGGCCGCCAGATAGGGCGTGTAGCCGACCGTCCAGTTGTCGCGCCAATCGCTTGTGGTGCCGGTCTTGGCGGCAGCCGGCTGGCTCAGCTTGAGGGGGCTGTTGGCGCCAAAGGCCGGCGTGCGCGCGACGTTGTCGCTCAGGATGTCCGTCACCAGGAAGGCCGCGGCCGGAGAGACTGCCTGGCGCGGCGCCGCACGCGGCAGGTTGGTCAGCGGCTGACCCAGGGCATCGGCCACGGCCAGGATGGGCTCCGGCTCGACGTAGGTGCCTTGATTGGCGAGGGTCGCAAAAGCGGTGGTCAGATCCAGCAAGGTCACTTCGCCGCCGCCCAGGGTCAAGCTCAAGCCATACCAGGTTCCGTCCCGGTTCAGGCTGCGCAACCCCATCGCCTGCGCCTTTTCTAACATGCGCTCGACGCCCACCGCGTCCAACAGCTTGATGGCGGGGATGTTGAAGCTGTTGGCCAGGGCCGTGCGGGCCGTGACCGGGCCGTGGAAGGTCTCGTCGTAGTTGCGCGGGGTGTAGACGTTGCCTGCGCTGACGGTGTAGGTCACGGGCGTGTCCCAAAGCACGGTGGCCGGGCTGATCAAGTTATCGTCGAAGGCCGTGGCGTAGAGCACGGGCTTGATGGCACTGCCGGGCTGGCGGGGGCTGGTGGTCACGTTGACCTGGCCGCTAATGGCCGTGTTGGTGAAGTCGGCGCTGCCCACCATGGCCAGAATCTCGCCGCTGCCTGGTCTGAGCGCCACCAGCGCGGCGTTGCTCAGGTCGACCTTGGGCTGTAGCTCGGCCACTTTCTCGGTTACTATGGACTGGGCCAGCTCCTGCATCTCCAGGTCAAGCGTTGTGGTGATGATCAGACCGCTGCGGCGCAGATCATCCAATCCCAGCCGTTGGGCCAGGTTTTGCTCGACGAACTGGACGAAGTGCGGCGCGCGGTTGGCGCGCTGGGCTGCGGCGGTCTGCAGGGCAAGTGGTTCAGCATAGACGGCGTCGGCTTGCACTGGCGTCAAGAAGCGATGGCGCACCATCAAATCGAGCACAACGCGCTGGCGGGCTTTGGCGGCGTCGAAATGGCGGAACGGATCGAGGTTGGCCGGCTGTTGCGGAATGCCGGCCAGCAGCGTAGCCTCGGCCAGGGTGAGATCGGCCGCGGACTTGCCGAAGTAGGTCTGCGCGGCAGCCTCCGGGCCATAGGCCAGGTTGCCGTAGTTCAGCAGGTTGAGATACATCTCCAGGATCTCATCCTTGCTAAACAGCATGTTCAGCTCCTGCGCCAGCCCTGCCTCCAGCATCTTGCGATCCATGTTCTGGTCGTAGCGATCGTCAGGGCCCAGGAAGAGATTGCGGGCGAGCTGCATGGTAATCGTGCTGGCGCCGGAGACCACCTGCCCCTGCTGAGCGTTCTGCAAAGCCGCGCCGGCGATGCGCGCCGGGTCTACGCCCAAGTTGTAGTAGAAGGTGGCGTCCTCGGTGGCGATGGTGGCGTCGATCAGGGGCCTGGCAATGCGGCTCAAGGGAACCCACGTGCGTCGGCCCTCGTCCCAGCGCTCGGCAATCAACACACCGAGGCGGTCATAGAGACGGGTGGTCTGGAACAGCCGCGGAGTGGGGCCCGGCTGGTAGCGCTGCAGGTAGATCTCGACCGATTCCATGGCCGTGGCCGCAGGCCGCGCACCCAGTTGATTAGACGGCGCACAGGCAGCCAGCGCGAACACGGCGGTTAACGCAGCCGCCACCAGGCTAAAGCAAGTGACCCTTCGTGGTTTCATCGCTGATCTCTCAACGTTGCCCTTGCCGAATCAGGTGCAACGCCTCTAACCTGCCAAACGATCGCTGGCCTGGCGCCACCTGGCGTTTGGCATCTCCGACCTACTGCCCACGGTATCGCCGCACCGCCTCCAAGTGCTCCTCGAACGTCCGGCTGAACACGTGGCGGCCGCTGCGGTCAGGGGCGGCCACAAAGAACAGATAGTCGTGCTGGGCAGGGTTTAGCACGGCCTGAATGCTGGCCAGCCGCGGGTTGGCGATAGGCCCCGGCGGCAGCCCTGTGTGCAGGTAGGTGTTGTAGGGGCTGTCGACCTGACTGTACTCGTCCAAAGACACCGGCGACTTCCACCAACGTCCGGTGTCCGGCTGGTAGCCCATGGCATACTGCACGGTGGGATCGGCCTCCAAGCGCATGCCCTTGGCCAGCCGGTTCAAGTAAACACCGGCGATCATCGGACGCTCGTCGTCCACCACGGCTTCGCGCTCCACAATGCTGGCCACCGTCAGCGCATCGTAGAGGTCGAGCGTGGTAGCGCCTTGGGCGATCGCCTCCCAGTAGACCGGCATCACCCGCGCCTCGAACTCGTCGAACTGGCGCTTGAGCAGATCGGACGCGGTGGCGCCGTCTGCCGGCAACTGGTAGGTGTCAGGGTACAGAAAGCCCTCCAGGGTAGCGCCGGCCGGCAAGAACTGCAAGAAGCTGTAGCCGCTGAGGTCAAAGCCGAGCTGCTGGGGGTTGGGGGCGCTGACCAGAGCGCGATAGGCGTCCCCGTCGAGCACCCCGGTGCGGTTCAGGTGATCGGCAATCTCCTCCAGCCGCCACCCTTCGCGCACGCGTATGGCGACGCTGGGCGCTTTGGCGTTTTGCAAGGCCGCCGCAATCTGGATCGGCGTCATGGCGGGACTGAGCTGATAGGTGCCTGCTTCCAGCCGGCCGGCCAGGCCGTTGACGCGCACATAAGCCTCGAACAGCAGGGCGTCTTCGATCAGACCGGCTTCCTGCAGTTGTTGCGCAATGACCTTGGCCGGCGTGCCGGGCGCGACCACGAACTCCTGCGGCGCGGCCGCAGCGGCCAGCGGCTGGCGTAGCTTGTCGCGGTTGGCCTCTAGGTAAACGGAAAGCGCCGAATCGCCGCTACACGCGGCCAACCAGGCAACACACATCGTTAGCAAGGCACCACACAAGATCAGTCGTTTCATGTCGATAGACTCTTCCAACACCCGCTGCATGTTTTCACGACCTGGGGGAAGTCCGGGTTCATCCGTCTCTGCCGCCGCTGGTATCCCTGCTCGCCATTTTAGCTTGTCTTGCAGTCTCGGTCAAGGCATGGTATGATGAGGCTGAGATTGTGACACTTTGCGCCTTGTCCCCTTCATTCACCGAGGTCGTCAGGAGGTGTGTCATGGCTCGCATTCCCAACAGCAATGCCGTAGTCTGTGATGGTTGCGGCGTTGAGATCACATGGGCACCGCTGCTGGTCAAAGGTCGCCAATACTGTTGTCAAGATTGCGCCGAGGGACGGCCTTGCCAATGCGATTACCCTCCTGAAGAGGTGACGCCAATGACGCCTGCCTTGACCACCTCTTAGAGGCTGTTTGAAAAGTCTGAAAAGCCCCGAACCGGTGGTTGGAAACCCACCGGCTGACAGCACCAAGGCCCCTCAGGGCCTGGAAACCAGCGGCTGAGGCCGCTTCGTACTTTCAGCCAGATGGTTTCAACCTCTGATCCCGGCGATGCCGGGCT
>DAOUBX010000274.1:0-14306 GCA_034432445.1 Anaerolineales bacterium
GGACGCCTCAGGAGGCGTCCGGCTTGGTGACGCACGTTCAAGCCCCGTTGACGGGGCGCCGTTTGCCAGCCGGGGGCCTTCAGCCCCCGGCGGCTCCCGCCAACACGCGCTGCGCATGTGCGGCTCGATATCCGGATTATTTCGTCAATCGTAACTACTCAGCCATAGGTGCCGGGCACTTGGATTCTCGCTAGCAACGGCGTCCGCGAAGCTGACTTAGGCCGCAGATCGGTCGCAAGTGCCCGGCACCTGAGCAGTTACCGTCAATCTTCAAAAGTCGTCACCTGGAAGCTTTTCACCCGCTTCGAAAGATAGCGCGAGGATTGCTATGAGTCGCCAGACAACCCAGCCGAACCAACCGAGATCTGAGAACCGCGAACACGATCACGACCATAGCCGCCTGCACGGTCACGACCATGACCATGAGCATGAACACGATCACGGTCATGACCACCCGCACGGGCACGACCACGCGCGTGATCATGGCCATGAGCACCCGCATGGCCACGACCATGGCCATAGCTCAGGGCCGCTGGGCTGGCTGGCCGCGCTGTTCCATGTCGGCAGCCACAGCCACGGCGACGATGCGTTGATGGCCGACCTGGCCCTTGCCGCCAGCCAGGACGGCATCCGCACGGTCTGGCTGGCGCTGGGCTTGCTGGGGCTGACCACGCTGCTCCAGGTCGCCATCTACCTGTTCAGCGGCAGCGTAGCGCTGCTGGCCGACACGGTACACAACCTGGGCGACGCGCTCAACTCCGTGCCCTTGCTGATCGCCTTCTACCTGGCCCGGCGTCCCCCCACCCGCCGCTACACCTACGGCTATCACCGCGCCGAGGACGTGGCCGGCGTGCTGATCGTGCTGTCGATCCTCTTCAGCGCGGCCTACATCTTCTACGAGTCGATCAACAAGTTTTTCCACCCCAGCGAGGTGAGCAACCTGGGTGCGGTGGCGGCAGCAGCCCTGATCGGCTTTTTGGGCAACGAGGCCGTGGCGCTGCTACAAATCCGCACGGGAAAGCGCATCGGCTCGGCAGCCCTGGTGGCCGACGGGCAGCACGCGCGGACGGACGGGCTGACCTCGCTGGCCGTCTTGCTGGCTGCGGCCGGCGTCTGGCTGGGCTTTCCCCTGCTCGACCCCATCATCGGCGTGCTGATCGGCGTCGCCATCCTCTTCATCACCTGGGACGCCACCAAAACCATGTGGTACCGGCTGATGGACGCCGTGGACCCAGAGCTTTACGACCAGGCGCTGGCCATCGCCCACGAGCAGGTGCGTCATCACGACGGGCTGGAGGAGATCCGCCGCCTGCGCCTGCGCTGGCTGGGTCACCGCCTCCACGCCGACGTTTACATCGCCGTGCAGCCCGACCTGACCCTGGCCGAGGGACACGATCTGGCCGAACAGGTGCGGCTCGGCTTGTTCCGCCACATGCCCTTGCTGTCCGAGGCCATCGTCCATGTCGATCCCTGGTCGGCCGATCCAGAGGAATACCATCGCGCCACGATGAGCCGCGACCCTGTGCCCAAGCCGATTGCCGGTTTCGATTTAATCACTGCTCAGCCGCAGGTGCCGGGCACTTGACTCTTCGCTGCAAACCGGTCGCAAGTGCCCGGCACCTGGGCAGTTTTGGGCCGGGGGAAGCCAGGTATGACCCAGATCATGGCGCGGTTGGACACCATGTGCTACCCTGGTGTGGGATGGTCTGGCAGATTGCCAACCTTGACCGTTGCCTTCCGTGTCTGTCGGGCCTGGTGAGTCCGACTTCTGCTGAGTTGCCCTCTGCGTTTGTCAGGGTTGTCGCCTTGACCGACGCTGATCAAGGAGACGAACCATGACAATCCGTCTGCGCGCCTCGCTTTTGCGGGGGGCCATCATGCTGTGCGCCTGCTGCACGGCGGTCAGCCTGCTGGCCGGTTGCGGCCGGCCGCCAACGCCCACCCCCGTCGTCGCTCCAACCCCTGCCGCCAGCCAGCCGGCCGCCTCTACATCCTCCACTCCCCCGACCCCCACCGGCGCAGCCGAGACAACGTACGCCTGGTGGAACGACCGCGTCTTCTACGAGGTCTTTGTGCGCAGCTTCTACGACAGCGACGGCGACGGCATCGGCGATCTGGCCGGACTAATCGAGAAGCTGGACTACCTCAACGACGGCGACCCCGTCACAACGGATGACCTGGGTGTGACCGGCATCTGGCTGATGCCTGTGGCCCAGTCGCCCAGCTATCACGGCTACGACGTCACCGACTACTACACCATCGAACAAGACTACGGCAACAACGAGGACTTCAAGCGTCTGATCGAGGAAGCTCACCGCCGCGGCATCAAGGTGATCGTCGACTTGGTGCTCAACCACACCTCCAACCAGCACCCCTGGTTCCTCGCCTCGGCCAGCGGCCCAGAATCCGACAAGCGCGATTGGTATATCTGGAGCCCCAAGGATGACGGCAGCCGCGCGCCGTGGGAGGGCGGCGGGCCGGTGTGGCACCGCCGCGGCGACGCCTACTACTTCGGCCTGTTCTGGGAAGGCATGCCTGACCTAAACTACCGCAACCCCGAGGTGACGGCCGAGATGCAGCGCGTCGCCCGCTTCTGGCTGGAGGAGATGGGCGTGGATGGCTTCCGACTCGACGCAGTGCGCCACCTAGTGGAGGAGGGAACGACCTACGCCGGCGCGCCGGCCACGCACCAATGGCTGGCGCGGTTCGACGATTTCGTGGACGCGGTGGATGCGGAGGCGCTCACCGTAGGCGAGGTGTGGGACGTGACGGCTCAAACCGCGCCCTACGTCCGCGGGGATGAGGTGGACATGGTCTTCGAGTTCAACCTGGCCGACGCCATCCTGTCCAGCGTGGCTCAGGGCCGGCCTGCGGGCACCGCTCAGGAGCTGGCCTCCATGCTGGCCGCCTACCCGGAGGGTCAGTTCGCCACCTTCCTGACCAACCACGACCAGCCGCGGGCGGCCACGATCCTGGGCAACGACCCGGCGGGCCTCAAGTTGGCCGCCACGACCCTGTTGACCCTGCCCGGCGTGCCCTTCATTTACTATGGCGAGGAGATCGGCATGACCGGCAACAAGCCGGACGAGCTGATCCGCACGCCCATGCAGTGGAGCGCGGCCGCCAACGCCGGCTTTACCAGCGGCCAGCCGTGGCAAGCGGTCAACCGTGGCTTCGAGCAGCTCAACGTCGCCGCGCAGAATGCCGATCCTGCCTCGCTACTCGAACACTACCGGCGTCTGATCCGCCTGCGCCACGACCATCCGGCCCTGCTGCGCGGTGGATTGATCCCCCTAGAAAGCTCCTGCGACGCGACCATGGCTTTCCTGCGCCAAGCGCCGGCTGGCGACGCCGACGCACCTGAAGGCCAGACGGCGCTGGTGGTGTTGAACTTTGCCCGCAAGGGAGAGCAGACGGGCTGCACCTTCAGCTACAGCGGCGACGCGCTGCCGGCCGGGACGCACCAGATGCGCGATCTACTGACCGATAGCGTTGCCGCCCCGTTAACGGCGACAGCCAACGGCTTTCAAAACTACGCCCCGCTGCCCAGCCTGGCGGCGAGATCGGGGCACATCCTGCTGGTGGAGCGGTAGGAAACGCCAACCAGGACAACCCGGAGTTCACCAACGGGGCGATCCTGGCGTTCTTGCAAGGGATGCAGACATGACACTCCAGGAGGCACCGTTGAAAATCTACGTCGTATGCGATCTGGAAGGCGTCGCCGGTGTCATTGACCATCGCCAACAGTGTTGTTGGGATGCTGCAAAGGGATGGTACGCGCCTTACCTTGAGCAAGCACGGCGACTGGCTACGCTTGAGCTGAATGCCCTGGTGGAGGGGGCGCTGGAAGGAGGCGCCACCGAGGTGGTGGCGTGGGATGGCCACGGCAACTTTCCGGGCGGGCTAGACGTTGAGCTACTTCACCCGGCGTGCAAACTGGTGATGGGCGCCGGCGATGGCGGCCCGGCCGGTTTGGACGCCAGCTTTGCCGGCCTGTTTCAACTTGGCCTGCACGCCATGGCCGGTACGCCGCAGGCCGTGTTGGCCCATTCTTTTCACGGGACACTGGTCGGCTACTGGGTGAACGAGATGCCGGTGGGCGAGATCTGGATGAACTGCTACATGGCCGGTCTAGCCGGCGTCCCGTTCGTATTTCTCAGCGGAGATCGCGCTGCGGCTGAAGAGGCGCGAAGGCTTGTGCCACAGGTCGAGGTGGCCGTGGTCAAAGAAGGTTTGGCCCCAGAAGCCGGCGGACTGCGCGTGTTGCCTGCGATCTCGTTGGCGCCGCAGAAAGCGCGGGAGGTCATCCGCGCAGCGGCGCGTCGCGCCATGGCCAAGATCGGCGCCATCCCGCCCTATCGCCTCAAGCCGCCCTTTCGACTGCGCGCACAGTTCAACAACGAAGAATGGGCAAAAGCCCAGGCCGGGCAACCCAATGTGAAGCGCCTGGACGCTTTCACGGTTGAGATGGAAGGTGCGGATCACCCCTGGCTGCTTCTTTGAATCAGACGCCAGCCTGTAACGGTCGAGGTTATCATGCGCACCCTGATCAAAACCATCCTGCTGCTGCCGGTCGTGCTGATCGGCTACCACACGCTGGTGCGCCTCATCCGGCGCTACTACAAGTTCCCCATCCCGCAGTTGCTGGCCAACGCGATTGACAACCCGCTGCGCCGCCGCTTCCAGCCGCCGGACGCGACGGCGATCCGCTACGGCCTGGAGCCGGGCATGACCGTGCTGGAGGTAGGGCCGGGCAACGGTCGCTACTCCGTCGCTGCCGCCCGGTGCCTTGGCCCGACCGGTCGGCTGTGCGCCGTGGACATCGAGCCGAAGATGATCGAGCGCGTGCAGCGCCGCGCGGCGGCCGAAGGCGTGGCCAACATCGAGGCACGCGTGGCCAGCGCCTACGAACTGCCGTATCCCGACGGCTTCTTCGACCGCGTCTACATGATCGCGGTGACAGGCGAGATTCCCGATCCGGTGCGCGCCCTGCGCGAGCTCGCACGTGTGCTGAAACCGGGCGGTGAGATCGCCATCAGCGAGATCCTGGTGGACCCCGACTACCCCCGGGCGAGCACCATAGCCCGCTGGGCAACCCAGGCCGGCCTGCAGCCGGTCAGGAAGATCGGCAATGTTTGGTATTACACGCTCTTCCTGGCGCATGCGTAATTCGTAGGTCACGCCAATAGCGTGACCTACGACTGACCACGGCCAGCCCTTCCTGCTGAGTGCATTTGAGGTTTTGATGAACAATCCACCCCCTGTGTTCGCCATCCTGTCCATGATAGTCGTAGTTTTTGCGCTCGGCTTTGTGCTGCAACGACGTGGTAGGCCGCACAACGTCCTGCTCTTAACCGCCCACAAGCTCATCGCCGTGGCGGCGCTGATCCTTATGGCCATCACGGTCATCCGTATCCACCAGGCGGCGCCGCTAGACACGGCCGCGCTGGTCGCTGCCATCGCGACAGCCGTGTTCTTCGTGGTTGCCATCATCTCCGGTGGACTGGTTAGCACCGACAAGCCGGCGCCGCCCTTGGCGCGGGCGCTGCATTGGGTGACGCCGTTCCTGACCGTCGCCGGCGCTGTGACTGCGATCCTGCTCGTACCCTGAGGACCACGTTCACCATGTCGCATCCACAAACCAAGACCGGTCCTCGCTTTGGCGAGTTCGTAGCCATGATGGCGCTGATGATGTCGCTGGTTGCCATGTCCATCGACGCTATGCTGCCCGCGCTGGCAGACATCGGCGCGGACCTGGGCGCGCCGCGCGAAAACGCCAATCAGTTGGTGGTGACCATGATTTTCTTGGGGCTGGCCGTGGGCCAGCTCTTCTACGGCCCGCTGTCGGACAGCATCGGCCGCAAGCCGGCCATCGCCATGGGCTACGCGGTCTACGTCGCCGGCTCATTGCTGGCCATCTTCGCCATGAGCTTTCCCATGATGCTGGCAGGGCGGCTGCTGCAAGGCCTGGGCATGGCCGCGCCGCGCAGCGTCTCCCTGGCGCTGATCCGCGACCGCTTCGAGGGCCGCGCCATGGCCCAGGTGATGTCTTTCATCACCGTCGTCTTCATCCTGGTGCCCATCATCGCGCCCAGCTTTGGCCAGGCCATCCTGCTGGTGGCCGACTGGCGCGCCATTTTTGCTGCGCTGCTGCTCATTGCGCTGGTGTCGTTGATCTGGTTCTTGCTGCGCCAGCCCGAGACCCTACCACCGGCGCGGCGAGCGCCGCTGTCGGCGTCGCGTGTGGCGCGCGGGCTGCGCGAGGTGCTGAGCAACCCCGTGACGCTGGGCTACACGCTGATGGCCGGGCTGATCGCCGGCGCGTTCCAGGGCTACCTCAGCTCGGCGCAGCAGATCTTCCAGTTTCAGTACGGGCTAGGCACGCTCTTCCCGTTGATCTTCGCGGTCAACGCCGCGGCCATCGGCCTGGCGTCGTTCACCAACGGCCGGCTGGTGATGCGCTACGGCATGCGCAGCTTGGCGCGGCTGGCGCTGATCGTCCTGTGCGCGTTGTCGGCGGTCTTCACCGGCGTTGCGCTGGCAACCGGCGGCCAGCCCGCCCTCTGGCTGTTCATGGCCTTTCTGCTGCCTACGTTCTTCTGCGTCGGCCTGCTCTTCGGCAACATGAACAGTCTGGCCATGCAGCCGCTGGGCCACATCGCCGGCGTGGGCGCGGCCGTGGTCGGCTCGCTGTCGACCTTGCTGGCTACGCCGCTGGGTGCGACCATCGGCCAGGCCTACAACGGCACCGTCACGCCGTTGGTGCTGGGCTTCGCCGTGCTGGGGCTGAGCGCGCTGGCGTTGATGCGCTGGGCCGAAGGCGCGCGCGGGCCAACAGTGCCCGAGTCAGAACCGGCAGCGTGAGCCATGCAGACACCCGGCCAGCCCAGCCGCTGGAACACGCTGCGCGCATTGCGGGTACTGAGACACTTCGGCGGTGGAGGTAACCATGTCGAAACGAAAAACCTGGCAAGAGAAGCTCGCCGACAAGCCGGGCTACCCCAAGGTGCTCACCCTGCAGGCCGGCTTTCCCTGCTACAACGCCCTGCACAAGATGGGCGCCGAGGCCGGCGACCCGGTGGTGCTGGTCAATCCCAGCGACGTGACGGCGTTGATGCGACAGGTGCCGCCCGGCCGCCTGACTACGCTGGCGGAGATCTGCCAGTGCAGGATGTGCTGCTGAGCAGTTTTGCGGAGTAATTAACTGGAGAAACGCGCCTCAAACCGACAAGTCAATTGGACGCGGATGAACGCGGGTAGGACGGATAGGCACGGATGATCGGCGAAAATCCGTTGCATCCGCATCCAAGGGCGTCCTATGGGCACACCGATAAGCGCGGGTGCGACGGATAGCCACGGATGATCCGCGAAAATCCGTTGCATCCGCATCCATCCGCGTCCTATGGGCACACCGATAAGCGCGGGTGCGACGGACCGGCACGGATGATCCGCGAAAACCCGTTGCATCCGCGTCCATCCGCGTCCCCCATTATCGTCTCTAAGGAGGAACACAACCATGACCCTATTGCACGAGGAGATCACATCGGAAATCATCAGAGCCTTTTACAAGGTCTATAACACGCTGGGCTACGGTTTCCTGGAAAAGGTGTATGAGAACGCGCTGGCGTACGAGCTCAGCAGTCGCGGCCTCGCTGTGCGCCAGCAGATGCCGATCAAAGTCTACTACGAGGGGCAGGTAGTCGGGGATTACTACGCAGACTTGGTAGTAGGGGGAGCAGTGATCGTGGAACTGAAAGCGGCCGATGGGCTTCATCCTGACCATGAGGCTCAGCTTCTCAACTACCTGAAAGCCACGGACATTGAGGTAGGGCTCTTGGCCAACTTCGGCCCTAAGCCCACGTTCGTTCGCAAAGTGTTCACCAACGACCTGAAACAAGAACGGTACCAGGAACCCCCCACCCGCGGGCGCACAGAGTCAAAGCGCTCCAGTACGGCGGGGGGAAGGGGACGCAGATGAACACGGGTAGGACGGATAGGCACGGGTGATCCGCGAAAACCCGTTGCATCCGCGTCCATCCGCGTCCGATGGGCACACGGATGAGCGCGGGTGCGACGGATAGCCACGGATGATCCGCGAAAACCCGTTGCATCCGCGTCCATCCGCGTCCTGTGGGCACACCGATGAGCGCGGGTGCGACGGACCGGCACGGATGATCCGTGACAATCCGTTTCATCCGCGTCCATCCGTGTACTATCCCCTCACGCCCGCACTTCCTGGCGCTGGAAAAGGACGTAGGCCAGGGCGAAGAGGAGGATGGTGGCCGCAATCAGGCCAGTGAGCTGCGGCCAGATGATCAGCAGGCTCTGGCCCACGGGCAGCGGCGCGCCCAGGACGGCCCGCTCCATCTGCGTGGGCAGCAGCAGGCCCACGGAGCGCACCGTCGGCTGCAGCAGGGCCAGCATCGCCTCGCTGTACAGCGTGTTGGGGGACACGCGGCTCAGGCTCTGCGACACCTGCACCTGGCGCAGGACCTCCTCGGCAAAGCCCACCTGCACCGGCGCGATGAGCTGCGCCAGCAGGTCGGCCAGGATGTTCCAGAACACGGTAAAGAACAGCCACACCGCAATGGCCGCCATGGCTGCGGTGGCTGGCGCGCGGAAGACTACCGAGAACACCAACGCCAAGGCCAGCCACACGCCGCCGTAAAAGATGGCCGCGGCCAGGAACAGCAGGCTGCGCACCACCTCCTCGCCGCTAGGCGGCACGCCCAACCCCAGCAGTCCTATGCCGATGATCAACAGCCAGATGGCCGTCAACACCAGCGCCAGGGTGAAGAGGCCGGCCAAGAACTTGCCCAGCAGCAGCGCATCGCGATAGATCGGCTGGGCCAACACTCGCGACATCGTGCGCCGGCTGAACTCGCCGTTCACCGAGTCGAAGGCCAGGGCAATGGCGACCAGGGGGATCAGGAAGCCCAGGAAGCCCACGAAGGCCGGCAGCGGCTCCTGGCCGGTGGTGAACAGCCGCAGGAACAAGAAGCGATCCTGGCCCGCCACCTCGCGCAGGTTGCGCACGGCCACGTACACCGTGCCCACGGCCGTGAGCACGATTAGGATCTCCAGTATGCGCATGCGCGCGCTGGTCAGGTGGTCCGCCATCTCCTTGGCCACCACGGCCCACAGCCCGGTCCAGGGCGAGCCCTCACGGGCAGCCGGCCGCATCGTCTGCTGTTGCGTCGTCTGTGCATTAACTGCCATGGCTCACCTCCTGGAAGTACTTGGCGTAGATGTCGTCCAGGCTGGGGGTCTCCACAGTCAACCCCAGCAGGCGGCCGCCGGCTTTGACCACGGCGTTGGCCGCCTCGGCCCGCAGGTCGCCCGTGGTCTGCAGCGCGTAGCGGCCGTCGCCGTTGCGCGTCACCTCGACCACACCCGGCACCCGCAGCAGCGCGTTTTCCAGGACGGCCGCCGGCCCTTCGACCTGGAGATGCACCCGGTAGGCCGTGCCCAGCATGCGCCGCGCCAGCTCGTCCACCGTGCCCTGCAGCGCCATGCGCCCGCGGTGGAACAGCCCAACCCGGTCGCACACGGCCTGCACCTGGTGCAGCAGGTGGGAAGAGAGCAGCACGGTGATGCCGTCGTGCTTGAGGCCCCGGATGATCTCCAGGAACTCGCGCGCGCCCTCGGGGTCCAGGCCTTGGGTCGGCTCGTCCATGATGATCAGCTCCGGCTGCTTGATCAGCACGTCGGCCACGCCCAGGCGCTGGCGCATGCCGCGCGAGAAGGTGCCCACGGGGCGGTCAATCACCTCCGACAGCCCCACACGCGCGATGGCCGCCTCGATGCGGCGCTGCGCCTCGCCTCGCGGCAGTGCGTTGAGCCGGGCGATGTAGGCCAGGTTCTCGCGCGCGGTCAGATCGTCATAAAAGCCCACCTGGTCCGGCATGTAGCCCACGCGCGCTTTGACGCTCAAGGGCTGCCGCGCCGGGTCCAGCCCAAGGACGCGCACCGTGCCGCCGCTGGGATCGGTCAGCCCCAACAGCATGAGGATGGTGGTGGTCTTGCCGGAGCCATTGGGGCCCAGCAGGCCGAACACCTCGCCGCGCTGCACCTGCAGGTTCAGGTCGTTGACCGCCGTTACCTGGCCATAGCGCTTGGTCAAGCCCTTCGTTTCGATGACCAGGTCGTTGTTCATGGTGCAACCCCCTTTCGGCTCAGCGGCGGCCGAAGCGCAGCACGGCTAGACCCACCACCACCACAGCCGCGGCGATCAGCGCCACGCCCGCCACGCCCCACAGGGTCGAGGTGAGCACCGTGATGCGAAAGTCGACCGATTTGTTGGCGCCCCCCTCCGGCTGCGCGCGCACCGTCACCATGTAGTCGCCGGCCACCGCCTTGTCCGACGGTCGGATCTTGGCCGTCACCTCCACCTGCTTGCCTGCGCCGATCTCGTCGATGCGCTTGGGATCGAACTCTACCGTCCACCCCGTGGGCTGGCTGGAGCTGATGGAAATGTCGCGCGCCGGCGCCGTGCCCAGGTTTTGAACATAAATGGTGAGCGGCTCCTCGCGACCGGCATAGGCGCGGCCCGACAGCCGGCCGTCAGGCGCCGAGACGGTCAGCTCCACCTGGCCGGTGACCTCGGCGGCCAGATCAAGCTGCGCCGTGACGTCGCCGGCGTCGGCCCGCAGCCGCATGGGATAGACGCCCGCCGGCACTTCCTGGAACGCCTTGGTCTCCACGCTCAGGGTTTTAGTCTCGTTGCCGCCCAGCGGCAGGCTGGTCACCTCGTTGCCGCCCACCTTGACCGTGCCCACGAAGCCCGGTGCGGTCTCCACGAACAGGTTGACTGTCAGGTCGTCGTCGCCCTCGTTCTTGAGAGTCACGTTGTAGCGGAAGGTCGAGGTGCGCGAGCCGCGAATAATGGGCAGGTCGGTGGTGAGGGAAAGCTTCGGCGGCACCTTCTCCCGCACCGTCAGGCTCAGGGGCAGCTCCGACGTTGCATCCTGCCCGCGGGCCACCACCACGAAGCGGTAGGCGCCGCTGGCCACGTTCGCCGGCGGCTCCAGGCGCAAGTCCACGTTGGTGTCGGCGCCGGGCTCGACGAAGGCCGCCTGGATGTTGCGCGCGCCCCCGCGGAAGGTGGCGGTCCACCCCTCCGGCAGCTCCTTCATCTCGAGCTGCGCCACCTGCGCGGTGTCGCCGGCGCGCAGCTTGAGGTTGAAAGTCACCGTCTCGCCCAGGCCCACGATCTGGCTGGGGTAGGCGGTGAACAGCAGCAGCGGTTGGCCGCCGGTGGAGGGCTGCGGAGTAGGTGTCTGTGCCGCCGCCGGCAGGCTTCTCAACGCAAGCAACAAGACTGCGACAAGTAGGATAGGCAGTAAGCGTCTCATGATCTCCTCCTTGCTAGCCTGCGAAGCTATCCACGAACGGAGACCACAGAAGCCCAGAGGTTGGCGGCGAAGGTAACCAGGGAGCGCCTTCGTGGCATCGCTCGTGGACAACTGCGCGAGTGAGATTTTGGCAGTAGAGCTCCAGCGCGCAGTAAGCGCAACCTAGACTCCACTCCACCCCTTGGATTTTATGTAGATAGATTACAATTCGGTTGTGAGCGGGTTAAGCTTTGTTAAGAATCGGGGCATAGTACTTGACAATCTGCTGCGCTCACCGCGCGCCGCATCGGCTGCGGATCGGACGGGCATCCGTGTCTGCAGGCCGACAGGCCAATTCGCAAATGCAGCAACGAACGCCCCCATGGGAGCCGCGACGGCGCAGTTCGTCTATAGGCGCCAGGTTTTCTCGACAACGCGCGCCGATTTGCGAACGCCGCGCGGCATTCGCATACGCCGGGCACGCGACTGAGTAGATCGAGAAGTGCGTCGCCGCGGCATCGAGCCCATGGTTGCAGGAGCGAGCAACTTCTGTAGCATGGTCCATACCCCGCAGCCGGCCGCCAGCGGGGGCGGATTTCGGGAGGTGAAATACAGACTGAACTCCTGCTCCACCCCTTGGACGTGACCACCGTGGACAGGTCATCGTGATCTGGATGCACCCTGTAGTTGACCAGTTGACAGCGCCTCTCCGCGCCCACGTCGTGTCCTACTGCGCGCCGAAGCCGTCCAGCGCCAGCAGGTCCACCGTGCGCACGGCGTCCCAGCGGACGTCGCAGCGCACGGTGCTGTGGGCGTCGGGGCCAGGCGCGCGCCGTAGTCGATAACGCACCGGGATGCACATGGAGGGAAGTCCAGTCGGTGCGCCCCCTCAACGCTTAACTTGGCCGTTTTATCAAAGTAGTTATATAATGATTCGCGATGAAACCGCTACGCTTTGTTGGCTCCAGCTTAGATGATCTGCGCGACTTTCCCGCTGAGGCGCGCAGGCAGGTTGGTTTTGACCTCTATGCTGTTCAGCGTGGACTAGAGCCTTCGGATTGGCGGCCCATGCACGAGGTCGGACCCGGTGTCCGGGAAATTCGTGTCCACGTGTTCGGCGAATGGCGAGTGCTGTATGTGGCCCGGTTTGCCAACGCCATATACGTGTTGCACGCATTTCGCAAGAAGACGCAGAAGACGCGGCGTGAGGATATCGAGTTGGCGCGCCAGCGTTATCGACAGATCGAGGAGTGAGTCATGAGTGAGATGATCGTCGAGTCCAGTGGCAATGTCTTCACTGATCTGGGGTTTGAGCCTGGCGAGGCAGCGATCTTGCAGATGCGGGCCAAGCTGATGAACGACCTGCGGGAACGTATCACGGCTAGCGGGATGACGCAGACGGAAGTCGCGCAACTGCTGGGCGTTGGCCAGTCGCGCGTGTCCGACTTAATGCGCGGCAAGTGGGAGAAGTTCAGCCTGGAGATGCTGATCACCCTGGAAGCTCGCATGGGACGCCAGGTGATCCTGGAATTTGTAGGGGCAGCCGGTTAGCCCCAGCAGGTCCACAATGTGCACGGCGTTCCAGCAGTCGTCGCAGCGCGCTTCCTCCCGCCGTCACACGTCCCCAGCCGTTGAGCGAACCGCTGAGCGAGCGCGAGCTGGAAGCGCTGCGCCTCATCGACGAGGGACTGTCGAACCAAGAGATCGGGGAGCGGCTCTTCCTGGCGCTGGACACCGTCAAAGGCCACAACCGCCATATCTTCGACAAGTTACAAGTGCAGCGGCGCACAGAAGCGGTCGCCCGCGCGCGCGAGCTGGGCGCGGGGAGCAGCGCGCCCGCGCTGGGGGTGCTGGCCAGCCGTCGCGCCGCGCGCTTGCCCGGCCAGAAGAGGCCGAAGTGCTCGGCGTCGCGACCCTCCTCCTCCAGGTGGTCGCCCAGCGCCTCGCGCAGCGCCTCCCAGTTGATCCTGCCGTCGGCGAAGGCTTCGGGCGCGATGGCTTTGAGCGCCTCGAGGCGCTCCTGGTCGAAGGTGAAGGTAGGGCGGAGTTTGGGAAGGGTCATCGTGGGCCGGCTCCTTTCACAGCGCCGTTATTTCGCCGATAAACTGCCGATATTCCGCCGATAAACGATAGCGCCGCGACTTGCGGGCTGGGTCGGCCACCTCCAGCCAGCCGTCGGCTCCCCACGCCGCCAGCAGATCGCGTGCGGCGCGCGGGGAAGGGCTGAGGGTGAGCGCGGCTTCGATCTCCATCAGCGCGCACACAATGGCGGGAGTGAAGGCGTAACGCAAGTTCATGGCGCTTGATTTTACCTCAATGCGGCGATCCGCAATAACGCCGGCTTCTGCTCAGGTGCGTCTCAAACTTTGGGCAGGAAGCGTGCGTCGCACTGGTCAACACGTTTGGCGGTGGGACAGCACCTCTTGACCAGTGGCACAGGATCATCCACCACATCCGCAACCTGATCGGGCATCAGGCATTCCTCGGACAAGCGGTTGAAGAGCGCCAGCGCATGGGTTACGGCGTGATGCCGAAAGCTGGAGTTGTGGCCGAATAGGGCGTTGATCTGGCCGGCCGCATCGTCATCGAAGCCAGCCTCGCCGGTCAGCGCCTCCCAGCGACTGGGTCGGTACAAGTACAGGTGCTGCCCCAGATCATCCAGCAAATTGGGCGGCCGGCTGCGCTGCCGTTCCCGGTAGAAGCGCCGGTCCGTGATCAGCCGCTGGCAGAGCGAGTGGACCGTGCCGACGTACATCTGGGAGATATCGTAGGGCCGGCCGGTGAAGTTGCTGACCAGCCCCAGCAGCGTCCGCAGTCCCTCCTTGAGCTGCCGCGCCGCCTTCTCGGTGAAGGTCGAAAGGTAGATCGCATCCGTCGGCACGCCGTGGAAGACGATCAGGTTCAGTGCGCGCCAGAGCAGGACGCGCGTCTTGCCCGATCCTGGACCGGCCGGCAAGTACAGCGGGCCGTCCC
>DAOUBX010000275.1:0-11545 GCA_034432445.1 Anaerolineales bacterium
GACGCACCGCCCTACGCGGGCGCTGGGCGCTTCGATGCGCCCAGCGCCGCTGATTATCGCATGACTTCTAACTACTTAGCCATAGATGCTCGACACTTGAAGTTGCGTTTGCAAGGGTGTCGGCAGCGCCGACTTAAGCCGCAAACCGGTCGCAAATGCACGGCATCGGGATCTTTACACTGACTCTACCAGACTTTGAAGCCGGGCGAGAGGTTGGCCATGTTCATGATCTGGTAGAGCAGATTCGGCCCGTAGGCGATGATCACCAGCACGACGGCGGCCGTCAGCCAGGGCGCCCAGCGGTCGAGCCAGGCCGGCGTGAGCTGCGGGTCCTGGATGGACTCGGCCTCGGGGATGGCCGGTATCTCAGAGGCCGGCGCCTTCTTGCGCAGGGCGGTGACGAGGAGGATGATCACGAACAGGTAGGCGCCGACGAACATGATCGTGCCGCCGATGGCCGTGAGCAGCGTCCATGGTTGCCAGGCCGGGGGTACGTAGGGCGCCTGGCCCAGCGGGGTGCGCCGCGGCGCGCCGAGCAGGCCCACGCGGTGCATAGCGGTCGAGAAGATCGCCATGCCGACGAACCACGTCCAGGCCTGGATGCGGGCCAGCCTGGGCGACCACAGCTTGCGTCCGGTGAGATGGGGAACCAGCCAGTAGGCGATGCCCATGAACGAGAGGGTGACAGCTGACGCCACGGTCAGGTGGAAGTGGCCCGGCACCCAGGCGGTGTTGTGCACCACGAGGTTGATGTTGTAAGAGGCGTTGACGATGCCGCCGATGCCGCCGAAGAAGAACAGGAAGCCGGCGAGAACCTGAGCAGTCATCGATGGATCGTTCCAAGGGAGCTTGGGGATCCAGCCCAACAGTCCCTTGCCGCCGCGCTGCCGTCCGGCGTATTCCAGCGAGGCAACCACGGTAAAGGCTGTCAAGAACGAAGGAAAGGCGACGCCATAGGTCAACGTGGCGTGGATGGCCTTCCACACCGGCGGCACGCCGGGATCAACGTATTGATGATGGAAGCCCAAGGGGGTGGAGAGCACCAGGAAGATCCAGAAGGCCAGCCGGGCCAGCGAGTCGCTGAACAGCTTGCCGCCGGCCTGCTTGGGCAGCATGGTATACCAAGAAACGTAGGCGGGCAACAACCAGAAGTACACCAAGGGATGGCCGGTGAACCAGAAGTAGGTGCGGTTGAGCTGCGGATCAACGCCCGGCAGCAGGCCCAGCGACCAGGGCAACAGCTGGGTGAGGATCTCGACGGCCACGCCGAGGGTGGCAATTTGCCACATCACCATCGTGATGACACCGCCAAAGGCCATCAGCGGCGAACGCACACCGGGGTTCTCCTTGCGCCAGCGATAGAAGGTGATGTAGAAGCCGTAGCCCTCCACCCAACTGCCCACCACCACCAACGTCAGGCCGAGATAGAAGGCCCAGTGAGCCTGCAAGGGGGGATAGAAGGTGTAGAGCACGGAGGCTGCATTGGCCAGCACCGGGATGGCCGTGACCACGAGGCCGACCACCATCATCAGAAAGCCCAGCAGGTTCAGCTTCGGCAGGGCGAGCGGGCGGCGTAGACCATACGTGACGGTAAGGGTGAAAAAGCCGGTGATGAAGAAGGTCGTCCACACCAGGGCGTTGAGCACGCCGTGCAAGGTCAGGCCCTGATAATAGGACTTCAGAAACGGCAGTGCCAACTGCACCAGCTTGTTGGAGTAGAGATCAACCTTGGCGAACTCCAGCGCCTGCATGGGGCCGAACAACGAACCAATGGAAAATGCCAGCACACCGATGAGAATGTGCCACCCGATGAAACGCTTCTCGCGCGACGAGAGCACGTACTTGGCCGGCAGGCTGGTGGGGGCCACGGCCGCAATAGGGGTCGTCGAAGTGATTGCAGTCATGACTTGACTCCTTTTTGTCGTGTCGAACGGAGATGCCAGGCGCGCCGGCTATTCGGTCACCGTCAAAGTACCGAACATCGCGGCGTGTCCTAGGCCGCAGTATTCGTGGCAGACCCAGTTGTACGTTCCCGGTTTGTCGGCCCGATAGGTGAGCTTGGACACTTGCCCTGGGATCACCATCATGTTGACGTTGGTGCCTTCGAGCTTGAAACCGTGCTGCACGTCCTTGCTGGTGACGTAGAAGGTGATCTCGGAGCCCTTGGGCACGGTGATCTCGCGCGGGTTGAAGAGCCAGATCTGCGCCATGATGTAGGCCTCGTATTTGCCAGGGGCCAGCTCGCGCAGGCCGGGATTGGCAAAAGGCCCTTGCAACGCCACCGTGTTCGGGTCGACGCGCGCCTCGGGCGCTGGCAGCTGCACGCCCATGGCCGCGCCGGCCACGGCGACGGCCAAGGCAAAGATCACCAGCAGCGCAATCGCAGCAAAGATCCATCCGCGCTCGTAAGGATCGATGTGCATGGGTTGATCGGATGAGGGTTGGGTGGTCATCGTCCTGTGGCTCCTTGGCTGAGCATCGTCAGATAGACGCTACCCCACAAAATGATGAGGGTAGCCACGAAGAGGATCATGATGAGGACCGTGCCCTTGGGCTGAAAGTGGTCCTGCGTCTCGGGTGTTGGCTGTTCCTGGGACATCGGGACAAACCTCCTTGGGAATAAGAAATGAGAACTACTGGGGGCGGCGCCGCCGACACGGACGCCTTTACTTCAGCATCTGCTTCAGATCGGCGGCGATCGCATCGGCAGGAGTTTCGAACGGTAGCACCAGCCGCATGTTGCCCTGCCGGTCGAGCACCATCAGCGAGGCCGTGTGATCGACAAGGTAACCGGTGGCGGGTGTACCTTCGTGTTTGGTGTAGATGACACCGAAGGGGGTCGCTGCTTGGGCAATCTGTTCTGGGTCTCCGGTCATGCCGATGAAGCTGGGATTGAAATTGGCCAAGTAGTGCTTCAACACAGCCGGCGTGTCGCGATCGGGGTCTACCGAAACCATGACCAACTGCACCTCGTCAGCCTTCTTGCCCAGCAGCTGCAATGCCTGATTGACGGTGCTCAGTGTGGTGGGGCAGACGTCCGGACAGAACGTATAGCCGAAGTAGAGCAACACTACCTTGCCGGTGAAATCGGTCAGCTTGGCAGGCTGGCCGTTCATGTCCGTGAGGGTGACATCCGGCGCCGGTTTGGGCGTTTCCAGGTATAGGCCATGATACTGATAGGGCCCTGCACACCCGGACAGCACCAGAACAACGACGAAACCGACGGCGAGCAGCGCTCGCCGCATAGGAGACAGAGACATAGACGAGGACCTCAAGGCCTCAAGGCGAGTAGCACAAGAACAAGTGAGCCGCCTCATAGATCAGCTTGTTGGCGCCCTTGCTCTTTTGCACCTCTTCTGCCAACACGCCAATATGGCGCAGGATGCGCTCGGCGTCCGGCGTCTCGACCTGGTAGCGATACTCGCCGCGAATGATGCCCCAGCCGTCGACGAGCACGAAGGTGGGGTCGAACTGGAAGCTGCCGTGGCCGTCGGGCGCATAGTAGGCTTCGAAACCATCACCGATGATCTGCTTCATGCGCGCCGGGTCGCCCGTGGCAAAGCGCCATTGCGCCGGATCGGCGCCCTGCGCCAGGGCGTAGGCTTTGAGCTTGTCCGGCGTATCGTGCTCCGGATCGAAGGAGATGGTGACGAACTGCACCGGCATGATGCCGGGATTGACCTCACCCAGGCGGGCTTGTACTGTGCGCATGGTGTCGTTCATGGCGTCGCAGGCCTCACCGCAGCCTGTGTAGAGAAAGTTGTAGACCACCACCTTGCCCAGCAGGTCTTCGTTGGTCAACCGTTGGCCATCCTGATCCACCAGGATGAAGCCCGGCGCAAGGCGTAAGCGCGGCAGGACCTTGACCGGCTTGAAAATGGCAAAGGCCAAGATGCCGAGCACGATCACCGCGAGCAGACCGATGAGCAGCCACCACCAATGCCAACGTATCTGCAAGCCCTTGCCCGGCGAGGCTGTTTGTACGGCCATCAGGAAACTACTCCTTGCTCGACCGCGGGCCACATGGGGGGACGCAGCACCGAAACGAGATCGGCCGGCGTAGCAGATGCCAATCGCTGCCAGCGATGGACCAGCATGCCATTGCTGCCGAGCGACAGGCAAACGATCTGCGCTTCGCTGTCGTTGTCCAGCAGCATTTCCAACACAGCAGGGTCAGGGGTTGACGAGTCTTCGCAGTCCAGGATGATCGTGGCCGGACGGTATTTGCGAATCAGTGGTTCGACCGCGTGAACGGTGCGCGCCGTACCGGCCACGGCAATGCCTTCGCTCTGCAACACGTGGGCAATGGCATCAGCGAACAATGGATGATTGGACACGATCAAGACGCGCGGGGTGCTCACCTTACACCTCAGAAGCGGGAAGATCCGACGTGTGTATTATATCACACGTTCCGCGTGCTGTCATCATGGGGAAAGGTGATCTGTCAAACTAAAACGGGTGACCTTGTGGGTCACCCGAAGGGATGAGGAGGATGAGGCAGCCTGCGCAGATAAGCCAGCTATCGGCCCTTGACAGCGCCCCACAGGAAGTGGCTGTGGCGGGTGATGGAGCGCGCCAGCGCCATGCGCACGTGACCCGGCGCGTGCACAAACAGGGTGAGCATAGCCTGTACGAGCTCGGCGGTGGAGAGGGTGTCGGAGAGATAGCCGGCCCAATACGGCACGGGCAGGTGGAAGAACGCTGCGAAGAAACTTTGCAGCTCGCGTTGGTCGAAGCGCAGCAAGCTCTCCAGGCCAAGCAAGTAGAGGTGGCGCTTGCGTACCCGATCTGTCGGCCACAGCGTGCGCCAGGCTTGCTGCGCCGCTGCTTGGGGCGAGCCGTTGGGCGTCGCCAGCCCCACAGCAATGGCCTGCGCCACGGGCGCGGCATGCTTGAGCGCTGCACCCACTTGATAGCCAGAGGCCGGGTGCACCATGCTCGCCGCGCCGCCGTAGCCGAAGACGCGCTGCCGCCGGTCGGGCAACGGCAAGTTCATCGGGAACAGACAGCGCTCGATATGGTGGGTGGCAGTTACCTGCAGCCCTCGGTGAGCCAGCCGGCGCTCCAGGCGCTGCGCCAACACCTCGAAAGACACGGCTGGGCGAAAGGCTAACGACGTCTCCTCGACAAAGTAGACATCGTCGCCCAGGTCCATGGCGTACAAGAAGGTTGCGGGTGCGGCTTGCTCTGACGGCGTCAGGTGCTCGCTGCGGTAGTCCATGAGCACCAGTTGGCCCGGCCGCACCGGCGGCGCCGAAAAGCGACCGACAATGCCATACGCGGCTTGATAGGCCGGCGGGGGCGCGGCCGGCCGCTGCACCAGGGCGGGAGCATGCCCACTGGCGTCAACCACCAGGCGCGCGGCCAGCGTTTGTCCTGCTTGGGTTGTGACCAAGGAGTGGGTGGAGAGGTGTTGCACGCCGCGAGCCAGCCCGGTTTGCCATCGCATCTGACCCTTGGCGCACTGCGCCAGCAGATGTCCTTGCAGCTTGCCGTTGTCGAACAGCCCGTAGGTGCGCTGCAACGGCAGCTCCTGGTCGGCGGCATAGGCAGAGCAATCGTCCCAGCTGTGGCCGAGCAGGTGGGTCAGACCCAACGGGTGCAGCTCGTCGCGCCAGATGCCGTAAGTGTTGCGCCAAGCTGCGTCCGGAGAGTCCGGCGCTAGACCTTGCACACGCAGGCCAAGGTTGCACAGAGCAGCAGCTAGCGCCAGACCTGCGGGCCCGGCGCCGATCACCAGCACGTCGTCCATGTCACAACGCACAGTAGCGGTCGATGCGCCGGCCGATGACGTCCAGGCTGTCCTGCCAAAACTGGCGCTGGCGAATGTCGATGCCAAAGCGCGCCGCCAGCTCAGCCGCCGTTGCCTCGCCGGTGGAGGCTAGCAACCGCTTGTAGTCCGGCACGAACGCTGCCCCGCGCTGCTGATAGATGGCATACAGCCCGGTAGCAAAGAGCAGGCCAAAGGCGTAGGGGAAGTTGTAGAACGGCAACTCCAAATAGTAGTAATGCGGTTTCCAGGTCCACATGTAGGGGTGGAGAAGCTGCGCGTCCAAGCCGTCGCCATAGCTCACAGTCTGGGCGTGCGTCATGATCGCGCAGAAGTCGTCGGCAGACAGCTCGGCCACCGCCCGACGCTGAAAGACCTCCCACTCGAACAGGTAGCGCGAATAGATGTCCACGATCACTTGCGCTTCGCCGATCAAGATCGTTTCGAGGATGGCCAGCTCCTCCTGCGGGTCTTCGATCTGGCGCAACACCGACTCCATGACGATCGTCTCGCACATGATCGAGGCGGTCTCGGCCAGGGTCATCGGCGTGAGGCTTTGCAGGGGGGTCTTGCCGGCCGCGTAAAGGCAGTGGTTGTGAAAGGCGTGTCCTAGCTCGTGGGCGATGGTGGACACCTGGTTCAGCGAGCCGTCGAAGTTGCACAGAATGCGTGACTCGCGCACGCTGTCGATGCCGGTGCAATAGGCGCCACCGCTCTTGCCCGGCCGTGGCTCCGCATCGATCCAACGCTGGTCGAAGGCGCGCTGCGCAAAGCCGGCCAGCTCGGCATCGAAGCCGGCGAAATTCGCCAGAATGAACGCGCGCGCCTGGTCGAAGGTGTAGGACGTTCGGCTGGCGCCGGTCGGCGCAAAGAGGTCGTACCAGGCCAGTTGTTCTTTGCCCAAACGCTGCGCCTTGGCGCGGAAATAGCGGCGGAAGGCAGGTAAAGAGTCGGCCATAGCCCCCAGCATGGCTTCTAGCGTGGGACGGTCGATGCGCGCCCGGTCGATAGCGCTGTGCAGGGCGTCCTGACGGCCGCGACGACGGTTCAGGGTGTTGGCTGTGCCTTTGATGCCGTTCAAGCAGGCCGCCAACGGCTCGCGGGCGTTTGCCAGCGCTTGCAGCTCAGCCTCGTAGGCGCGGCGGCGCACGTCAGGGTCAGGGTGTGAGCGTAGGTTGATCAGTGCAGGCAAGGGCAGCGCCTGGGTCTGGCCGTCCAAGGCGAAGTCGATGGTGATCTGAGAAGTGACGGTAAGCTGCAATTTGCTCCAGGCCCTGGCGCCGCTCAGCGCTAGCTCGGCAGCCAGGTCTTCCTCGGCAGCGCTCATCAAGTAGCGGCTTTGCTCGGCAAGCTCACGCAAGACAAAGGCGTGGGTCTGAGCCGTGCTGTTGGCGGCGATGACGTCTGTCAGCGCCGGTTCGATCTGGCCCAGCCAGACTTGAAAGCGCGTGGCCAGCTGTTGCAACCGTACGCTGATCTGGTCTAGCTCCGACCGCCGGCGTTGCGCTAAGGTGTCGCGCGAGTCGGTGCTGAGGCACGCATAGACGTAGGGTTCGAGCGTGTCGCGCAACTCCGCGATCTGGTTATAGCGCTCAAGGTACTCGCCGACCAGAGCGGCCAGCTCGGGGAGCGGCGTGCGGCCACCTGCGCCGGCCATCTGTGCTGTGAACAGCGCTTCGAGGTCGGTAATTTGCGCTGCATAGTCGGTCACGGCCGCGGTAAACTCAGGTGAGTCGAGGCCGGGGTAGATGTTAGATAGGTCCCAGCGTGGAAGAGAAGAAGTCACCGGATGCTCCGATCTGAAAGGGTTCGGGTGTGTTCACAATGGGTTGAGGGTTCGCGGAGGAATTTACGGGTTCACCAGGCCATCCCGGACAGCATAGGCGGCTGCTTCTGTGCGGCTGCGGACGCCCAGCTTAGCCAAAATGCTGCGCACATGGGTCTTCACGGTGTTCTCTGAGATGTTCAGGCTGGCGGCAATTTCCTTGTTGCCCTGCCCCTTCACCAGCAGGTGCAACACGTCCAGCTCGCGTTCGCTCAGCTCCTCGGCGGGCGCCACAGCGGTTGGCGGCGGTTCGGCCAGCTCGTCCAGCAAGCGCGCCGCCAGCTTCGGGGGCAACACGGCCTCGCCCGCAGCCACCTGACGAATGGCGTCCAGCACTTGCTGGCTTTCCATGCTCTTGAGCAAATAGCCGCGTGCGCCGGCGCGGATGGCGCCGATGAAGTCGGCTTTGCGCTCCGACACGGTGAGGATCAGCACACGGGTAGTGGGGCAGGCAGTGCGAATGCGTTGGGTGGCCTCGATGCCGGTCAGCCCGGGCATGTCCAGGTCCATCAGCACGACGTCGGGGCGGAGGGCAATAGCCTGCGCCACGGCGTCCGGGCCATCGACGGCCTCGCCCACCACGCGCAGATCGGCTGCGCTCTGCAGGATCAGTCGTAGTCCATGGCGCAGCACGGCATGGTCATCGGCAATCAACACGCTGATCATGGTTGAGAGGCCTGGAGGGGCACGGTGACGGTGATGCGAGTACCTTGGCCGGGGCTGGTGGCCAAGGTTAGCCGGCCGCCGAGGCTGTGGGCGCGCTCGCGCATGCCGGTTAGGCCCACGTGCTGCCGGCCGCGCGGCGCGTAGGGATCGAAACCTTTGCCGTCATCGACAATCGTCAGCTCGACCTGATCGGGTGCGCCGTTCAGCGCCACGCGCGCGTGCTGCGCCGCTGCATGCTTGCGCACGTTCGTGAGACTCTCTTGCACGATGCGCAACAACTGCAGCTCGGCCACGGGCGACAAAGGACCAACGGCGTCGCCAATCTGGAACTGGATTTCGATGCCGGTGCGGTCGGCGAAGTCGGCCACGTATTCGGCCAGCGCGCCGGGCAACCCCTGCGGATGGTCAGACGCTAAGCGCAACCCATCGATGGCTTCCCGTACATCCAGGGTAGCCTCACGCAGGGCCTGGCGGGCGCCGGCCAGGATCTCGGCCGCAACGGCCGTGTCGCCGCGTTGTAGCAGCCCTTGCAGGTGCTCCAGCTCCCAACCCAGCGCGCTCAGGGTCTGTGCCAGGCCGTCGTGGATCTCACGCGCCAGGCGAAAGCGCTCCTCAGCGATAGCCATGGTCTGCACCTGAGCGTGCAACTGGGCGTTGGCAATCGCCAGCGCCGCTTGATGAGCCATGGCGGAGAAGAACGCCGCAGTGGCCGGCGCAAAGCGGCCGCGTTGGGCGGCCGCCATCACCAGTGCGCCCAAGGTCTGCCCGCCGGAGATGAGCACGTCGGCAGCCGCCGAGCGGATGCCGTTCAGGTTGCCGGCGGCAAGCCCAGGCTGCGTGCTGAGGTCGGCTATCAGCACTGGCCGGCCGCTCAGCCGCGCTTCGTCGGCTAACCGCACAGCCAGGCCGAAGGGACGCAGCTCATCAGGTTGGCCCAGCCCGCGCTGCGCCCAACGGCTCCAAACCTGCCTTGCCGGGTCCCACAACAGAATGGCGCCGTGCGCCACGCCCCACCCGTTCAGGCTGGTCTCCAACACCTGGTGCAGCAGCTGATCCAGGTCTTGCTCCACCCGCGTGAGGTGTTCCATCGTGTACAGCGCAGTCATCTGCTGCTGGCGCAGGCGCACGCCCTCCAGCGCGGCTGCGATTTCGGTCATCACGATGTTCAGCAGCTGAATCTGCTCCTCGGGCGGGCCGTCAGGCGAGGGGAAATAAGCTGTGAGGATGCCCTCCCGTGTGCGGTCGCGGTAGAGCGGTACGCACGCCAGCGACTGAATGCCATCAGCTTGCGCCAAGGTTTGCAGGCCATCAAAGAGCGGACAATCGCCGGAGACGTGGGCTTTCAGGGGGCTGCACAGGCGACAACGCTCGCTGGGAATGCCGGCCTCAATGCGCTGACGCAGCGCGTTCACGTAGGTCTCGCTCAACCCCCACGCCATGTCGAGGTGCAAGCGGTTCTGCTCGCCGTCGAACGAGACGAAGGCCGACCCCAGGGCGCCGGTCAACTGGCCAGGCGCGCGTGCGGCCAGCTCCAGAACCCGCTGGATGTCGGCGGCTGAAGCGATCTCTGCGCCGATGTCATGTACCGCCAGCAGTTGGCGGTGGGTCTCTGCCAGGTGCTCATACGCCGCACGTAGCTCGCGGTCGGTGCGTTGCCATTGGGACGTTTGCGCCCGGTACCATGTGATCGCCAGCCAGGCGCTGAGCGCTGCAGCCAATCCGACCCCGGCCGCAGCCCAGACGCCGGCCAAACCGGAAGCCATGAGCACGAGCAGGAACAACTGGCCCGCGCACAGTGTCACAAGGAAGCTGCGCAGCGCAGTCCAGGAGAGGCTGGTGATGCGGTGTGAAAAGGAACCCATCGCTTGATCGGCTCTTGATCGGCTAGAGAGAGGCAACTGTGGCCCCTTCCTCTTGGTTGTGACGACTTTGGCCGTCCCTTGTTTGCTCGTGACGATTGGGGGCGAGCGCCTCGCAAACCCGACAGCACGACCTATTGTCCACAGATCAGACGGCAAGGCCAAATCGAACTGGCTGGCTGACAGTCACTCGGCCGGCGCCCGGCACTTGCGCCCTGGGTTGGCGGCGCGGACGCTGCTGCTAGCCTAGGTCCAGGCGCCCGTGGCTGCTGAGAATCCAGCACGCCCACGTGCGGGCTTGGCGCACCAAGCGCACGTGGGCGTGCTTAAGCTGTAGAGACTTGGCCGTCGCTGGTCGCTCAAAAAAGCAGCATTGCTAGCTGCGGTCGGTATTCCTGGGTCAAAGCGTGGTCATCTCCAAGCAGCGCAAAAATGCTCAGCATCGCCCGCCGCGCCTTGTCGCGGTAAGCCCCCCGGTCCCGGCGCACCACTTCCAGCAGCCCCTCCAGCGCCTCGCGGTAGCTGCCCTTGGCGCTGAGCGCAGCTGCCAGGTTCAGGCGGGCATCCAGGTCGTTGGGATTGGCAGCCAGCCGGCGACGCGCCTCGACCTCGCCACCGCTGAGCGCCGCCTCCTGGCGAAAGCTGGCCTTGGCAATCCAGCTCTCCGCATCGGCGCGCTCCGGTCGGCCCATGGGCACGCGTTGCAAGGTCGTCAGCGCCTCGTCGTAGCGGTCCAAATGGAACAGCACGCGGCCCAGGCCCAGCAATGCAGCCGGGTGCTGGGCGTTGGCGTGCAGCGCGCGGCGATATGCGGCCTCGGCCTGTGCCAGCTGGCCGGCCGCCTCCAGACGTTGCGCCTCGGCTGCCATGGTATCGGCAGCGCTGGGTACCAACTGGTCGATAAAGCGCCGAATCTGCGGCTCAGGCAGGGCGCCGACAAACTCAGCGACCACCTGCCCGTTGCGAAAGCCCTTGACCGCCGGAATGCTTTGGATGCCGTAACGCCCGGCCGTCTGCGGGTTGTGATCGACGTTCAGCTTGGCCAAAATCCATGCGCCGTTGGCCTCGCGCGCCAGGCGCTCGAGGACGGGGCCGATCATGCGACAGGGCCCGCACCACGGCGCCCAGAAATCGACTACCACCGGCGTCTTGCGTGAGCGCTCGATGACGGTCTGTTGAAAATCACGGTCGGTGACATCAATGATGTTGGTGTTGTCAGTTGTGGTCTGTGCGGCCATTTGTTTGCTCCACGTTGTAGCTTGGGTGCCCGGGACACTTGAATTTACGCTTGCCATAGTGTCTGCGCAGCCGTCCCAGGTCGTACAGCGCCTACAAGAGAGTGTTGCAGAATTCGATTTATGGTTAACTAACAGAGATCGCTGATTTTTGTTATGGTAAGCTATTGAGTTGATTTACTCAATTCAG
>DAOUBX010000276.1:0-18873 GCA_034432445.1 Anaerolineales bacterium
GCACTTAAGGCTGCGCTGGCCAGGGCGTCTGCAGAGCCGGCTCAAGCTGGGAACCGGTCGCAAGTGCCCGGCACCTGAATAGTTACGGCAATTACAGTATGCTACATCTATACACCCAATTCGCCAAATCTCACCCGTTCTTGCCCACACAGCGGCCATTCTACCGATCTACCGCCCCTAATTGTAACTGCTCAGGTGCCGGGCATTTGTAGGCGATTTGCGACCTAGGTTGGCTTCGCAGACACGTTTGCGAGCCAGAATCCAAATGCCCGCCACCTATGGCTGAATAGTCACCCCTAATTTACCTCTTCCATTGGCCTTGTGCTATACTCCTGGCCGTATGAACGCCAAGTCTCTCCACGTCCTCGAATTCGACAAGATCCTCCACCGCCTGGCCGAGCACACCAGCTTCTCGGCCGGCAGGCAGCTTGCGCTGGACACCTTGCCCACCAGCGACCTGCGCTTGGCGCGGCAGTGGCTAGCTGAGACCAACGAAGCGCGCTATCTGCTCGGTGAACACAGCGACGTCCATCTGGGCGGCGTGCACGATGTGCGGCCGCTCTTGCCCCAGGCCGAACGCGGCATTCCCTTGCTGCCGTTAGACCTCTTGCAGCTACGCAGCACCCTGTTGCGCGGCCGCAGCCTGCGCAACACCCTGGTGCGCCTGGAGCATCGCTTTCCCAACCTGGCAGACATCGCCTATCGCATCGAGCCGGTGCCCCAGCTGGCCGATCAGATCGGCCAGATCATCAACGAGCGCGGAGAGATCCTCGACAGCGCCAGCCCCAAACTGGCGCGGCTGCGCGGGGAGATCAAGGTGATGCAGGGCCGCGTGCTGGAGCGCTTGAACCGGCTCGTCACCAACCCCAACACGGCGCAGTACCTGCAGGAGCCGATCGTCACGCAGCGCCAGGGCCGTTATGTCATCCCACTGCGCGCCGAGTTCAAAGGCCGCATTGGCGGGCTGATCCACGACCAGTCCGCAAGCGGCGCCACACTGTTCATCGAACCGTACAGCGTGGTCGATCTGAACAACGAATGGCGCAAGCTGCAACTGGACGAGGAGGAGGAGATCCGCCGTATCCTGGCCGAGCTGACCGACCTGGTGGCCGACGAGGCGCCTTACATCCGCCAGACCGTCGAGGCGCTGGCCATGCTCGACCTGATCTTCGCCCGCGCCCGCTACGCCGATGACCTGCGCGCCACGCAGCCGGAGCTGGTAGGGTTCAAGGAGAGCAAGCAAGTCGGGGAAAAGAAGACAAAACGGGAGGCGGGCCAAGCCGAGGACGCGGCCCGACCGCCAGGCGCCGCTCAACAACTGCCGTCCGCTGCTCTGCTCCACCCCGGCACGACCGTCAGCCTGAAGAAGGCGCGCCATCCCCTGTTGAACCAGGACACCGTGGTGCCGATCGACGTCTACATCGACGACGACTTCTTCGTTCTGCTCATCACCGGCCCCAACACCGGCGGCAAAACCGTTACGCTCAAAACGGTCGGCCTGTTGGCATTGATGGCGCAGTCAGGCATGCACATCCCGGCCGACGAGGGCAGCCGACTCTCCTGTTTTGAGGGCATCTACGCCGACATCGGCGACGAACAGAGCATCGAGCAGAGCCTGTCCACCTTCTCCAGCCACATGAGCAACATCATCGCCATCTTGGCCGAGGCCGACGACCGCTGCTTGGTACTCCTCGACGAGCTCGGCGCGGGCACCGACCCGGAGGAAGGCTCAGCACTGGCGCGGGCGCTGTTGGACCATCTGCTTAAGTGGCGCATCACCACCTTCGCCACGACGCACTACTCCGACCTGAAGATCTACGCCCATAGCACGCCGGGCGTCCGCAATGCCAGCGTGGAGTTCGATTTGGAGACGCTGGCGCCCACCTACGAGCTAAGCATCGGTCTGCCCGGCCGCTCCAACGCGCTGGCCATTGCCGCGCGGCTGGGGCTGAACCCGGCAATCATCCGCGCCGCCGAGGCCTTGGTGCGGCCTGAGGCGCTGGCTGCCGACACCTTGCTGCAGGACATCAAGAACACCCGGCAGGCGCTGGAAGCCGAGCGCGCCCAAGCCGAGGCAATCCGTCGCCAGTTGCAGGCCCAGGAGAAAGAGCTGCGCTATCGGCTGAGCCAGATCGAGGAGGCGCGACGCCAGGTGCTGAACGAGGCGCGGGCCGAAGCACAGAACCAACTGCAAGAGCTGGCGGCCGAGCTGCAGCAGCTGCGGCGGCAACTTGCGGGCCTGGTGACCGGCGGCGCCAGCGGCGCCAGCACACACCAACAGATGCTGGCCGAGGCGCAACGCATCCTCGCCGAGCGTGCCAAGTCGGTTGCGCCTGTGCCCGAGTCGGTGACCGCGGAAAGCGTTCCTCAGGAAAAACTGCCGTTGACCGCCGGTGAGACGGTGTGGATTCCCAGCCTGCAATCCAGCGCCCAGATCGTCAAGATCGAAGGCAACGAGGCGGACCTGCAGATCGGCTCCTTCCGCATGCGCTTGCCGCTCGACCGGTTGGAGCGGCGGGACGTCAGCCAGGCTGTGCCGGTCGGCCTGGCGCGGCCCAAGACACTTCCCCAAACGGCGTCTGCGCAGTCTACGACGGCCACCCCACCTTTGCCCCAGGTAGGGATGGAGTTGGACATTCGCGGCGCCACCGTGGAGGAGATGCTGCCGCGACTGGAGAAATACCTGGACGACGCTTACCTGGGGATGCTGCCATGGGTGCGCATCATCCATGGCAAAGGCACGGGCGCGCTGCGCGCCGCTGTGCGCAAAGAGCTGAGCAAACATCCGCTGGTCAAGAGCCTGCGCGAAGGGGAGGCTGGCGAGGGCGGTGAAGGGGTGACTATCGCCTATCTGGTGGGCCAGTAACATCTGACCGGCGCCTCCAAAAAACGAGACTGCGTTGAGTACTCCCCCCAAATACTCAACGCAGTCTGCCCGACTCGCCTGGCGGCTGCACATCCTATCTTGGCAAGAGCTGAGCGCTCCCCAGGCAAGGAATCTACCCCACCCTAGCCTAGCAGCAGAGTCTGTATTTTTCTGCCGATTCGCCTGCCTGCGCACAGCGCGCATCTTTGTCCTGGCAGAGAGGCTAGCCGCTGCATTGCTGGCCGATCAGCCGACACCTACCCCATGCCTGCTGCGCCTCAATGATCTGCCGCTGGGGACGAAGTGGTGCGCACCTCCAAGAACTGCCCCAAGCTCTCCAGGTTCACAAACACCCGCCCCTGACCTGTTGTCACATCCTGCAACCAGATACGCCAGGGAGAGTGCGGTGTCTCCTGCCACAGACGCAACAAGTAGGCTTGGTAACCGGCATGATGGTGAAAGGAATGTTCTTGTGCATCGGACATGAGAAAACCGCGGTTTGGCGTTTCATCGAGAATACAGGATAATGCCACTGAGGCGGCAGCCAAAGATGGATCGAGCAGACAACAGTCATGAGGGCCGATAGCCTCTCGGCTAGTGTTCTGCCTTGCCAAACAACGGCCTGACCGCTATCAAGCAGCCGTTGCCGCCAGTCGAGTCGGTGCCATAATACCAGAGACGTGCAACGAAACTGCAACGGCAGAGGACAGCACAGCCGGGGCGCTTGGCGCCTTCCGCGCTGGCCAAGGGCCTAAGCCGCCTCTTGGCAGCGCCCAAGATCGTGTTGAGTTACTAGGCTACGCGCGGCTGCTCAACTGCGACGATGAACCGCTGGGCTCGGCGGCTGCGCGCAGGCCGACCCAAGCCCGTGTCATCGGCAGCTACGTGCAGACACCTGCTAGTGTGACGAGGTCACTTTGGCCAGGCTGCGGATTTGCTTGCTGGGATCATTTCAGATCGCGCTGGACGGCGCGCCGTTGGGCGGTTTTCGCTCCGACAAAGCACGCGCCATGTTGGCTTACCTTGTCATGGAGGCCAACCGGTCGCACCGGCGTGACTGGCTGGCCAGCTTGTTCTGGGGCGAGCACGACGATCGGTCGGCGCGGCGCAGCCTGACCACAACGCTCAGCAATCTACGCCAGATCTTGGCGCAGGTAACAGCCGCCGCCGGCACAGGGGACCTGCTGCGGGCAGACGCCCAGACTATCCAGTTCGATCTCAACACCTCCTTCGTCTGGGTTGATACGCTAGCTTTCACCGATCTGTGGACGACTTGCGCCAACCACCCCCACCGGGCGCTCGCCTATTGCCAGGAGTGCGCCGGCCGGCTGGAGCAGGCGGTGCAATGGTATCAGGGAGACTTCCTGGCGGGGTTCACGGTTGTCGACAGCCCCGCCTTCGACGAGTGGCGCGTTGTGCAAGCCGAGCGGCTTCATCAGCAAGCTATCGCCGCACTGGACGCCTTGACGATCTACCATCAGGCGCGGCGCGATTTTGCCACCGCCGAAGCCTACGCCAGGCGCCAATTGGCCCTGGAACCCTGGCGCGAGGTGGCGCATCGCCAACTGATGACCATTCTGGCAGCCGCCGGTCAGCGTGCCGCGGCCCTGGCGCAATACGAGGTGTGTCGACGCATCTTGCGCGACGAGCTCGGCGCCGAGCCAGAGCTGACCACCACTGCGCTGTTCGACAAGCTGCGCGCACAGAGCGCGCGCCCATGGGCGCTCGGAGCCCCGCCTCTCCTGGCGCTCACCAACCCTTACAAAGGATTGCAGCCGTTTCAAGAAAACGACGCCCTCGACTTCTATGGCCGGGAAAGCTTCGTGAACCAGCTTGCGACGCTGGTTGAGCGTCGTTCATTTGTGGCAGTCGTAGGCCCATCGGGCAGCGGCAAATCGTCGCTCGTGCATGCCGGCCTGTTTCCACGCCTGCGCCATCGGCACGTCAGCCCCTCGCAGCCACGGCCGACAAACGGCACCGCGCCTGCATCTATCGACTGGGTAATCGCAGAGATGCGGCCTGGCAACCAACCGTTTCAGGCCCTGGCCGCCGCCCTGCGCCCCTGGCTGCCCAGCCACGATGACGCTGGATCGCCTGACCTAGCGGACGCCTTGCAGCAGGGCGTGTTGCCCCTCGCCAAGGCCGCCCAACAAATCATCGCCCGCGCATCCGGCGCCCAGTCCCCTGCCCGGCTGCTGCTTCTGGTCGAACAATTCGAGGAGCTTTACACGCTGTGCACCGCTTCCTCTCTGCGCTCGTCCTTCATCGACCTCCTGCTGGCGCCGTCCGACGCACGTGAGCCCGCGCCGCTGACGGTTCTCATCAATCTGCGCGCCGACTTCATGGGCCAGGCTCTCACGCACCGGGGGCTCGCCAACGCCTTGCAAGTCGGCGGACTGGTCCTTGGCCCCATGACGCGCCAGGAGCTGGAGGCAGCCATCGTGCGACCGGCCCAAGCGCAGGGCGTCGCCTTTCAAGAAGGCCTTGTAGCGCGCATTCTGGACGACGTGGGCGAGGCGCCGGGGCAGCTGCCGCTGCTGGAGTTTGCCCTGACGCAACTCTGGGATGGTCAAGAGGACGGCTATCTAACCCATGCGGCCTACGAAGCCATTGGCCGAGTCGAAGGTGCACTGGCCCGCTACGCCGAGCAGGTGTTTGCCAGCCTGACGGCCGAGGAACAAGCGCGTGTGCGCCGCGTCTTCGTCTACATGGTGTCGCCTGGCCAAGGTACCGAGGACATGCGCCGTCCCGCCACGCGCGCCGAACTGGGTGAGGCCGATTGGCTGCTGGTGCAGAAGCTGGCCAACGCCCGCTTGGTGGTGACAGACCAGAACAACGGCCAGGAGACGGGCGAGATCGTCCACGACGCGTTGATCCGAGGCTGGGAGCGCTTGCGCGCCTGGCTGGATGCGGACCGCGCCTTTCGCACCTGGCAGCAGCGTATGTGGTCAGCCTTGGCGCAGTGGCAAGCCAGCGGTTACGACACGGACACGCTGTTGCGGGGCGCGCCGTTGGCAGAAGCTGAGGAGTGGGCCGCAGCTCGGCCGACCGACCTGAGCCCGTCGTTGTTGGAGTTCCTGGCCGCTAGCGTGGCCCAACGCAACCTGGAGCGCTCGGCCGCCGAAGCACAGCGCCAGCGCGCGCTGGCCGACGCCCAGGCCCTGGCTGAAGCTGAGCGGCGGCGCGCCGAGTTGGAGGCCCGGTCGAGCCAGCGCCTACGCTGGTTGGCGATGGGACTGACCCTGGTGAGCGTACTGGCGTTGCTAGCCCTTGGCGCCGCGCTGTTGCAAAGCCGCGCCGCCCAACAGCAGCGCGATCGGGCGCGGCAGGCAGAGGCGCACGCCCAGGCCGAGAGGACGCTGGCGCAGGAGCAAGCTCGCCGCGCCCTGGCGCGCCAGCTAGCAGCCCAGGCTATCAACCTCATCGAGAGCCAGCTGGACCTGGCGCTGCTGCTAAGCCTGGAATCGATGCACCAGGATAGCTCGCCAGGTGCCGTGAGTGACTTGCTACTGCACCTGGAGATGCCCCCCCTGCTTACCGGCCACCTGCACGGCCACAGCAGCGCTGTCCATGCCGTAGCAATCAGCCCGGATGGCCAATGGCTGGCTTCTGGCGATGAAAAGGGATGGGTGCGGCTCTGGAACCTCAAGACGCAGCGCAACGTAAGTGCATTTCTCACTGCTGTCGGACGCCAGGTCGATGGCCTGGCCTTCAGCCCCGATGGGAAGCTCTTGGCGCTAGGCAACGTCGATGGCGCGCTCTGGTTGTGGGATGTGCCAACCCAGCAAATGCTGGCCCATGTGGCTAACGCCCACTCCGACCAGGTGTTGCAACTGGTCTTTGCCGCCGACGGCCAGACCCTAATTACGGCCAGCACCGATGGGACGCTGCGCCGGTGGCAAATTCCGGCTTTGCAAGGTTTGCCGACCACCCTGACTTTAGCACAGGGAGAGGAGATTCGCGCCGTTAGCCCCGATGGCCAGAGAATGGCAACGGTCGCGGGCACGGCGGTCATGCTGCGCAGCGCAGCCACCGGCGAGCTGCTGACACCCGCGTTGACCCCGCAACACAAGGCGGCAATTGCCGATGTCGAGTTTAGCGCCGATGGGCGCACGCTCGTCACCAGCAGCTTCGACGGCGCCATCCTGTTGTGGGATGTGGCGACCGGCAACGCCTTGCACCCGCCGCCTGCCGGCCACACCGCGCGCGTGCTGGTAACGGCGTTCAGCCCCGATGGACGCACGCTGGCATCAGGCAGCACCGATGCCACCATTCGCCTGTGGGACGTTACTACCGGGGAACTGCTGGCCCCCGTGTTAACCGGCCACGGCAACTGGGTACAGGCCCTGATCTTCAGCCCGGATGGCCAAACGCTGTTCTCGGCAGGCAACGACGGTCGGATCATGGTGTGGTCCGTCGCTGCCCACAAGACACTGTCTGGACACAGCCAACAAGTGCGTGGCGTAGCTTTCAGTCCGGATGGCCGTGCGGTGGCCTCCGGTGGCTTCGAAAACACCGTCCTAGTGCACGACGCCAGCAGCGGCGAGCTGCGGCTGCCCCCCTTGACGGGCCACACTAACGCCGTCACCGCGGTGGCCTACAGCCCCAGCGGCGCGCTGATTGCCTCCGGCAGCGCGGGTCAGGGCGACATCATTCTGTGGGATGCGGTCACCGGCGCTGCCATCGCCACGCTGCGCGGCCATAACGGCGTGGTCACCAACCTGCTTTTCAGCCCAGACGGCCGAACCCTGGCATCCGCCAGCTTCGATCGCACGGTAATCCTCTGGGATGTCGCGGCCGGGCAGCCTGCGCTGCCCCCTCTGCGCGGCCATAGCGACTGGGTCATCGGGCTCGCGTTCAGCCCAGACGGTCAGACCCTGGCATCAGGCGGCCGCGACAACACCATCCGGCTTTGGCATGTGGCCACGGGCCAACCTCTTGGCGCGGCGCTGACCGGTCACAGCAATTGGGTAACGGCGCTGGCCTTTAGCCCAGATGGGCGCACGCTGGTCTCGGGCAGCGCCGACAGCACCCTTCGGCTGTGGGACATCGCCAGCGGGCAGCCTCGGGGCGCACCGCTGAGCGGCCATGCCGGTCCGGTCTGGAAGGTCGGCTTTCAACCGCGCAGCGCCGGGCAGACGATCATTTCGCTGGCCAACGACGGCGTTGTTCTAAGCTGGGATGCAACCACAGGGCAGCTCAGCCAACCGCCGTTGATCACCGGTGTCGAAACCGAGTCGATGGACATACGGCCAGACGGCCAGATGATTGCCATTGGCGCTTTCAACAGCAGCGGCCTGGTGCACCTATGGCAACTGCCCAGCGCCCCGTGGCCGGCGCGCGCCTGCGCCATCGCCAACCGCGCAATGCTGCGTGACGAGTGGCAAAAATACCTAGACGCAGAGCCCTATCATCTCACATGTCCGGAGCACACAGAATCGTCCTCTACGCTGGCACCGTAAGGCAGCTAAGCAGAGCAGACGCAAAATCGGATGCTGTTTGGACTGCGTTTTGGGACGATCCTCGCCTGCCCAGCTCGCGGCTTCTGGTGAACCCATGTTTGGGCTGCGCGCGAACCTTCGGCGTTCAACAGCGCCGGTCTATCAAGCGCAGCGGTTGCCGCAACAAGCGGTTTGGTCGCAGCGGCTAGAGCGTGCGCCCGCACAAGGAGACTAACATGCGCCGGTGGAACGGTTGGGGAGATGACACCATCAACTTTCGTGTCCCGCCACAGGCCAACGATTACCTGGTGGCATTGCTCGGCCAAGGTGCTCCGCCGCACGACGCCACAGCTAGCGAAGCACTGGCCGGTGTGCCGCCGCCGCGGCCACTCGACCATCCTCTGGTCAAGAACGACGCCGTGCAGCGCCTGCGCCATGCCCGCGGGCAAAGCTTTCCTGATTGGGTAGCCTTGCGCAGCGCGCGCATCAAACGCTTTCCCGATGGCGTGGCCTACCCCCTGAGCGACGCCGACGTGGCCGAGTTGATTCAGTTCGGCCAACGATGCGGGGCGCACATCATCCCCTATGGCGGCGGCACCAGCGTGGTTGGCCACATCAACCCCCTAACGGACAGCGACTGTCCGGTGCTGACGGTGGACCTGAGCCGCATGAACCGGCTGCTGCGTCTGGACGAAGCCGGCCACCTGGCCACCTTCGGCGCCGGCGTGGCCGGACCCGACCTGGAGGCACAGTTGCGAGCGCGCGGCTACACCCTGGGCCACTTCCCGCAATCGTTCGAATATTCGACCCTGGGCGGCTGGATCGCCACCCGCTCCAGCGGGCAGGAATCGCTGGGCTATGGCCGCATCGAGGATCTATTTGCCGGCGGCAAGTTGATTGCGCCGGCCGGCGTGCTGGAGCTGCCGCCTTTTCCGGCGTCGGCCGCCGGTCCCGACTTACGCCACCTGGTGCTGGGCTCCGAGGGCCGGTTGGGCATCCTCACCGAGGCTACGGTGCGCGTCGCGCCGCTGGCCGATCACGAGCATCTGAGCGTTCACGCTCTCTTCTTGCCCGACTGGAAGCGCGGCCAGGCGGCGGCGCGGCAGATCATCCAGGCCGGCCTGCCACTGTCGCTGCTGCGCTTGAGCACCCCCACCGAGACTGAGACTACCCTCGTGCTGGCCGGCCATGAACGATTGATCGGCGCTTTGCAGCGGTTGATTGCGTTGCGCGGCGTGCGCGACGGCAAGTGCTTGCTCATGCTGGGTTTCAGCGGCCGCGAGGCGGTGGTCAAGACGGCGCGCGGCGAGGCGCTGGACATCGCCGGCCAGCACGGCGCCGTCAACGTCGGCCGCGCCTTTGGTAGCCAGTGGTACAAGAACCGCTTCCGCACACCCTATCTGCGCAACGCGCTGTGGGAGCTGGGCTACGGCGTGGACACGGTGGAGACTGCTGTTACCTGGGGCCAGGTGAACGCCATGGTCGAGGCCATCGAAAACGCGCTGCACCACGCGCTCATCCCCTTCGACGAGCGCGTCCATGCCTTCACCCACCTCTCGCACTTCTACAGCAGTGGCTGCAGCGTTTACACCACCTTCATCTTCCGGCTGGCCGCCGGCCCGGGCGAGACACTGGCCCGCTGGCAGGCCATGAAGGACGCAGTGAGCCAGGCTATCGTCGGCTTGCGCGGAACGATCAGCCACCAGCACGGCGTAGGCGTTGACCATGCACCCTACCTGGCGGCCGAAAAGGGCGAGCTCGGCATAGCCCTGCTGCGCGACGTCGCCCGTCGACTCGATCCCGATGGCATCATGAACCCGGGCAAGCTGCTGATCTGAGCGCGCCGACGCGTGGACTGACTAGCGCGGATCGGCGTTAGTCCATCCACATTGCGACGTCGAGGCTTCAACCGAGAACGGCAGGGCAACAGCACGGTGGTGGTGACAACGGATGCGGGAGCGACAACAGAGGCGAAGATCCTCTCCTGGTCAGACAGCCGCATCGTGGCCGCGCTGCCATCGCTAACCGGCAAAGGCGCCGCGCAGGTGATCCGCCGCTGTGTTTCCGCTGTACAGAGAGACTTTGCGGCAGCAATAGGATGCTGCAATCGCCGGTACGGGCCCGGCCACGGCTCGAAGCGACATCCTGGCTGCTGGTCTGTTGCAACGATTGCCGAAAACTGCATTGCGAGCAACCATGTTCACCACACGCGATCGCGACACCCTCTGGTCGCAACTCGACCAGGAATGGGACCTGATCATCATCGGCGGCGGCATCACCGGCGCGGGCATCTTGCGCGAGGCCGTGCGGCTGGGGCTGCACGCCCTGCTGGTGGAGCAACGGGACTTCGCCTGGGGCACCTCCAGCCGCTCCTCCAAGCTGGTCCACGGCGGGCTGCGTTATCTGAAGGAGCGCAAGTTCCGCCTGACGCGCGCCTCGGTGCGCGAGCGCCAGCGCCTGCTGGCCGAGGGCCCGGGCCTGATCGACCCGCTGGGCTTTCTGCTGACCAACTACCAAGGGGACAGCCCCGGCCGCTGGACTTTCCGCGCCGGGCTCTCGCTCTACGATCTGATGGCGCTGCAGTGGAGTCATCGCCGCTACAGCCCACTGGAGCTGCGCCTGTTGGCGCCACACATCAGCGAGGACGGGCTAGAGGGCGGCTTGCAGTACGGCGACGCTCAGACCGACGACGCGCGGCTGGTGCTGCGGGTGCTGCAGGAGGCCGTGGCCGCGGGCGGCGTAGCGCTGAACTACGCTCGCGCCGAACAGGTTCTGCGCGACGAGGAGGGAAAGGTTATCGGCGTGCGGCTACGCAGGACTGACAGTGTCGAAGGGAGACAGACGAGCTTGCCGCGCGAGACTACGCCACCGAACGAGCCAGCTCTGTCAGTCCGCGATGTCCATGCCAACGTGGTGATCAACGCCACCGGCGCCTGGGCCGACCGGCTGCGCGGCCAGTTGGGTCGGGCGCCTCGCATCCGGCCCCTGCGCGGCAGCCACTTGATCTTTCCCGCCTGGCGCCTGCCGGTGGCCCAGGCGATCAGCTTCCTGCACCCGGTGGACAGGCGGCCGGTGTTCATCTTCCCCTGGGAAGGCGTAACTCTGGTGGGCACAACGGATGTGGATCACGGCCAGCCTCTTGACCAGGAACCGCAGATCAGCCCCCAAGAGACGGCCTACCTGATGGCGGCAGTGGAGCACCAGTTCCCCTCTTTGCACCTCACCCTCGCCGATGTGATCTCCACCTACGCCGGCGTGCGACCGGTGATCGGCAGCGGCGTCGAGGATCCGTCCAAGGAGTCGCGCGACCACGTGGTGTGGGAGGAGGAGGGCCTGCTGACCGTCACCGGCGGCAAGCTCACCACCTTCCGGCTGATTGCGCTGGACGCGCTGGAGTCGATGCGCCATCGCCTACCCGAGCTGCCCGAACCTAACCGCCGTCACCCTGTGCTCGATCCGGTCGACGAGGCGCAGTTCGCTTGGCCTCCGGCCTTGGACAAACCGGCGCGGCGGCGCCTGCTGGGCCGCTACGGCGCGGCCACCGCCGCCTTATTGGATGCAGCCCAACCCGGCGAGCTGGCGACAATCCCCGGCACGCAAGCGTTGTGGGCCGAGCTACGCTGGGCAGCGCGCGCCGAGGCTGTTGTCCATCTGGAAGACCTGTTGTTGCGTCGTGTGCGCTTGGGGTTGCTCCTCCCCGGAGGGGGTCAGGCGCTGCTATCGCGCATTCGCGACCTTTGCCAGGCCGAGCTAGGCTGGGATGACGGACGCTGGGAGGCTGAGGAAGCAGCGTACCTCGACCTCTGGCAACGCTGCTACAGTGTGCCTGAGCCGGGCAGTGTGCCGAGCTGGCACGCCATGCTGGCCGAGGCCAAGGGAAGGCGACGGCCGTCACGGCCGCTGCATCGGCGCAGACGCGTGCAGGCCCCGGTTCTACTGGCCGCGCTGGCGCTGGTTGCGCTGCTGTGGTGGTTGGGTCGACGGCGGCGAGGCTAGCGCGGCCTTGTCGGCCTGATCACATCGCGCGCCAACAGGATGCCCCCCGTGCCGAGCACCACGAGCGCAGCAATGTAGCCGGCCAGGCCAGCCATGACCAGAGCCAGCCGCCACCCGTTTGCCGCGGCTGCGCCCGACGCCAGGCCCGTCACCTGGGCCAGCGCCTGAACGCTCACCAAAAAGACCACCATCAGCGCCAGGCTCCAGCCGATCAACCCCTGCCGACGCTGCGCCCGCACTGCGGCCCACAGCAGCAAGCCACCGCCGATCAGCGCCACCAGGAAGAGCTCCGCCGGCATCAGGTAGTCGAAGCGCAAACCGCCCCCTCTCAACAGGCTCAACACGGCAAACACCACCGGCGCCGCAAGTGGCAGCCAAACCAAAACCGCGCCGCCAACGGCCAGGACCTTGGTGAAGGCCGATGCGTCTCTGGTAGCCAGGGTACTCACCTCACATCGAGATCGATCCCTTGCGGAAAGCGGTGCGCCCCAAGATGGCGTTGACCAGAGCCGGCCGGCCGGCCGCCGCAGCTTCACGCGCCGCTTGCAGCACGTCGCCGGCCAACTCAGGATCATCCAGCCTGAAGCCGGCGGCACCGAAACCCTCGGCCACGCGGTGATAGTCCGTGTGCGCCAGCACAGTGGCCACGTCGTCGCCGAAGATCTCCACCTGCTCGCGCGCGATCTGCGACCAGCCGGCGTCGTTGCCGACCACGGCAATCACCGGCACGCCGTGGCGCACAAAGGTGTCGAACTCGGCCAGGCTGTAGCCGGCCGACCCATCGCCGTAGAGGATCCACACCTCGGCCTCGGGCCGGCAGAGCTTGGCGCCCAACGCAAAGCCGGCGCCCACGCCCAACGTGCCGAAGGGGCCGGGATCGAGCCAGGTCAGCGGGCCGGGCGGCTGGATGATGTACGATGCCGTGGCCACGAAGTCGCCGCCATCGGCCACTAGAACAGTCTGCGGCCCGATTTGCTGATCCAGCTCACGCAGCAGGTGCAGCGGGTTGACTTTGCCCAGGGGTTGTGCAGCCTGTTCGGTGATTTCGGCGTTGCGCATGTCGTCGCGCTGACGCAGTTGGGCGCGCCAGTCGAGCCAGGGACCGGCGGAGGTCCCCCGAAACACCAAGTTTCCGGGGAACACCGCCGCCAGCTGCCGCAAAAACAGCCCCGGATCGCCCAGCACGCCGATGTCTGGCTTGCGGTTCTTGCTCAAGTCCTCCCGGCTGCGGTTGACAGAGCTGTAGAACGCGCTGCGCCGGATGTGGTTGCCGTAGTCCAGGCGAAAATCGCAGGGCACGCCGGCCAACAGCACGAAATCGGCCTCGCGCAGCGCCTCACGGCGCTTGTGACGCATCTGCAGAGGATGGTCGCGCCCCAGCAGCCCGCGCGCCATGCCCGACAGGTACACCGGCGCGCCGATCTGAGCCAGCGCCGCAGCTACCGCGCCCACCTGGTCGGCGTCCAACGTCGCCTGGCTGCCGACGATGAGGACCGGCCGCTGCGCCCGCCGCAGCCGCTCGGCCACCTGGCGCACTTTGCCCGCGTCGGGCTGGGGCGCTGCGACCGCAATGGCCGGCCCGGCTTTCTGCTCTTCGGCGCCGGCGAACAAGCGGTTGACGTGCCAGCGTAGGTAGGCGTTGACCGCCTTCTGCCCCAGGCCCTTGCCCGGCCGCGACGCGCCGTAGAGCTGCCGCACCATCGCCTCGTCGTAGAGCAGGTCCACAGGGCACTCGACGAATACCGGCCCGGGCACGCCGCTCTGCGCCTGACGGAAGGCCTCTTCCAAAGCCGGAACCAAATCCTTGACGCGCCGCACAGCCTTTGACCACTTGACCACCGAGGTGAACAGAGACAATTGGTCGATGTCCTGCAAGGCGCCGCGGCCCTGCAAGGCCGTGGGTGCTGCGCCGCCGATCAACACTACCGGCGATTGCGCCATCTGCGCGTTCTTGACCGCCGTCAGCGTGTTGGTGACGCCGGGGCCGGCCGTCACCGCAGCCACGCCGGGCCGGCCGGTCAGCCGCGCGGTGGCGTCGGCCGCGAACACGGCCGTGGCCTCGTGCCGCGTGTCCACCACGCGGATGCCGCGGCGCTTGGCCGCCACCAGAATGGGCGAGATGTGCCCGCCTACCAGGGTGAACAGCAACTCAACACCCTGTTCGTACAACACCGTCGCGATCAATTCACCGCCGTTCACAGTCACTCCCCAGCAGCGATCAACCGCTGCTCAACAAACTTCAGGAAACTTCGCAGGGCAGATCAACTGCCCCAAATTCCATCTGCGCAATGCGCGCCAGTCGGTCGTACATGGTCAGTTGAGCTCAGCCTGCCACCGGTTTAAGCGCTCCAAATACGCTTCCAAGCGTTCCCATTCGGTCATCTCCTCCCAAGCCGGATGGCCATACACCGCCTTGGTTTCGATCCGGCTGGCCAGTTCACGCGCTGTCCGCACACCATACCGATCCTGCAAGTCGGCGATGTCCATGTGCACCAGGCGACGCTCGCGATCGATGAACGCCTCGAGACTACGACGTTCGAGTTCGCTGGGAGTCATCGCTAACTCTTTGGCTATTTGCGCTATTGCAACCGTCATAGGAACTCCACTCGACGCTGTCGATTACGTGGGTAAATCGGACAGCCCCGACATATGGATTTTACACTGACCGCATGCATTAGCCAAACAAGTCACTCGCGACCATGCCGGCCGTGTCTGAGTTCGTTCCAGGTGGGCCTTCAACACCAACGCGGCCAGTCCCCCTCCAATCACCACTTACCGTCCACCGCTCACCGCTCCCCGTTCACCGACCACCTCCTCGCGCAACCGCCGCCGCAGCACCTTGCCGATCATGCTCTTGGGCAACTCGGAGCGGAACTCGACCTCCGACGGCACCTTGTAGGGAACCAGGCGCTCGCGACAGAAGGCGATGATCTCCTCGGCCGTGGCGGTCTGGCCCGGCTTGAGCACCACGAACACCTTGATGCGTTCCCCTTTGCGCTCGTCGGGAATGCCCACGGCAACGCCTTCCTGCACCTTAGGATGCAACGACAGCACCTCGTCGATCTCGCGCGGGAAGACGTTGAAGCCGCCGACGATGATCAGCTCCTTCTTGCGGTCGGTGATGTAGAAGTAGCCGTCCTCGTCCATGTGGCCGATGTCGCCGGTGAACAGCCAGCCGTCTTTGACGGTCTCGGCCGTCTCTTGGGGCTTGTTGTAGTAGCCCAGCATCACGGTGGGGCTGCGCAGCACGATCTCGCCGCTCTCGCCCGGCGGCAGATCGCGGGCGCCGTCCAACGAGACGATCTTGCAGTCCACGTCGGGGAAGGGCAGGCCGATGCTGCCCAGCTTCTTCTGGCCCTTGTAAGGGTTGGCCATGATGGCGGTCACGGCCTCGGTTAGCCCGTAGCCCTCGATCAGCTGTGCGCCGGTGCGCGCCTCGAACTCATCCTTGATGCCCTGGGTCAGCGGCGCTGCGCCGACGAAGATCCCTTTGACGCTGTGCAGGTCGTACTTGTCCACGCCGGGAACGTTGCTAAAGGCCACGAACATCGTGGGCACGCCGATAAAGAAGGTGGGCTTGGTCTTCTGAATGGCCTTGAGCACGTCGCGCGCCACAAATCGAGGCAGCAACACGATCTCGCCGCCGGCCAGCAAGGGCGCGTTCATGGTCACGCTCATGCCGAAGCCGTGGAACAGCGGCAGCACGGCCAGCATGCGCCCCTCTGCGTCCAGGTTGACCCACGCCTGCAGCTGATGGGCGTTGGCCACCAGGTTGAAGTGCGACAACATGATCCCCTTGGCCACGCCGGTGGTGCCGCCGCTGTAGATCAACACGGCCATGTCGTCGGGCGAGACCGGCTCCGGCTGCCAGCCGGCCGGCAACGGCTGCTGAAGCAACTGCCGGAAATGGGCAACAGACGTCAGGTCGACGCTGCGCACCAGGCGGTTTTCGGTGAAGCCCTGCCCGAGGTTGAGCGGAAAGGGCAGAAACTCCGACAACGGGCTGGACACGATGCGCCGCAGCGGACCGGTTTGGGTGACTGTGCTGCCGCCGAATTGGGTCGATGACCGGCCGACCAGCGGCACAACCTTGTCCAAGAACATGGGCAGTGTCACGACGATCTCGGCGCCGGAGTCGGTCAGGTGAAAGGTCAGCTCGCGCTCGGTGTAGAGTGGATTGAGGGGCACCACGACCGCGCCGGCCTTGAGGATGCCGTAGTAGGCGATGATGAACTGCGGCGAGTTGGGCAAGAGCAGCGCTACCCGGTCGCCGCGGCGCGCACCGAGGGCCTGCAAGCCGGCGGCGAAGCGATCCGAGGCCTGCTTGACCTGTCGATAGCTCGTGTGCTTGCCGAAGAAGTTGGTGCAGGGCGCGTTGGGCGACCGCGACGCGGCGTCGTCTAGCAAACGGTAGAGCGGAATGCGGGGGTACTCCAGATGATGCGGCACATTGGCGTCGTAGTGGCGCAGCCAGGGCTGCGCAACAACAGCAGGCGATGGATGCATGGGGACGGTCCTCCTTTACTACTGTGCCTCGCCTAGCGGGCTGTCAACTCCGATGAGCTCACATCGCTGGGCGCTTGGCCGGCCACGCCAAGCGCCCAGCGCTCGATCGTTTGCGGCACAGGGCCTACTCGGCCGGCGCTACGAACTCCACCATCGACAGGAGCAGCGAGCCCTGCACCGTTTGGTCATCCAAACTGGTCCAGTCTCCGAGACTGGACCAGTTTCCGGGCTGGTCGAAGACGAAGTCCAGCGAGCGGATGCTGGCCAGGTTAACGCCCGCGAACGCGCTGAGTGGGATGCGCACGGAGCGGGCGCGCAGCGGGAACTGCGCCCATTGCCACAGCGAGTTGCGCTCGCCGCGGTCGCGGATCAGAGCTGGTTCGCTGGGCGGCAAGATCACCGACGCCTCGTTCCCGGCCGCGTCCACCAGCGCTACCCGCAGCGCCTGGCTGTCCAGGTCGGCGTTGCGCGGGTCGAACATGTCCACCAGCGTGCGCAGGTGCAGCGTTGCGTAGCCGCTCAGGTCGCCCTGCTCGGCCGGGATGGCCAGGCTGAGGCGTCCATCGGGCGCGTCCCACTGCACGCGCAGTTGCGGCGGGTAGCCGGCGAACTTGGGCTGGTGAAACGCCCAATCCTCGGGCGGCGCGTTGGGGCGCAGCTCCACCGTCGGGTCGACGACGCACATCTGCTCGCCCGTGCCTGCACAGAAAGAGCTGGCTGCGCTGCCACTGGCTGTGACCGCACCGCCCAGCCGGTTAGTGCCCAGCTCAGCCTCGTTGGCCGGCAGCAACACCAGTCGTCGCCGCGCCGGATCCAGCGCCGTGATCTCGATGGGCGCGCCGTAGAGCTCAGCCGGCAGCGGCTCGGCCGGGTCGAAGCCGGGGATGGCCGCGGCCGGCAGCCGGCCCAGCGCCACGTCCAGGAAGTCGGGCGCTAACGCAGCCAGGAAAGCCCGCGCAGCCTCTGCGTCCAGGTGTGAATCTCGATCTTGGCAGAAGGTGCCGCTGGGGTTATGCTCCGGGCCGCGCATGATGGTCACGAAGTTATAATGCTCGCCCGTCTTGAGCGCGGCCACCCAGGCCGGGCCGCGGCGCTGTTCGTCCGGCAACGCCTGCTCCAGATAGGCCTGGCCCATCAGCGGGTTTTCCTTGAGATCGCCATCGCAATAAGCGGGCACGGCGGCGAAGGGCAGGTCGGCGGTGCGCAGGGCGTCCGGATCGAGCTCGGCGAAGTCGCCGTGGGCCGGGGTAAGCAAGAATAGCCCGCGGGCCGGGCCGCGGCCGGCCGCGATCTCCTCCGGCGCGTCGTTGCCGGCCCGCCGCAGCGCCAGCAGGTTGGCCCATTCGCCCCCGCGTGAGTGGCCGGCGAAGAGCAGTTGGCCCAGCTCCAGCTTGCCGGTCAGGTCCTGCCCAAAGGCCAGCGATTCGCCGCGGTTGGCCGCGGCCAGCTCGGCCAGCAGGGGATCCACCAGCGGCTCGACGCGGTAGAAGTCCATCGAGCCGGCCGTTTGGGGGGCGTCCGGCGGAACCCAGGACGGCGCCTCGCTGAATGCGCCGGTCAGGTTGGGCGCGACGACGGCGTAGCCGCGCTCGGCCAGCGCGTGCAGCAGGTAGTCGTAGCCCATCTCGTAACGGGGAATGGCGGCCGGCCCGCAGGGCCAGACCGCCTCGAACAGGCCGGCGCTGCCGAAGCATGTGGTGCCGCGCAGGTGCAGCCACAGCACCAGCGGAAACGGTCCCTCGCCCTCGGGCAGGATGAAGGTTCCTTCGACGCGCAGCGGCATGCGGTCGGCCGGCGGCGGCGCGGGCTGCTGCACCACGATCTCGCGCAGGTTGAAGGGGGTGATCTGGCCCGGGGGCACGGGCCGGCCGGGGTCGGTCACGCTGGCCGCCGCCGGCAGGCCGTAGATCAGCTCCGGCATCGGCGCCAGCACGTCCAGCCCGGCGGTCGGATAGGGCGGCGCGTAGCCGGTGGCGGTGTCGGCGAAGTCGGTGGCATAGGCGGCCAGCCACGCTTGCTGCTGCGCCGGCGCGAGCGGCTCGCCGGCCTCGCACGCGGCGGCCG
>DAOUBX010000277.1:0-31279 GCA_034432445.1 Anaerolineales bacterium
GCACTTAAGGCTGCGCTGGCCAGGGCGTCTGCAGAGCCGGCTCAAGCTGGGAACCGGTCGCAAGTGCCCGGCACCTGAATAGTTACGGCAAGCGAAAGAACGGCGAGCAAGCAGGCTGCCTGCCACCCATCCGGCCTAGCGCCGAGGACCGGCCTCCTGGCTGTACGTCGCTGCCCAGGCCATCAACCAACGGCCGCCCTGACGCCAGGTGGGCGAGGGTTGCAGGCGGGCAGTGACCTGCACGGTTGCGCGCGGCTGTGGCTGCAGGCGCAAGTGCAGCAGGCCGGGAGGCCGCACGAAGGCCAGCATCATGCCCGCCAGGGCGCAGAGGCCGCCCAGCACTACCAGCGGTTGGCCGGGGTTGTGGCTCACGCGCACGGCTGCATACTCGCCGCTGCGCAGCTCGAAGCGATTGGCGCCCAGCAGCAGGCTGGCATCTCCTTCGACGAACTCGTTGAACACCGGATCGCTTTGGCCGACTTGCAGCGCTTGCACCAGAAATGTCGGTCCGTTGAAGCCACGCTCCGGCAAGGCAGGAAAGGCGACGACACTGAAGGCCAGTTGGCGATCTGGGGCCAAGAAGGCGCGTTCGGCGCGCGGCTGGTCGAACACCAGGTAAACGGTTGTCTGAGGCGGTGTTTGTTGGTCCAGCAACCGGAGTTGGAGGGGGTTGCCGTCGGCGTCGAAGCCGTTCACTGCCAGCATCTGCCCGGCGTCAACGCGACGCACCGTCATGCCCGGCAGACGGACGGCGCCGCTGGCGGAGAAGGGGCGGGATGCCATTGTCACGCCAGAGTGTTGCAGCGCCACCGACGGCTCGCCTTCGCCGTTGTCGAGAAGCACCAAGGCAACGCCCTGGCTGTGCTGCAAGGGTGTCGCCTGGCCAGGCACCAACACCACCCCCCCTTCCTGCCAGCCGAAGACCTGTCCCACCCACAAGCCCGCCAGCGCCAGCAGAACGCCGAGGTAGAGCGCCGGCGCCGCCAGTCGGCCCCACCGACTGCGTTCAGCCCCGATGAAGGCCTCCGCAGTGGACTGGCTCGCCACGACTTCCCACCCTTCCTGGCGTAGATCATGGGCCAGCTCGGACAAACTCGCGTCCAAGGGAGCAGAGAGAGCAAAGGCGGCTTGTAAGGGCCACCGTTGCGCTTCGACGGCCATCATGGTCGGGTCTGTCGAACGCAGGCCGATCATGGATTGTGCCAGCCGTAAGAGCATGATGAAAGCCAGCAGGCCGAGCAACAGGCGCAGCCAAGGGCTTTGCCACAAGTTGAACAGCCCAGCCTGCTGCATGATGCCGCCCAAGCCCCCGAAGCGACTACTGGCCTCGGCCAACCATCGGCTGCCGGCCGGCTGCTGGCTCAGGTCGCCCGGAACCTGCGGTAAGGCCATGCCCAGGACCACGGTCACCCCTAGCAGCGCCAAAACCAGGGCCAGCAAGCGATTGCCGGCCATCAGCCGCCACAAGCGGTCGATCGGATGCTGGGTTAGGGTGAGCTGCGGGACGTCTGACGCCATCGAGCAAGCCTTCGGGGTACAAACAAAAGCCCCAACCCGCAGTGGGCTGGGGCTGCCGCTCAGCAGGGACGCCTCACCCGGTTGAGACTGTGTCCTGCGTGTCAGGCAAGAGGAGCCACCCGTCGGAATCGAACCGACGACCGGCGCATTACGAATGCGCTGCTCTACCGGCTGAGCTAGGGTGGCTAACGGTGAAATAACAGCTCCGACAGCCGCTATTATAGCCTGTTGCCATTAGATTGCCAAATGGCAGCAACCCAGCTAGACCCGCGTGACGTAGGCGCCGGTGCGGGTATCCACGCGCACGATGTCGCCGTTCTCGACGAACAGAGGCACCTGGATCTTCAGGCCGGTCTCCAGCTCGGCGGTCTTGGTCGCGCCGGTAGCCGTGTCGCCGGCAAAGCCAGGCTCGGTGTAGGTCACTTCCAGGTCGACTGTGGTCGGCAGCTCGATATCCAGTGGCTCGCCCTGGTAACTGACGATTTCCAGCGTCATGCCGTCCTTCAAGAAGTTGACGGCGTCGCCGAGCACTGCGGCGGAAAGCACGGGCTGCTCGTAAGTCTCGGTGTCCATGAAGGTGTACAGGTCGCCTTCATGGTAGAGGTACTGCACCGTGGCATGGTCGAGGCGAATGTCCTGCACGCGGTTGCCCGACTGGAAGGTACGATCGATGGTGGCGCCGGTGCGCAGGTCGCGGGCCTTGACGCGGATCGTGGCATTGCCGCGGCCGCTCTTGTGGTGCTCGAAGTTGAGCACGCGATAAATGGAACCGTCTAGCTCGAAAGTCACGCCTTTGCGAAGGTCTTGTACGCCAATCATGTTCTGCAATGTCTCCGATAGGTTTTGGTCTCTGATCTCGGTCGATTATACGTGCCGCCTTCGGCTTCGTCAAATCATTGCGCCCGGAGGCACACGAGCGCAGGGCGCACTTATGACGCCATGCCTAGCCACTCTTTCGCTCTCTTCGGCAACAAGGCCAACGGCCCCCGCTGCACCGTACAGTCAGGCAGCGACTCCAGGAAGAGCTGGCCGTACTGCTTGGTCAGCACGCGGTTGTCCAGGATCACGCACACCCCGCGGTCGCTTTGGCTGCGGATCAACCGGCCGAAGCCCTGGCGAAAGCGCAGGATGGCGTCGGGCACCGAGTATTGGTAGAACGGGTTGTCGAAGGTCTCGGCGCGCGCCGCCACGATGGGATCGGTGGGCACGGCGAAAGGCAGCCGCGTGAGCACCAAGCCGCTCAACGCCGGGCCGACCACATCCACGCCTTCCCAGAAGCTGCGCGTGCCCAGCAGGACCGCATGCGGGTTGGCGCGGAAGTTCTCCAACAGCTGTCGTCGGCTACCGCCATCCCCTTGCTGATAGAGGGCAATGCCGGCTGCCAGCAGGTCCTGGGTGATGGCGTCGGCCGTACGACGTAACTGGTCATACGAGGTAAAGAGCGCCATCGTACGGCCCGTCAAGGCGCGCGCCAGAGCCCGGATGCTGGCCTCGACCTGGGTCTGAAAGGCGTGCGTGTTGGGGTCGTCGACGTCGGTGGGGATGTAAACCAGAGTCGAGCTCTTGTAATCGAAGGGAGAGCCCACGGTGACGGTTCGCGCCTCGAAAGCATGCAAACGCTCACGAATGTAGTCGTAGCTGTCAGCCGTGCGCAGGGTTGCCGAGGTCAAGATGACGTTGTCCTTTTGGTGGAACAGGTGTGTCTCCACCAGGGGGCCAATGTGCAGCGGCGCAGCGTGCAGCGAAAGGCGATTGTTCTGCGGCGCCACCTCGACCCAGTAGATGCTGTCGCGGCTAGGGTGCGTAATCGCGGCATACAGTTGCTCGTAGGTCTCCAGCACCTGGCCGCCCAGGTTGGCCAGGTCCAAAACCAGGTCGTCCAGACTTTGCGTTTGGTCTGGCGCCTGCGCCGAGTCCCCTTGCAGATCGGCCAAGCCGGCGCTGAGCCTGGTCAGCGCTTCTGCCAGGTCGTAGAGCGGCGCGCCGACCGCATCCCAGGCCATTTCCACTGGTGCCCAACCGGGCTGGCTGCGCACCTTGCTGTCGAGACGAATGCGTTGGCTATAGCTGCGCGCCCCGCCCTGGGCTGGTTCCAGAAAGCGCGCAAGAACGGCGAAGAACTCGCGCAGGCGATCGCGGCTGCGCTCGCACTGCTGTTGGGCTGCGTAGACCTGAGCCTCCACGGCGGCGCGAACGGTTGGCGCAAGCGCGACGCTGTGTTTGCGCGCTTCGTAGAGGACGCCGCTGCGCTGTTGGCCGCCCTCTGGATAAATGTCGGCCAGCAGCCGTTCCAGCCCCTCTTGCGTAGCCTGAAAACTGAGCTGGTTGGTCGTGGCATCCTCCAGGTGATGGGCCTCGTCGATGATCAGGTGACGATAGTCAGGCAGCACGCGGTTGTTGACCGCCACATCGGAGAGCAACAGGGCGTGGTTGACGATCAGCAAATGAGCAGCCTCGGCCTGCTGACGATTGCGGTAGAAGAAACAGCGGCCGCGCTGGTTGACTGCGCAGCGCTCCGGCGTGCAGGCGCCGCTCTCGGTGGCCAATCGGGCCCACACCGCCTGGTCGCGGCCGCCGGGCAGGAAGATCTCCCCGCGATCGCCGGTTACGGTCTGGCCCAACCAGACCAACACCCGCGCCACCACGCGCAGCTCGTCCTCGCTCAAGTCGTCGTGGCTGCGCAGAGCATCCAGCCGGCGCAGGCAGAGGTAGTTGGCGCGGCCTTTGAGCAGGGCCACGCGCACACCGCGTCCCTGTTCGGCCAAGCGCAACAAGGCGGGCGGTAGATCAGCCACATGGGTCGTGGCCAACTCGTCGAACACGTGCACCAGGTCAGGCACATCCTTGGTGACGAGTTGATCCTGCAAGTTGATGGTGTTGGTGCTGATGACCACGCGGCGGCGGTTTTGCACAGCCCAGGCGATGGCGGGCAGCAGATAGGCCAGGCTCTTGCCTGTGCCTGTGCCGGCCTCGATCAGCAAGTGATCCTCGTTGTTGAAGGCGTCGGCAACTGCACGCAGCATCTCCACCTGCGGCGCGCGGTGCTCGTAGCCCGCGAAGACGGCAGCCAGCGGGCCGCCCGGCTCTAGAAAAGCGGCCAACAGGTCTGTATCCACCGGCTCCGGCTGTTCAACCGGCGTCAGTTCCTCGCCGAACGGCGTCCAGTTGGCAGCAGGGTTGAGCAGCGGCCCGAGGTCGCCGGCTGCGAGCGCCATGCGCTCGTGGCGCTTGAGAAAAGCCGTTTGCGTTGCGCGCTGTTCGGCGGCGGCAAAGATCGGCTGCAAGCTCCAACGGCTGTTGGCCGCCAGGCGGTTGATTTCGATCAGGGTAGGCAAGGGCAGCGTCGCGGCGTACTCTTGCAGGCTGGCCAGCAACTGCGCCGTCGCCTGAGCATCGGCCAAGGCGCGGTGGGCGCCGGATAGGAAGTGGCCGAAGTGCTCCAGGAGAGCCCCCAGACTATAGCTAGGCTGGCTGGGCAGCACGATGCTGGCCAGCTCGAAGGTGTCGATGGCGGGCTGGGTAAAGCTGAGCCCCGCGCTGCGCAAGAAGCCCAGGTCGAAGGCGGCGTTGTGCGCCACCAGCGGTGTCTCGCCGACGAAACGGCGCACCGGGTCGATCAGTTCCTCCAGGCGCGGGGCATGGGCGACATCTTGGTTGGTGATGCCCGTGAGCCGCGTGATGCTGGCAGGCACCAGCTTGCCCGGATTGACTAGGCTCGACCACTTGTCCAGGATCTCGTCCCCGCGAAAGCGCACCAGGCCGATCTCGATGATGGCATCGCGATTTGGATCGAGGCCGGTCGTCTCCAGGTCCAGAGCGACGGCAGTAATGGCGCTCAACGCCTGGCCTCCTGCCGGCCAATGGCGCCCGGTCGGGCCATGCGCTGTGTTTGGTTGTCCATTTTCAGCTTCCTAACTTTAGGCCGGTTTCCAGACGCCTGCTGTCAGCGGCCTACACGACGCACTACAAGGCGCCGGCCTGCGCAGGGAAATAGCACAGGCCGGCAGTACCCGGCCCAGAGTGCACCCCCAACGCCGGCGACAGCTCAGCCACGACGGACTCGACCACAGTCAAACGCTCTTCGACCATGGCTTTGATCTTCTCGACCTCTTCTTGCGCTGCGGCATGAACATAGGCGATCTTGATCTGGCCCATACGTCCCACGGTAGCCTCCACGCGGTCCACCATCATCTGATAGGCCTTTGGGCGACTGCGGGCCGTACCCACCGCCACGATCGCGCCATCCTCCACGCTGATCAGCGGCTTGATGTTCAGCAGGCTGCCCACCAGGTGCTTGGCCTTGCCGATCCGTCCCCCCATGTGCAAGTATTTGAGGGTGTCGGCGGTTTGGATCATGCGCGTGACGGGGATCATGCGCTGCACCATGTCTACGATCTCGGCCAAAGAGCGGCCCTTTTCGGCCGCGCGCGCCGCCTCGATTGCCATCCAGCCCTGGCACATCGCCACGTTGCGCGTGTCAATCACGGCGATACGGAGGTCGTTGCGCTCTTCGCGGATCAACGAAGCCGCCACGCTGGCCGCTTGAAACGCGCCGCTGCCTTCGGCGGTCATGTGTACGCTGACGATTTCCTGCGTTCCTTCTTCCTCAGCCAAGCGTGTGTACATCTCGGCGTAGTCGCCGGGGCCAGGGCTAGCGGTCTTGGGCAGCTCGGTGGCGGTCGGCAACCAGCGGTAGAAAGACTCGCGCTGGGCCGTCACCAGGTCGCGCAGCACTTCCTTGCCGCGGTGGATGTAGTAGGGAACCCAGCGAATGTTGAGCGCCTGCAAAAGGGTCTCGGGAATGCTGGCGCTGCTATCAGTCACAACAGCGACTTTGGGCATGTCTTGTTCCTTGTTCTGAAAAAAGGCGATCCTGTAGCCGATTCGTAGGTCACGCTGCCGGCGTGACGCTCCTGTCGATCAGACGTCCTTGTCCGGCTACTACTCTGTGTTATACCGGAAAGCACCGCGTTTGGCAAGCACAGCGCTGAGGGGTCAGCCTTCAGGCGTCTGCGCGCCAAGTTGTCGAATGCCCGTAGATGCGCTACAATTAGAACATCAGTGCGAACAAGCGGGGCAGTCTGCGGTGTGTGCCTTGTTTGCCAACGAAGAGGTGGCGTATGTGTGGACGTTTCTCGATCTTTGTCGATCCGGCGCTGTTGGCCGAACGCTTTGCGGCTGCCCTTCCCCCTGAGGGACTGCGGCCACGCTACAACGCGGCGCCGATGCAGCAGCTTCCCGTCATCCTCAACGAGGATCGCAGCACGATCCAACTGCTGCGCTGGGGTTTGGTGCCGTTTTGGGCTAAGGACCCGGCCATCGGCAACCAAATGATCAACGCCCGCGCCGAGACGTTGCCAGAGAAGCCCAGCTTTCGCACGCCATTGCAAAAGCGGCGCTGTCTGGTGTTGGCCGACGGCTTCTACGAATGGTCGCGTGGCAACCCGGAGGTTGCGGGCCGCAGTGGGCAAAAGACAGCAGGCGGCAAGATCCCTCTGCGCATCACCCTGAAGTCGGGCGAGCCTTTCGCCTTTGCCGGGCTGTGGGAAACCTGGCAACAACCGGACGGCAGTCTGCTGCGCACCTTCACCATCATCACGACCGCCCCCAATGCTCTGGTGGAGCCGATCCACAACCGCATGCCGGCCATTCTGTTGCCCGAGGACGAGGCGTTGTGGCTGGACAACAGCGTGGGCGTGGCAGGTTGGCTCGGCGTGCTGCGTCCCTACCCGGCCGAGCTAATGACAGCCTACCCGGTGTCTCCGCGCGTGAACTCCCCGGCCAACGACGACCCGACAGTGGTAGAACGGGTGGGGTGAAGGGGGAGGAAGCAACGCAAGGAAACGAGGGGAAAAAGGGGAAAGCTGGGCAGGAAGGGGGAGAAGAAATGCGACGCAACAACAACGCTCTCTGTCTCCATCCTCTTTCTCCTTCTTTGCCTCCCTTTCCCTCTTTGCCTTTGCTCCTGACTCCTCCTACTGTGGCACGACGATCCGCATCGGCACGGGAGTGAACACGAGCAGGAAGATCAGCAACATCAGCGCGGCCAGCAGCCGTTGGCGATTGGTCAAGCCGGTGACATCGTCCAGGGGCTCGATGCGGAAGCGACCAAAGGTGAAGACGAGGAAAAGCCACAGCAGCCAGCCCTGGTACCACACGCTCAACACCGCCAACGCCCCTAACACGCCCCAAAACACATAGCGCGCGTAGCGCTCGCCCGCGAGGGCGGCCAAGATGTGTCCACCGTCGAGCTGGCCGGCCGGGATCAGGTTCAAGCCGGTCACCAGCAAACCAGCCCAGCCGGCATACGCTACCGGGTGGATGAACACGTCCTGGCCGTTGCTGGGCAAAAGCTGGCCGAACATCAGGTATTTCATGGCAGCGTAGAGCAGGGAATTGCCTTCCAGTGAATAGGGTTGGTCCGTCGGCAAGGGCCGCACCTGGCTGAGGCTGAGACCGATCCACAGAATAGGCACGGCCAGCACGAGGCCGGCCAGCGGGCCGGCAGCTGCAATGGCCAGCCAATGGCGACGGTTGCGGGGCGGCGCGGTCATGTTGATGAACGCACCGAGCGTGCCAAAGCTGCCCGGCAGGGGCACGGGGATGAAATAAGGCAGGCTGACCGGCGTGCCCACGTGCCGCGCCACTACATAGTGTCCGAGCTCGTGCGCCGCCAGAATGCTCAGCAGAGAAACCGCGTAGGGCAGGCCGTCCAGCAAGTTGAAGTTGATAGTGGTCAGGCCCTCGACCATCTGCGCGCCGGCGAAGAGACACGAGAGCACGGTCAGCGCAAACAGCCCCGCCGCCAAGCCCAAGCGCTGGTTGGCGCGGCGCAGCTGACCGGGCAGCGCCAGCACCAGGTGGCCGGCAGCGTTGTCCGGGTCACGACGCAGCAAAGGGGTGTAGCCCAGCGCAGCGAAGCGCGTGGCCAGCCGCTCGTAAGCCTCGTCCGCTGCGATCAGCAACCGACCGCGCATGCGCACGCCCTCACCGCGCGCAGCAGGTGAAACCTGAGGCTCGCCCAACAGCGCCGCGTAGGGCGAGGATACCCCTTCGGTAACATCGTCGATTGCCATGACATCCGCCGCGGCCGCCCGCAGCGCAGCAGTTGCTTCGTCCATCCGGCCGATCATCCTTTGCTGGGTTTGCGCCAGCGCCACAACGGCGCAGTCTCACACGCCGGGCGCCTTAGTAGCTGCCAAACGCCTGCCAGAAGGCAAGTTCGCGCTTGGCCCGTCTGTCGACCACAGCCACCCAAGCTGTAGCGTGCTGACAGTAGCCACCGGCTGCCAATTCTGCCACGAAGTGGGTGCTTAGGCGAATCTGTCTCACGCTGACAGAGAGACGGGCCCCACCGCCAACCCCACGGCGAACAACGCGCTAAACCACAGGCTCAGCCGCGCCGTGCCGGCTAGAGCGCGGTTCATGGTGGGGCCGTCGGTTGCGGTGTAGACGATGCGGCGTAGCTTCATGGCCTCAGGCAGGGTGAGCCAGGGCAGCAGAAGCAGCAGGCTGGTCGGGCCGAAGCCATCGCGCACCGGCGCCGTGAGCAGCAGCGCCAGCGGCACGGCGTAGGCGCCGGCCAGCAGCACAGTGTACTCCCGCCGTGTGCCGGCCCGACCCAGCCGCACGGCCAAGGTGCGCTTGCCCACGCGCGCGTCGGTCTCGATGTCGCGCAGGTTGTTGACCACCAGGATGGCGGTAATCAGCAAGCCGGGCGGCAGGCTGGCCAGCCAGACCAGCGGCGTGACCGTCAATGCCTGCACGTAATACGTGCCCACCACGGCGGCCAGCCCAAAGAAGATGAAGACGAACAGATCGCCCAAGCCATTGGCCGAGAGGGGAAACGGGCCGCCGCTGTAGGCTACGGCGGCAATGATGGCCGCCACACCCACGGCCAGGATCGGCCAGCCACTCACGTAGATCAGGTACAGGCCGATGGCCGCCGCGGCCAACAGCACCAGAAGCAGCCCCAGCCGCAGCTCGCGCAGCGAGATCAAGCCGCTGAGCGCAACGCGGGTAGGCCCCTGGCGGTCGGGCCGATCGTAGCCCTTGACAAAGTCGTAGTAGTCGTTGGCCAGGTTGCTGGCGATTTGCAAGAGCAGCGCGCCGGCCAGCGCGGCCAGGGCCGGCAGCAGTGCAAACACGCCGTCACCCACGGCCAGGCCGGCGCCCACCAGCACCGGCCCCACGGCAGCCGGCAGCGTGCGCGGACGGATGGCGAGCCACCAAGCCTGACGACGGGAGAGTTGTGGGGGGTTGGATGTAGGCATGTGTAAACTAGAAAGCAGGGAAAGAAGGGGAACTGGGGGAGCTAGGAGAACTGGGGGAGCTAGGAGAACTAGAGGGACTAGGGGAACTACAGGAGCTAGGGGAACTGGTCGGTGGCTGCGAAGTTCTGCGTAAGTTGTTCAGTTCCTCCAAGTTCCTCCGAGTTCCTCCAAATTCCTCTCAGTTCCTATCAGTTCCTCGCCCTTCCTTCCGCCTCCCTCCCCAACGTCTCGATCATGCTGCTGAAGACCGGGCCGTGGATGGGGTAGAGGCTGTACCAGTAGAGCAGGCCAAACAGGCCCTTGGGCGCGAAGAAGGCGGTCTGCACCAGCAGGGTCTGGCCATCTTCTTGCGGCTTGGCCTCGAAGACCAGCCAGGCGCGGCCCGGCACCTTCATCTCGGCGCGCAGGCGCAGCAGTCGGTCCGGCTCCACCGCCTCGACGCGCCAGAAGTCCAGCGCGTCGCCCGCGCGCAGCTCCACCGGGTCGCGCCGGCCGCGACGAAAGCCCACGCCGCCCACCATGCGGTCCATCACACCGCGCAGCCGCCAGGCCCAGTTGAACGTGGGATAGCCGCGGTCGCCGCCAATGCCGGTGAAGACACGGAAAACCGCGGAGGACGGCGCGCGCACCAGGCGTTGCCGGCGCTCGATCATCATACCGTCCTGAACGGTGAACTTGACAGGGGTCACGTCGCCCTGGGCCGAGGCCAGCGCGTCCATCCAACTGGTCTCTACGTGGCCGGCGTCCAGCCGCTGCAGGGCCCGCTCTACCGCCGTGCGATAGTTCAACAACTGGATATCGGGAAAGAGACGACGGGCACTGTCATCGCGCACCACGATTTCGTTGCGCAGACCCTCGATCAGGGGATAGGCGATCTCCTTCGGGATGGGCGTCACCCAATGCACCCAGTAGGTGGAAAGGTGGGGAGTGAGCACGGGCACCGGGAAGAGCCAGCGCCGCAGCCCGCGCACTTCAGCGTATTGGAGCATCATCTCGCCGTAGGTGAGCACGTCTGCCCCGCCGATCTCGATCACCTTGCCTTCGCTCTCGGGCACGTCCAGCGCTGCCACGAGGTAGTCCAAAACGTTGCGGATGCCGATGGGCTGGACGCGCGTGTATACCCACTGCGGACATACCATAGCCGGCAAACGCTCGGTGAGATAGCGGATCATCTCAAAGGAAGCGCTGCCCGAGCCAACGACGATGCCACAGCGAAACTCGGTGACCGGCACACCAAACGTGGCAAGAGCTTCGCCCGTCTCCTGGCGCGAGCGCAGGTGGCGGCTGAGGTCGCTCTCCGGGTCGCCCAGCCCCCCCAAGTAGATGATACGCTTTACATTGGCCTCCTTGGCCGCTTGGCCGAAGTTGCGGGCCGCCAGCAGGTCACGCTCGTGGAAGGGGCTCTTGTCTGTGGTCTTCTGCATGCTGTGGATCATGTAGTAGGCCACGTCAACGCCGGCCATGGCGGGGGCCAACGTCTCCAGCCGCAGCACGTCCCCCTGCACGATTTCGATCTGGTTTGACCAGGGGCGTCCTTGCAGGCGCACGGGGTCGCGCGCCAGCGCGCGCACGCGGTAGCCGGCCTCCAGCAGCCGCGGCACCAGTCGGCCGCCGACATAGCCCGTGGCGCCGGTGACGAGGATCAGGTTTGCATTAGTTGTCATTGCAGCCTTCGGCGCCGGTCCTCGACGATCAACAGCGCAATCAACGCTACCTCGATAGCCTTGTCGAAATAGGCGATCGTGGAGCGATCACCGATAGCAGCCCAAGCGATCACGGTGACCGCAGTATAGGCGATCAGCGCCCAGCGCACCCAACGCCGATAGGGCGCCAAGAAAGCTAGGGGCAGGTAGAGCGCAGCCAGCAGCGCCAGGTAGCCGAGACCGTTGAGGTAGAACAAAACCAAGGCATTAGGTACGGCCAGCGCAATGTGGATCAACGCAGTGGCCGCGGTCAAAAGCACGATGCCGATCTGCAGTGGGCCAAAAGTGGATTTTTCGGCGGTCATAGGTCGTTCCTCCTAAGTTGTTGTGTAGTATGTAGTATACCGAAAGCCCTGCAATTGCATAACTTCCCGACTCGAGGTGCGCTGGGGCCCGGGTGCGCAGCGCCTGCCGGAGGCTGCCCAATGCTAGTTTCCTGGTGGCTACCTTGCGCGCGGCCTGGCCCAGCAATACCAACTATGGCACGGAGTCGAGGCGTGCAGGGCTTGGGCAGCGGCGCGCTGCAACGCAATAACAACTATGGCACGGAGTCGAGGCTTCAGCCGGGTTTGCCGGTACGAAGCGGGCGCGCTGACCCCCTAAAGGCTCGACGGCGCGTTGGCAGAGTTCATATTTGGAATTGCTGGCCTGGCCCCAAAGCGCTTGACAAATCCGACGACCTGTGATACCTTTGCGCCAAGCCCGTGAAACCGAACGTCTGTTGATGGTTTAGCAGTCGTTCTTTTTTTTCCTTTACAATGAAACGTTTCATAACGGGTGCGCTCCGCTCTCGCAGGTCTCTATGGACGGAAAATTCGCCAACACCTACGGCTACTTCTCCGCAGATGGACGAGAGTATATCATCACCACGCCGCACACGCCCCGCCCCTGGGGCAACGTGATCAGCAACGGCGACTACGGCATGATGGTGTCCCAGACCGGGTCCGGCTACAGTTGGCGCGGCAACGCGGGCCAGAACCGCATCACGCGCGCCTTCCAAGACCTGGTGCGCGACAACTGGGGCAAGTATTTTTACATTCGCGACCTCCAGCGCCACACCTATTGGTCCGCCACCTATAAGCCGGTGATGGTGCCCTACGAACGCTACAGCGTGGCCCATGGCCTCGGCTACTCTCGCTTCGAGCAACGGGTGGCGGGCATCGAGAGCGTGCTCACCGTGTTCGTGGCGCCGGACGACCCTGTGGAGATCTTTTGGCTGGCGCTGACCAACCACAGCGACGAGCCACGCGCCCTGGATGTCACGTCCTATGCCGAGTGGGGTCTAGGGTTTGCGCCCGACGAGCACCGCGAGTTCCACAAGCTGTTCATCGAGACCGCAGTCGACCCGGAGCGGCGGGCGATCCTGGCCCGCAAATGCCTGTGGGGCTTTCCTGACGACAAGGGCCGCCACAACAACGTGGATTGGCCCTACACGGCCTTCATGGCGGCCAGCGAGCCGCTGAAGTCTTTCGATGGCGACAAGGAGTCGTTCCTGGGGTTGTACAACAACGACGACCGGCCCAGGGCCATGGCCGAGCCGCTGCTGGCCGGCCGCGTCGGTCGCTTTGGCGACGCCATTGCAGCCTTGCAGGTGGCGCTGACGTTGGCGCCGGGCGAGACGCAGGCGATGGTCTTCACCTTGGGCGCGGCTGAGGACGGCAAGGAGGATGCCGGGGAGCTGATTGCGCGCTATACGTCGCCGGGCCAGGCTGAGCAAACCCTGCAGGCGGTGCACCGCTTCTGGTCGCGCTTCGTGGACGGCGAGCGGGTCGAGACTCCTGATGACGCGCTGAACTTCATGACCAACACCTGGACCAAGTACCAGGCCATCTCCTGCCGGCTGTGGGGCAAGTCGGCTTTCTATCAGGTCTCGGCCGGCTACGGCTTCCGCGACCAACTACAGGACAGCCAGATCTTCCTGGTGGGTGAGCCGGACTACGCCCGCCGCCAGTTGCTACTGCACGCGGCTCAGCAATTCGTCGAGGGCGATGTGCTGCACTGGTGGTTCTCCATTCGGGGCGGCGGACCGCGCACCAACTGCTCCGACGACCTGCTATGGCTGCCCTTCATCCTGAACGCGTACCTCCAGGAGACGGCCGACTTCGCCATCCTGGACGAGCCGGTGGCCTACTTGAACGGGCCGGCCGAGCCGCTGTACGACCACTGCAAGCGCGCCATCGAGCGCTCGTTTTCCCGTTTCTCCCCGCGCGGCATTCCGTTGATGGGTGATCACGACTGGAACGATGGCCTCAGCGCGGTGGGCACGCTGCTAAAAGGCGAGAGCTTTTGGGTGGCCGAGTTCCTATACGCCATCTTGGGCGACTTCATCCCCCTGGCACGCGGCCGCGGGGATGAGGGCTTTGCCCGCAAGTGTGCAGACGTGCGTGCCAGCCTGAAGGAGGCGTTGAACCGCTTCGGCTGGGACGGCGCCTGGTATCTGCAGGCCACCACCGACGACGGCTTGCCGCTGGGCTCGCACGAAAACGCCGAGGGTCAAATCTTTCTGATGCCCAACATCTGGGCCGTGATCAGCGGCGCGGCCGATCCCGAGCGTGCCTACACGGCAATGGCGTCGGTCACGCAGTACCTGCTCAAGGACTACGGCGCGCTGCTCAACTTCCCAGCCTTCACCCGTCCCCGGCCCGACATCGGCTACGTCACCCGCTACGCGCCCGGCTTGCGCGAGAACGGCGGGGTCTACACCCATGCTGCGACGTGGTCTGTGTGGGCCTACACGCTGCTGGGCCAGCCTGATCTGGCCTACGAGGCCTACCGCCGCATTTGCCCGCCCAACCGCAGCGCCGACATCGAGACCTACAAGGCGGAGCCCTACGTCACACCCGGCAACATCGACGGCCCGCTCTCGCCTTACTACGGCCGCGGCGGTTGGACCTGGTACACCGGCTCGGCCCAATGGCTGCACCGGATGGCCACCCATTGGATCTTGGGCATCCGGCCCCAGGTCGATGGCTTGCTGGTAGACCCCTCGATCCCCGCCCACTGGCCTGGGTTCAAGGTCACACGGCGCTTTCGCGGGGCCACCTACGCCATCGAGGTGGAAAACCCCCACCGCGTCAGCCGCGGCGTGCACAGCGTAACCATCGACGGCCGGCTGCACCCCGGCAATTTGCTGCCTGTCTTTTCCGACGGCGCTACGCATTCGATCAGGGTTGTTCTCGGCTAGTGCTAGAGGCACAGAAAGGAGGTAGCCCGCACGCAAGAACTGTCCCGCCACGCACTCAATCGCCGTTCGCACCGGGCCAGGGACTGGGCGCCGTGGGTCGAGAGGATGCATGCGCCCAGCGCCGCTGGCGTATTACCGCCGTTTTCAGCCATTCCCATCGCCTCCCAAGGAGAAGAAGCATGAACACTCGCGCTAAGTTCGTCAACCTGGCTATTGTTGTGGTGCTGGCCCTTGGCCTTGCTGCCTGTGGCGGCCAAGCTACGCCGGCGCCGACGACGGCCCCTGCCCAGCCGCAAGAGGCCGCCACGCCTACCCCTCCCCCTCCTGCCCCGACGGCCACCCCAGCGCCGCCTGCTGAGACACCCACCGAGGCCCCGCCCGCTGCTGCGCCGGTCACCCTTCGCTACGCCAACTGGAACCTGGGCACCGAAGAGGAAAACAACATCCAGCGCCAGATGGTCAAGGCCTACACCGACATGCATCCGAACGTGACCGTGGAGTTCGTCGATATGTCGGGCGAAGGCGGCTGGGACGCCATCCTGACAGGCTACGCCGCCAAGGGCGCGCTGCCTGACGTGTTCATGGCCAACAACGTGCCGTTGTATGTCAAGAACGGCTGGTTGGCCGACCTAACCGACAAGGTGAAAGATGACCCGGACTGGCAGGATGTACCCCAGGTGTTGAAGGATGCCTTCACCTACTCGGGCAAAGTCATGGGTCTGCCGGCTGCTCAGTTCATCATGGGCTACTTCGTCAACAAGGAGCTGTTCGACGCGGCCAACCTAGACGCGCCTGAGTACGGCGTCTCGGTGGACGATTTCTTTAACGCTACTACGTCGCTTACCAATGTCCAGAAGGGCGTGCTGGGCCTGGACGAGATGGAGTTCATCATGGGTTGGTATCCCAGCACCCAGGACCCCAACCTGGGCTGGTTCAGCTTCGACGGCGAGAAGATGAACTACAACTCGGCTGCCTTCAAGGCCGGCATCGCCAAGGCTGGTGAGATGCGGCCCCACACCTGGCAGGGGCTGACCGACGAGCAGCGCACGGCCTTCAAGTCGCAAGGGCCGTGGGAGCTGTTCCTGAACCAGGAGGCTGGCGTGCGCTGGGAAGGCGGCTGGGCGCTGCCCGGCTTCGTCCAGAACGCCGACTTCGAGTGGGACTTTGTCGGCATCCCCGGCGGCAATCAGGCCTTGGTAGCCGACGTGATCGTCGTCTCTAAGACCGCCTCTGACTTGGATGCGGCCTACGACTTCGCCAAGTGGATGACCTTCTCCAAGGAGGCCTACGCCAAGGAGGCTGAGCTGGCGCGCGCAGCCGGCGCAGCGCCCAAGATGCCGGTGTCGGTGGACGAAGACTCGATTGCCCTTTACAAGTCTTTCGTGGACAAGCCAGGCGTGATGCAGGCCCTGAACAACCTGGACAGCAGCCTGATCGAGTCGCTGGCCAAGATCGTGCCGGGCTATATCAACGCGCGCTGGGAAGGCAAGCCCGGCATCGACATCGGCGACGACAAAGACGTGAACATGTGGTACATGTTCAACTTCGCCAACGATGGCAAGTTCAAGTACGAGGACTACGCGGCCAAGCTGGAGGAGTTCGCCAACCGGATTCTGGCGGATGCCGCCGCTGAGCTGCCCAAGTAGCAGACGGCCGTGCGGATACCCCATCCCGCGGCAGGATGCCCCATAGCGACGAACTCCATGCCCGTCATGCTAAGCGGGTCTGACACGCAACCTGCGCTGGTGAGAGGCGCTAGTGAAGCATCCCGACAGAGTTCATAGACAGGGTCAGACCTGGGAGGTCTCCAGGCCTTCCCAGGTCTCCCATCCCACCGTGACTCGGCTATGTCCTCCCTAGCGAACCAGGACACCCATCCAGGCGCCGCGGACGCAAAAAGGCGGCCGGCGCCACGCCGGCCGCGCCGGGCGCTGCTAGGGCTGTTGCTGCTGGCGATAGCCTCGGCGAGCGCGCCCGCGGCCGGCGCCCCCTCGGTAATAGTGGCTTCAGCCGGTAGCCCCGCCGAAGGACAGCTGAAGCCGCCCTTGCCAAGCGCTGAAGCGTGGCTGGCGTTGCGTCAGCCAGTGGGAGCAAACCTGGAAGTTCGCGCCGACGCTTTTGGCCGGCCGCTGGCGGCTGACGAGATTGCCCAAGCCTACCCCAAGGCCAGCGTTCTGCTGCAACAAGGCGATAGCCTGGAGTTCCTGCTCGACGTGCCCCAGGAGGGGGACTACATCATCGCCTTCGACATGGTGGCTGCGCCGGAGCAGATGGACGCGCCCGAAGGCCAGTTGCAGATCGATGGCGCGTTTCCTGTCAGCGATCTACGGCGGATCATCTTCCCGGCCTTCTACCGCAACACCGCCGACGCCTTCCCCAAGGACCGCTACGGCAACGATGCCCTGATTCGGCAGGAAAGGCTGTCGCGTTGGACGCGAGCCCCGGCGCGCGATGTCAACTTCAGCCAGCCCTACCCCTTGCGCGTCCGCCTGACGCCGGGCCAGCACCGTTTCACTTTCACCCTCAATCGCGGGGCGATGCACCTGGGCAGCATCTATCTGAGCCAGTTCGCGCCCTACCCCGACTATCAGCAATACCTGGCGAGCCACCCCGCGCCCGACGCCAGCGACGTGTCCATCACGCTGGAGGCCGAGTTTCCCACCTTCAAGAACGACACCGCCGTTCGCCCCGTCCCCGACCGCAGCTTGAAGGTGACGCCCTACGACACCTACCGCCTGTTGTTGAACACCTTGGGCGGCGAGAGCTGGCAGAAGAGCGGCAGCGCGGTCTATTACGCCTTCGAGGCGCCCGCGGACGGGATGTACCACATCACCTTCCACGCTCTGCAGAACACCCGCAACAACTTCACCGCCTTTCGCCGCATCACGATCAACGATGAGGTGCCCTTTGCCGAGCTGAACGCCGTCCCCTTTGCCTACACGCCCGACTGGCGCAACGTGACCCTGGGCGGCGACACGCCTTACCGCGTGTTCTTGCGCCAGGGCTTGAACGTGCTGGGCGTCGAAACCACCAACTCGCCCTATCTGCCTGCCATCGAGACCGTGCAGAAAGCGCTGGTCGACATCAACACCCTGGCGTTGGAGATCAAGAAGCTGACTGGCAATCAGCGCGACCGCTTCAAAGAGTGGGTGATCTCCGACTACATTCCCGACATCGAGCCGCGCCTGAACGCCATCATTGCGGAGCTGACCGCGGACAAAGAGGCCCTGTTGGCCGTCAACCAGGGCCGCCAGTCGCCGGAAATCCTCACGTACCAGATGGCCATCGACAACCTGCGCTTTCTGGCCGAGGACCCTGACCAGATCCCGGTCACCATGAACCGCTTTTCCGAAGGGCCCGGCTCAGCCGCGCAGTTGCTCGGCTCCTTGTTGCCGCTGCTGCAAAACCAGCCCCTGGCCTTGGACAAGGTCACCATTCATTCGGCCGATCGGCCGCCGCAAGAGGCGCAGGTACCCTCCCAACGCGCGTTTTCCGAGGGCTTCAAGCGCTTTCTCCACTCCTTCCAGCGCGACCCCTACTGGTCGACCGGCGCCAAAGCCGACGAGCTGGAGGTGTGGGTGAACCGGCCGCGGCAATATGTGGACCTGTTGCAGCTCATGGTGGACGAGTCCTTCACCCCGCAGACCGGCATTCCGGTCAAGTTCTCCATCATGCCCGACGAGTCGAAGCTGGTGCTGGCCAAAGCCGCCGGCATCGAGCCCGACGTGGCGCTGGGGGTCAGCACCAACATCCCCTACGAGCTGGCCATCCGCAACGCCTTGTACGATCTGCGCTCCTTCCCCGATTTCGACTCCTTCATCGACATCTACTCGCCTGGCGCGCTGCTCAGCTACATCATCAACGATGCGGTGTACGCCATTCCGGAGACGCAAGACTTCTGGGTCACCTTCTACCGCCGCGATATCATGGAGTCGTTGGGGTTGCCGATCCCGCAGACGTGGGATGAGGTGATCGAGATCCTGCCTGAGCTGCAGCGCTACGGCATGAACTACAACACCCCGCTCTCCAGCGGCAGCGGGCTGAAGGGCTATCTGGTCACCGCCCCTTACCTGTTCAACTACGGCGCCAAGCTGTACAGCGAGGACGGCTTCTCCACCGGGTTGCAGAGCGAAGAAGCGATTGCGGCCATCCGCTTTATGGCCGATAGCTTCACCATCTACGGCATGCCGCTGACCACCGCCAGCTTCTATGAGAGCTTTCGCTACGGCAGCCTGCCCATCGGCATCTCCAACATCGAGACCTATGTCAAGCTCATGGCGGCAGCGCCGGAGATCGACGGGCTCTGGGCCCTTGACCTGTATCCGGCGACAGTGTTGACCGGGCCAGACGGCGCGCCGGTCGAGCGCCGCTACGCCACCGGCTCGGCCCAGGCCAGCATCATGTTCGCCGGCACCGATAAGCCGCAGCAGGGTTGGGAGTTCCTCAAGTGGTGGATGTCTACCGAGACCCAAACCGAGTTCCAGGAGCGCTTGATCCTGAACTACGGCCGCGAGTACCTGTGGAACTCTGCCAACCTGGAAGCCTTCAGCCGGCTGCCGATCCCAGAGGAGCACCGCGCGGTCATTCTGAAGCAATGGCAGTGGTTGCAAGAGCCGATCAAGCTGCCGGGCAGCTACATGCAAGAGCGAGAGCTGAGCAACGTCTGGAACCGCATCGTGTTCGACGGCGTGAACCCGCGCGTGGCCATCGACAACGCCGTGATCACCATCAACCGCGAGATCACTCGCAAGATGGAGGAGTTCGGTTATTTGCAGGACGGCCAGCGGGTCAAAGCGTTCAAGATCCCCACCATCGAGACTGTGCAGAGGTGGATGGAAGATGCAAAGTAACAGCACGTTCCAGCGCTGGCTAAGGCGAGAGGGCAGCGCCTACGCGTTTCTGTCCCCTTACGCGCTGCTCTTCATCACGTTCATCGTGGTGCCGGTGATCGCCGCGGTCGCGCTGTCGTTCAGCTTTTTCGACACCATCCAGCCCCCGAAGCTGATCGGCCTGCGCAATTACATCACCCTGCTGACCCAGGACGATATCTTCATGCGCTACGTCCTGCCTAACACGATCAAATTCGCGGTGATCGTGGGGCCGCTGGGCTACGCGCTGGCCTTCTTCCTGGCCTGGGTGCTGGCGCAACTGCCCAAATACCCACGCACGATCTTCGCCCTGATCCTCTACTCTCCCTCCATGACCACCGGCGTGGCCATGGCCGTCGTGTGGAAGACGCTGTTCAGCGGCGACCAGAACGGCTACCTGAACAGCTTCCTGCTCAACCTACGGCTCATCCAGGAGCCGATCCAGTGGTTGCAATCCCCCCAGTATCTGATGACCATCATGATCCTGGTCATGCTGTGGAGCAGCATGGGCATCGGCTTCCTAGCCATGCTGGCCGGTATTCTGGAGGTTAACAAGGAGCTCTACGAGGCCGCCAGCCTGGATGGCGTGCACAATCGCCTGCAGGAGATCTTCTACATCACCATCCCCTCCATGAAGCCGCAGATGCTGTTCGGCGCGGTGATGGCCATCGTGGCCACCTTCCAGGCCGGTGCCATCGGCGTCACGCTCTCGGGCAGCAACCCTACGCCCCAGTACGCCGGCCAACTGATCGTCAACCACATCGAGGACTACGGCTTTCTGCGCTACGAGATGGGCTACGCCGCCGCAGTGTCGGTGGTGTTGTTGTTGATGGTGCTTTTCTTTGCCCGCGTCGCCAATCGCCTGTTCGGCAGCAAGGACTGAGACCACCATGGCCCGCAAGAGATTCAGTCGTTACACCGGTGTCTACAACCGAGGCACCAACCCGGCAGGCTTTCATGTCAGCCAAATCAAGTTCTACGTGCTCCTGGTGCCGCTGTCGCTCTTCATGGCGCTGCCCATCGTTTTCATTTTTTCCAACGCCTTCAAGCCGCCGGACGAGCTGTTTGCCTATCCCCCCCGCTTCTTCGTGGTCAACCCCACCCTGAAGAACTTTGCCGACCTCTTCTCGCGCATGTCCGTAGCGGGCATTCCGGTGGCCCGCTACCTGTTCAACAGCCTGCTGATCACCCTGGTCACGGTGATCGCCTCCATCGTGATCTCCGGCATGGCAGCCTTCGCGCTGTCGAAGAAGCGCTTCAAGCTCAAGCAGACCTTGTTCGCCATCAACACGGTGGCGCTGATGTTCGTGCCCATTGCGGTCATCATCCCCCGCTTCCTGGTCATTCAGCGGCTGCACCTGCTGGACACCTTCTGGGTGCACATCCTGCCCGTGCTGGCCCTGCCGGTCGGTCTGTTTCTGCTCAAGCAGTTCATGGACACCGTGCCCGACGAAGTGCTGGACGCCGCCCAGGTGGATGGCGCGTCGGACCTGTGGATGTACTGGCGCATCGTTCTGCCCATGATCAAGCCGGCTATCGCCACGCTGGCTATCCTGACCTTTCAGGCCACCTGGAACAACGCAGAGGCCTCGGCGATCTACGTCAACGACGAAAGTCTGAAGACCTTCGCCTTCTACCTGGGCACCCTAACCACCAACGTGTCCGGCGCCAACGCCGTAGCCGGCCAGGGGATTGCTGCGGCTGCCACGCTGATCATGTTCCTGCCTAACCTGCTGATCTTCATCATCCTGCAGAGCCAGGTGATGAGCACCATGTCGCACTCAGGGCTCAAGTAATGAAGAAGCTCGGCTTGCTGCTGCTGGCTGTGTGGTTGGTCGCCGTCGGCCCGCCGGCCCAGGCCCAAAGCCCTTACACCACGTGGGCCATGGGGCCCGGCGGCGAGCTATACCTGACCCAGGACGCCTACGTGCCGCGGGGCGAGATCGACCTGCCCGTGTCCGCGGCGGAGGACATGTTCCTGGCGCCTGACGCCGCGCTGTACATCGCCGACACCGGCAACAGCCGCATCCTCAAGCTGCGCAACTTCCAGGTCGTCGCCGAGCTTGGCAAGGGACTGCTGCAGGCGCCCACCGGCGTGGTGGTGGACGACGATGGGGTGATCTACGTAGCCGACGCGGGCAAGAACACGGTGGTTATCCTGGACGCCGACGGCAACCTGGTGCGTGAGTTCGGCCGGCCGGCTGAGCCGCTCTTCGGCAAGAACCGCGAGTTTCTGCCGCGCAAAATCGCAGTGGACGCGCGCAAGAACCTCTACGTGGTCAGCGAGGGCTCGGTCGACGGCCTGGCCATGCTGAACACCAACGGCAACTTCATCGGCTACTTCGGCGCCAACACGGCCGAGATGTCGCTCAAGATGATTTTGCAACGGCTCTTCCTGACCAAGGAGCAGCTCGCGCAGTTCGTCAAGAACGAGGCCGCCTCTCCGTCCAACGTCGCCATCGACCGCCGATCGCTGGTGTACACCGTCACGGCCGGCACAGCCCCGTCCAAGAGCATCCGCAAGTTCACCATCGCCGGCAAAAACCTGTTCGAGGAGGTCTTCGGCTCCAGCACCTTCCGCGATGTGCAGGTGAGCGACAGCGGCCTGTTGTTGGCCGTGGACGCCAAAGGCCAGATCTACGAGTATGACCTGAACGGCACGCTGCTCTTTCGCTTCGGCGCGCCCGACAAAGGAGAACAGCGCCTCGGCACGCTGAGCAACCCCACCGCCATCGAGCGCTTCGGCGACGAGCTGTACGTGCTGGACAAGGACAAGAACGCCATCGTGACCTATCGCGCCACGGAGTTCGCCAAGAAGGTGCACGATGGCGTGCGGCTCTACATGGATGGGCTCTACGTCGAGGCCAGGCCCCATTTCGAGGAGGTGCTGACCTACAACGGCCTGTTCATCATGGCCTATCAGGCTATCGCCGACGCCTACTACAAGGAGCGCAACTACACAGATGCCCTGATCACCTACCGCTACGCCGAGGACCGCAGCGGCTACTCGCAGGCCTACTGGGAGCTGCGCAACGTGATCTTGCAGCGCTCTCTGGCCAACGCCCTGCTGGTTCTCATGGGTGTCTGGGTCGCAGCCAGCGTGCTCGGCCGGCTGGAGCGGCGCCGCGGCTGGCTCGAGCCGCGGCGCCAGCGGCTACGCCACCTGCGCCGCTTCCGGCTGGTAGATGACTTCGCGTTCATGTTCCGCTTCATCAAGCAGCCGGCTGACAGCTTTTACTACATCAAGGTCAAGGAGCAGCGCCTCCAGCGGGGCAGCCTGGCCTTCGCCCTCTTGCTCTACGGCTGGGTGATCCTGGTGCGCGTGGCCTCGCTTTACCTGACCGGCTTTGTCTTCAGCCCCTTTGCCAGCCCTTCCGAGATTTCGGTCGAGAGAGAAGTCGCGGCGCTGGTGCTGGCCTTGGTGCTGTGGAACGCGGCTAACTACCTGGTCTCCGTCATCAGCGATGGCGAGGGCCGGCTGCGCGATGTAGTCATCGGCAGCGCGTACAGCCTGTTCCCCTATGCCCTGTTTGCCCTGCCCATTGCCCTGCTGTCCACCGTGCTGACGCTCAACGAGACTTTCGTCTACACCTTCTCCTTGCAGTTGGTGCTGGCCTGGGTGGCGTTGATGCTCTTCCTGATGGTCAAGGAGATCCACAACTACTCGCTCTCCGAGACGGTGCGCAACATCCTGACCACCCTCTTCACCATGGCACTGTTCCTGCTCACCGGCTACATCCTCTACGTGCTGTTCCACCAGTTGTACGAGTTCATCCGGGCAGTCCTTCAGGAGGTCGGTCTCCGTGGCTAAACGACACCGGCTGTGGCAACTCTTGTTGGTCGGCGCCCTGCTGTGGGGCATGGCAACGCCGCCGGCTGCGCGCGCAGCGCCGGCGTTCGCTGCCGACATCCCCGTCGCCTACCAACAGGTGGCCGAGAACGAACAGTTCCTGCTCTACGTGAACTTCGCCACCCTGGCTTTCAAGGTACTGGACAAGCGCAGCGGCTACGTGTGGCATTCCGGCATCGATGAGCTGGCCCCTGGCGACCGGCTGAACAAGTCCTGGCAGGCCTTCGCGGCCAGCGGGGTCAGCATCGAGTACCTGGACAAGAAGGCGGTCCCTAAACGCCTCTCCATCAGCAACGCCGAGCACACCTTGGACGTCGCCCCAAGCGAGCAAGGCGTTACGGCCACGGTCTCGTTCAGCGATGTGGGCATCGCGTTGCAGCTTACGCTGCGCCTGGAAGCGGACGGCGTGCGCGTGGAGGCGCCCTTTGCCGGGATCAGCGAGACAAACCCGGACTTTCGTCTCGGCCTGCTCTACCTGTATCCCTTCCTGGGCGCCACGCGCGGCGGCAGCACGCCGGGCTACATGCTCCTGCCCGACGGCGTGGGCAGCCTGATCCACTTCGCCGACTCAACCAAGGCCAAGAACATGTTCTATGGCCGCTACTACGGCGCAGACCTGGGCATGATCGGCGTGTTGCCCTACGATCCACAGGTCAACCGGCCCTATCCCATCTCCCTGCCCCTGTTTGGCCTGGTGCACGGCGAGAAGCAACACGCTCTGCTCTCGGTGGTCGAGTCCGGCGCCGGCTACGGCGAGCTGCACGCCCACCCGGCCGGCATCATCACTAACTTCAACTTCATCTACCACGCCTTCATCTACAACCAAAGCTACTTCCAGGCCACCAACCGCTCCGGCGCCGGGGTCACCACCCTCCAGCCCAGTCCCAACGTCTTCGACGTGATCGTGCATTACCGCTTCCTGAGCGGCGACGATGCGGACTACGTCGGCTTAGCGCGCGACTATCAACGCTACCTGGTGGACAAGGGTGTCCTGCGCCCCATCGTCGAGCCGGGCGACGCCATCGGCGTCCGGCTAGAGTTCCTAGGCGGCGACAAGGAGAAGGCGTTGCTGTGGTGGCGCTTTGTGCCCATGACCACCCTGGCGCAACTGCGCGCCATCCTGGACGACCTGGCCATCGAGCGCACAGACGTCACCTACTACGGCTGGCAGCCGCTGGGCGCGTCCAGCATGCCCCCTACCACGCTGAAGATCGAGCCTGCGCTGGGAACCGTCGGCGAGCTCAGCGAGCTGGCGCGCCAGGTAGCGGCGCGCGGCGGCCACCTCTCCCTCTACCTGGACCCACAGGCGGCGCTGGTGGGCGAGCCGGGCTACTCCCCGCGCAACGACCTGGCCATGTCCATCACCAATACCAACCTGATGGGCTTCAACCGCAACAAGCTCAACTACTACCTGAGCCTGCATGCGCTGCAGCGCCGCTACGTCCCCCTGGCCGAGGACGTGGCCGCTCACGACATGGGGCTGGCGCTGGACGGCATCGGCTGGACGCTCTACAGCGACTTCCGGCGCAACGCCACCCTCAACCGCGTGGAGGCCGGCCAGGCCTATCAGACCCTGCTGCCCGCGCCCGGCGCGGCCTTGAGCGTCTACCGCCCCAACGACTACCTGTTCAGCCTGATGCGGGCCTACTACGACATGCCCTTGGGCGACAACGGCTACGTGTATACCACGGAAACGGTGCCGTTCCTGCCCATCGTCTTGGCGGGCTATGTGCCCTACTACGGCCTGGCGCTCAACTTCTCGCCCAACCTGCAGGAGGACATCCTGCGCCACGCGGACTACGGCATCTACCCGTCCTATTTCCTGACCCACGAGCCGACTGCGGCCATGCTGAACACCGCTTCCAACTGGATCTACACCTCGTCCTACGCGCAGTGGGGCGAGCAGATCAAACAGACCTACCGGCGGCTGAACACGCTGCTGGGTCCGGTGCGCGGCCAGACTATCACGGCGCGGCAGCGGCTGGCCGATGGCGTGTTCGCCACCACCTACGCCAACGGACAGCAGGTCGTGGTCAACTACAGCGACCGCGCCTTTGTCGATGGCGCTCTGACAGTCCCGGCCAGGGACGCCGTGCTGCGGCAGGTGCAACCATGAACGCCCAACCCAAACGCTGGCGCCCCACCCTCTCCTACCGCACCCGCGAAGCCCTGCACGGCTACGCCTTCATCCTGATCTGGGTGATCGGGTTCAGCCTGTTCACCTTGCTGCCGCTGCTAGAGACCTTTCGATACAGCCTGAATCGCGTCACTGTTACAGCCGAGACGATCCGGCTGGACTCCCTGGGCTGGGCCAACTACACCCGCGCCCTGTTCACCGACCCCAACTTCGTCGAGCTGCTGATCGGCTATGCCGTGGAGACGCTGGTGGCCGTGCCCATCGTGCTGATCTTCTCGATGATCATCGCCCTTTTCCTCAACCTGCGCTTCCGGCTGAAGGGCCTGTTTCGCGTCATCTTCTTCCTGCCGGTGGTGATCACCAGCGGGCCGGTGATTGTGGAGCTGACCTCCCAAGGCGCGACCTCCGCCCCCGGCATCGCCGACAACCCGGCCGTCATCACCTTCTTGACGCAGTTGCCGCGCGCGCTGCGCAGCCCGGTGGAATACCTGCTGACCTCCTTCATTTTGATCCTGTGGTTCTCCGGCGTGCAGATCCTGATCTACCTGGCCAGCCTGCAGCGGGTCGACAAGGCCTACTACGAGGCCGCGGCCATCGACGGCGCCTCGGCCTGGGAGATGTTCTGGAAGATCACCTTGCCCGCGCTCACCACCGCCACCATCGTCAACGCCATCTACACCATCATCACCCTGTCGCACTTCTCGGAAAACCGGGTGACCAAGTATATCTATGGCCAGACCTACGCCGTGCAGGGCGGCATCGGCTACGCCAGCGCCATGGGATTCATTTACTTCGCCGCCATGGCGCTCTTGCTGGCCCTGATCGGCCTGTTCTTGATGCTGTGGGCCAGAAAGGGAGGACGCTAGCCATGCCGGCCCGTTACATGTGGCGCCTCGACCGCCTGCGCAGCTTCCTCTTCGGCAGTCGCACGCACTACGGCGCCATCTTCACCGTGGTCCTCTACGCGCTGCTGATCGCCATCGGTTTTGTCTACATCTATCCCCTCCTCTTCATGTTCGTCACCAGCATCAAGAGCCCCGAGGACCTGCTCAACCCGATGGTACAATGGGTGCCGACTCAGGTCTACCTGGAAAACTACGCCAAGGCGCTGCGGGTGCTGAACTACCCCAAGACGCTGTTCGCCTCCATCTTCCTCAGCGTGGCGCCGTCGGCGCTGCAGGTGGGGGTGGCGGCGCTGGTGGGCTATGGGTTGGCGCGCTATCGCTTTCCGGGCAAACGGCTGGTGCTGGCGTTGGTGCTCGTCACCTTCATCATCCCGCCGCAGACCACCGTCATCCCCCAGATGCTCACCTACAAGCAATATGGCCTGCTGGGCAGCCCGCTGGCGCTGCTACTGCCGGCCGCGCTGGGACAGGGGTTCCGCAGCGCCATCTTCATCCTGGTCTTTTACCAAACTTTCCTGTCCTTGCCCAAGGTACTGGAGGAGGCGGCGCGGCTGGACGGCGCCTCCGACCTGCGCATCTTCCTCACCATCGCCCTGCCCGCGGCCGTGCCGGCCTTCATCGTCCTCTTCATCTTCTCGGTGGTGTGGTACTGGAACGAGACCTACCTGACGGTCATCTTCCTGGAGGGCGGCATGACCACCCTGCCCATGCAGCTCTCCAAGTTCGCCCAGGCCTACGAAAACCTCTACCCGCCAGGGGTGGTCAACATCTTCGATCGCCTGAACGAGGCGGTCAAGATGAGCGGCACCTTCTTGATCATCCTGCCGCTGTTGGTGCTGTACTTCGTGCTGCAACGCTGGTTCGTAGAGTCGGTCGAAAGGACGGGTATCGCCGGTGAGTAAAACGCTGCGTTGGCTGCTCGTTTTCGCGCTGTTGATCGCCGGCTGCGCCGCGCCGGCTGCCGGCCCATCGCCCACTGCGCCGGCCACGCCCGTCCCTCCGGAGACGCCGGCGCCGCCTCCTACGCCCACCGCCGTCGCCCTGGACCAGGTGATCGACTACGAGATGCGCGGCGCGTTCGACTTCTTCTGGGAGCAGGCTAACACCGACCCCGCCAGCCCCGGCTACGGCCTGGTGCGCGACCGCTACCCCGGCTCGCCCGGCATCGCCAGCATCGCCGCGGTGGGGTTTGCCCTCAGCGCCTACCCCATCGGCGTGGAAAAGGGCTACATCACGCGCGAGCAGGGCTACGCGCGTGCCCTGGGCACTCTGGACACCCTGCTAGGGATGGAGCGCACACACGGCTTCTTTTACCACTTCGTGGACATGGCCACCGGCCGCCGCGCCTGGCAGAGCGAGATCTCCAGCATCGACACGGCCATCTTGCTGATGGGTGTGCTGACGGCCGGCCAGTACTTCGGCGGCGAGGTGCAGGCCAGGGCCGAGCAGCTCTACGCGGAAGTGGAGTGGCCGTGGTTCTTGGACGAGGCACGCCAGATGTTCTACATGGCCTATCGCCCCGAAAAAGGTTTCGAGGGCCACTGGGACTTCTACGCCGAGCAGCTCATGCTCTATGCGCTGGCTGCCGGCTCGCCCGCCCATCCGGTGGACGATCGCCCCTACTACGCGTTCCAGCGTCACCGCGCCGCCTACGGCCAGGGCGAGCCTTTCATCCATTCCTGGTTCGGCTCGCTCTTCACCCATCAGTTCAGCCACGCCTGGCTCGACTTCCGCGGCCTGGTCGACCGCAACGGCGCGGACTGGTTCCAGAACTCGACTGCGGCGGCCCGGGCGCACTATCAGTTTGCCGTGGACAACCAGGACAAATACCAGACCCTGGGCCCGTTGGCTTGGGGGCTGAGCGCGTGCGACGGCCCCGACGGCTACAGCGGGCTCTACGGCGCGCCCCCCTCTGGCTTCGACAACAAGCAGCACAAGGTGGACGACACGGTGCCGCCCTACGCCGCCATTGCCTCGCTCCCCTTCTTGCCCGACGAGGCCGGCCAGGCGATGGTGCACTATTTCAGCATCGAGCCGCTCCAGGGGCGCTATGGCTTCCAGGATGCCTACAACGTGAGCCGCAACTGGTACGCCAGCGACGTGATCGGCATCGACAAGGGCATCGCCCTGTTGATGCTGGCCAACCACGAGAGCGACCTGGTGTACCGCATCACTCGGCAAAACGAGCACCTGCGCCGCGGGCTAGAACGCCTGGGCTTGCGTCCCAGACCGTAAGAAGGATCTATGACCACCATTCGCGACGTTGCCCGGCATGCCGGCGTCAGCGTGACCACTGCCTCCTACGCCCTGAACGACACCGGCACCATCAGCGATGCCACCCGCCGGCGCGTGCTGCAGGCGGCAGAGGAGCTCAACTACCATCCCAACGCCTTTGCCAGGCATCTGAAGAAGGTTAAGACCCGCACCATCGGCGTCTTCATCACCCGCTTCGGCGGGGCCTTCTACGAGGAGATCCTGGAGGGCATCCACGATGTTGTTCTGGACACCGACTACGAGCTGATCGTCTGCCCCGAAAGCAAGCCGGCCCATCGCATCCTGATGTACCGTCAAGTCGACGGCGCCATCGTGTTCGACTCGAAGATCGCCAGCGCCGTTCTCCTCAAGCTGGCCAGCCCGGCGTTCCCCATCGTGACCTTGGACCGCATTCTGTCCCACGACTGCATCTTCCCACTGCTGTTGGACAATGCGCAGGGGGTGCGTGAGGCCTTCCGGCACCTGTATGGGCAGGGCTTGCGCCGGATCGCCTTCGTGGCCGGCGCGGCCGACTCCTTGGACAACGGCGAGCGCATGCGCACCTTCTTGGGCGAGGCTCGTCAACACGGCCTGCACGTGCCGGTGTACCAGGGCAACTTCACCGAGGTCTCCGGCTACGAGGCCGCGCAGGCCCTCTTGCTGGCCGACGCCCCGCCCGAAGCGGTTTTCTGCGCCAACGACCAGATGGCCATCGGTTTGCTGCGGGCCATGCGCGAGCGCGGCCTGACTGCGCCGGACGATATCGCCGTGGTCGGCTTCGACGACATCCTGGTCGCGCGTTACATGCAGCCGTCGCTGTCCACGGTAGGCGCGTCGCGCGTTCAATGGGGAGCCGCAGCGGTGCGCCAACTGATCGCCTACCTGGAGACCGGCGCCCCCTTCCAGTCGCGGCGCATCCCGACGCGCTTCATCCCGCGCGCGTCGTCGCTCAAGAACCCGGCCGCGCTAGCACAATCCGAACCGGTCGATGGACACCGACACCCTCCTCAGGCGTGAGCTGCACGGCGCGCTGGCGTTCTTCCACGCCTACACCAACCGCGCACCCCACAGCCCCGGCTTCGGCCTGACCGCAGACGTGAGCCGTGCGCCGCAGGTCGCCTCCATCGCAGCCGTGGGCTTTGCGCTCAGCGCCTGGGCCATCGCGGCCGAGCGCGGCCATCTGCCGCGGCAGGAGGTGCTGGCCCTCGCGCGTGGGACCTTGCGCACGTTGGTCGAACGCGTGCCGCACGCTTACGGCTTCTTCGCCCACTTCCTCGACCTACACAGCGCCGCGCGCTGGGGCCGCTGCGAGTATTCCACCATTGACACCGGGCTCTGCCTCAACGGCGCGCTTACCGCCGCGGCCTACTTCCGCGACGCCGAGCTGGAGGACCTGACCGCGCAGTTGTTGGCGCGACTGGACTGGGCGGCCTTCATCGCGGCCCGCGCAGACAAGCTGCTCCTGCGCATGGCCTACAACCCCGACCCCGGCGGCGACTACGTGACAGACGCGCCCGGCTTCATCGGCCTCTGGGACATGGCCGCGGAGCAGAAGCTGCTCTACCTGCTGGCTGCCCCGCGCCTGGCGCCGGAAACTGCCCGCGCGCTCTACCGCGGCTTCCGTCGCGACACAGGCGCCTATCAGGGCCGAGAGGTGATCATCAACCCCGGCGGCACGCTGTTCGCCTATCAGTTCAGCGATGCCTGGCTCGATACGGCGCGCTACCGCGACCCGGACGGCGTGGACTGGTTCGAGAACACCCGCCTGGCTGCCCTGGCCAACCGTCAGTTTTGCATCCAACACGCCGGGCAGTACAAGACTTATCACGCGCTTAGCTGGGGTTTGAGCGCCGGCGATAGCCCATGGGGCTACGAGGTGGCCGGCAGCACGCCATGCCTGGGCGAGCCATTCCACACCGGCACGGTCTCTATCTCCGGCGCCCTCGCCTGCCTGCCCTTCACTCCCGCTGAAACGCGGGAGATGATCCAGCATCTGTACCATCATCACCCGCAAACCTGGGGCGAGTACGGCTTTTTCGATGCTTACAACCTGGCGGTTGAACCGCCCTGGTACAGCCGGGCGCTCTACGGCATCAACAAGGGCTGTTCGCTGCTGATGCTGGAAGACTACCTGAGCGGTCTGATCTGGGACGTGTACACCCGCAGCCCGTGGATCCAGGCCGCGTTGAAGGTGTTGGGGTTTACGGACACCGCCAACGCTGAAAGGTGAGACAACGTGAGCAGCTTCTACCTCAAAGACGGCCATTTCTGGCTCGACGACCGACCCCTTCTCCTGCAGGCCGGCGAGTTTCACTACTTCCGCACACCCCCCGACCAATGGGAACAGCGCCTCGGCCTGCTCAAGGCCGCCGGCTTCAGCGCCGTCGCCTCCTACATCCCCTGGCGCTGGCACGAGGTCAGCGAGGGCGAGTTCGATTTCGCCGGCCACAGTCACCCGCAGCGCAACCTGATCGGCTTCCTCGACCTGGCCGCCGCCATGGGCCTCTACATCATCGCCCGTCCCGGCCCCTACATCATGGCCGAGACCATCAACGAGGGCATCCCCGACTGGGTCTTCGCGCACTACC